>JAPOIF010000009.1 GCA_029979085.1 Methanobacteriota archaeon | reverse complement strand
TTGAGAATCCACCCGTTGGCATTGTTGTCAATGCGTGATTGATCGAATCAAACCAATCCATGCCACCGATAGACCATAACAAACCGAATTCGAGGAGTGTTAAGGCAAAATAGAGTCCCCACAAGGCCAAAGCGGTTTCTTGCAGTTTTGGCTTCAAACGAGACAATGACGGTCCTGTTAACTCAGCTCGAGCAAGCGCCATTCCACCCCCAATAACTCGTGAGAGAATCATCATTCCAAGCATGATGATTCCCATTCCACCAAACCACTGCGTCAAAGATCTCCAAAAGAGAAGTCCACGCGGTTGTGAATTAATGCAATCCATGCCTGGCAAGCAGTTTGGACTCATCGAAGTGGAAATAACCGTTGCTCCAGTTGTTGAAAATCCTGACATCGATTCAAACCATGCATTGACTGCACCTCGTGCAATATCTGCAACATCGGATCCATCTGTAAATGGTCCATGAAACATACCTCCGAGCCAGTAAGGGAGTGCTCCGATGAAGACGGCGAGTGGCCACACCAGAGCTACTGCAGCAAATGCTTCTCGATCTCGAAGACGCATGTGCGTGTTACGTTTGGTTCCAAATCGAAGCATCATTGAACCAATGAAAAGTGAAAGTCCTGCTGGAATTGAAAAGGCTCGAATTGCGAGTTCCCAATTGTCAAGGTAGCCAGTTGCTACAACACACAACAGTAGCGGAATGGTCAACGCAACAAGCGTCCACCCCAGAATTAGGTTGAGTACGTCAAACCGCATGTTTACACCTTGAATCGCTTCTCAAGATCTGCGACTCGATCCGGCCGACAGAACAAGATGAGTCGATCGCCTTCAACAATGGTTTTTTCACGAGCAGGACGAAGTGTTTCCCAAAATCCTGCTGTGTTTCTGCGTTGAATGAATGCGATTCGAGACCATTCAGGCAATCCCGAATTTCCAATCTTTTTGCCGGCAAATTTCGATTCCTTTGAAACGGTTTGGCTAATTCCTACAACATCGGGTATGTTGGAAAGAATAGCATAAGCACCTGATGCCTTGGTGTGAATGTGAGCAAGAATATTGTCGACTGCAACACGCTTGATGTCGACAGCGAAGGTAATTCCCATTCGCTGTGTGACAGTGACAAGGTCTGAATCCTTGAGAATCAACCCAGTTCTTGTAACGCCCATGTCGTTTGCAAGGAGTGCAGCTGCAATGGAAATGTGGTCATCTTCGAGAGCGGCAATTGCAATGTGATGTTCTTTGATCCCAATTTCGGTCAGGATATTCCGGTCGAGGAAATCTCCATGAATCACATCAAGATTGGCATGAGCCCCAATATCGGAGCCAGAGAGATTGTTTGCGGTGTTCAAATTTCGCTCAATCACAGTCACGTAAGCACCATTCCTGAGCCAATTCTCCGCAATTCTGCGACCAACATTCGTTGCTCCGATGATAGCAACACGAGGTTGTGCTGGAAAATCAATGGATTCGTGACCAAATGCGGTCAGAATACGACTGAATGATCCTAAACCACTTGTTGCGACTGCGATTCGATCTTTCGGCATCAATGTGAAATCCTTGTTTGGAACGGTGCTCGGCTCACCATCGCGCTTTACTCCGACAATGAGAGGCAATCCGCCTTCAATTCCAAGACTGGCTTCTGCCAAAGTTTGGTAGATTACTTGTTCTGCATCTTTCGTTACGTTCAATTCAATGATGAATGCCTCGTGCCCAAACGGTATCACTTCTTCAATCGCCGAAGAACGCAAACCCGTTGCAAGTCGTTGAATGGCTCCATCGACAGGATCGATGGCATAATCGACTGCAGCCCATCGTGAAAGGTGGCCTTGTTCATGCTCTTTGACATAGGTTCTGTTTCGGAAGCGACCTATGGACAAGAGATTCTGTTTAATGGACACACCATTCTGTCGTTTATACTCATCTTCGGCAAGGGCACATGCAATGAGATTTCGGTCATCGGAATCTGTAACGGCAACGAAAACAGTAGCCTCGCCGATTCCTGCTTCTTGGAGTGATTCTCGAGAAGTGATATCACCATGAATCACTAAAGCGTCCAACGATTGAGCATTTTTGACTGCCCTTGAATCATTGTCAATCAAGACAACGTCCATTGTTTCTGCACGCATGGCTCGAGCTAATTCTGAACCAACTCGGCCAGCACCTCCAATGATTACTCGCATTGTTCATCACCTCAACTGTATACTGGGAACTTGCCACCACCGTAACTAACAGGCCCCTCTAATGCAAAGACACGGTCTCTTTGGACGCGCTCAAAATCGTTGTCTTTGTCGGAATAGGCGAGTGGGCGATAGTAGGCATTGATGTAGGTGCCATCTCTGTTTGGATCCGGCTGTTCAATCCAATCAATGAGTGCAGATGCGGTATGCAGAAGCCATTTGTTGTTCGTTACATCAACAGATGCCTCGATGTAGCAACTATCCAATTCTATGTTGTTCTCATTGCACCATTCCGTTGACATTGGTAGTTGAATGTAGCCCCAAGCGTGAGCTTCCCACTTTGTGTAAGATTGACTTGAAAGAATACCAAAGACATACCATCCTGGAATACCTTTTGCTCGCAATAAACTGAGGAAGGCGTTCGTTTGTTCGTCACAATCGCCTTGACCCGCTGCTAAACAAGCAGGTCCACTTAGAGCAGGTAATCCTGCACAAGTGGGGTCATTGGGTGGGCAGGTGTAATACTCGATGTTTTCTCGAATGTAATCAAAAGCAGCCTTTGCAAACTTGAACGCGTTCTGGTTATTTTCTGGAAGATTTGAATCAATGGCTGAAACAGCAGCAATAACGGTTGCACCTGTTGCGTCGATGGCGTAATTATCTGGGTCTCCCCGGTTTTTGTTGTACCATCGAATGGCTGTAAATTCGTCAACGCGTTCACCTCCGCCGCGATTTTCAAAATCATCGAACGTGCCACTGTTCTGCTCAAGTATACCGGATGCAAAACCAGGAATTCGAGGATCAACGCCCTCGTCGGCATCAGACCACCATGTATACGATTTCGAACTAATGGTCACAAGATACTCAAACGATGTAGCCTGGTTTGGGCCAAGATTGATGGTCACCTTGACACAAGGACCGCCAATGCAGTACTGGCTTCCAGTACCCGATGTTCCAGGCCACCATACTTTGTGGCCACTCGCAGTCGTGATGGCTTCAGCATAGGTTCGTATTGCGGAGTTTTCAAGTGGAATGTTGATTGACTGGCCATCGATTCTTAACTCAATCGATGTAACGTCCTGTATTTTCTGATTCGGAACATCTTGTGTTCCGTCGGTATACGTATACATCGAGTTGCTGCCTTCGAGGGCGTAAATATCCGGTGAAATCGGCAATGTCTCGTTAAAGTACTCGCTCATGTCACTGTCCATATTCTCAAATGAAACAATTCGATTAAGGGTGTAATCCGCCTCGATATCATACACCAAATAACCTGAAGTAGGATTCATAATGAATTCTTTAACTTCAGAAATTTTGCCCATGGTCATTTCTCTCGCCTGTGGTGAAAGCATGATGAATGCAACAAGTCCGAGCATGATGAGGCTGCGAAATCGATTCTTTCGACCTTTGAGGATATTCTTTGTTCTTCCACGATCGGTTTGGACAAGTCCTCTTCGCTGAGGCGTCGTCGTCATCTTATATGCAGAGACGTTGTTGTGACGGTCTTTTTGGAGGTGGATACGATGTTCCATAATCGAACTGTTGGCTAAAACCCTCCCACAGGAGTAGCAGATGGTATCACCATCCAGCGTGGTCGCAGCACAGTACGGGCAAGAACCCATGGCCTCTTGGTTGAGCAGTCATGGTTTAATGGTTGTGTGAGATGACCGACCAAACCATTGATACGGGAGGTCTTGGGGGCGCGAAATCACTCCTCTTCTGTTCGAAGAGAGTTTGGTTCATGAATAAGTCTCGCAGCGACTTGTTTTTCGCGCTTTTTGTCCGCTTGCATTCTTCGCCATCGCCTTCGACCTTCCTTGGGTACTGAATCCCAAACCCATTTCTCTGCTGAATCTTGCACCAGCAAGATCGGTGGAATGATGAAAACCCAAGCCAAAGGACTAAACCAAGCGAAATAGAACATCGTGAGGGAGGATGCTCTCCAAAATGTGGCTCTGAAAATAGCACCCCATCGTTTTCCTCTCAACATAAGGGTTCCATGAAATGCGGTGATGATGGCTTCAACTCGTGGTGCGAAAAACCCGATGAGCAAAACAGTAAGGACATCCTGGAATCCATCGATACCGGTTTGTACTTTTCTCGTGATCAAAACGATGGCCAGCATTCCTCCAACCGCAAGACCGAGCGCCCAACCACTGGTTGCTTGTGAACCGCCTTTACGAACTCGTTTTCGACGAAGCAAAAAATGCATACCAATCGTTGCAATGAGTGGAACAAGAATGAGGCGAATGACATTTAATTCCGCTGTTCGAGTCCCTGTTACTTGAGCCTCATAATAAGGCAGAAACAGCGAACTATCTGCATACGATGCAAACGCCCCTCCAAGAAGAATTCCCCAGAACACCTGATTCCATGCTGTTGGCAAGTCATAGAATCCAGAATATTTTGTCATCACACCGCGCCAGCCCAACGTCATACCGATGAGGCCACATATTGCGGCAATTTGGAACGTGACAAAATCATTGACCACAACATCTCGTGATGACACGCATACATAAGTTGGTTAGGAGTAAACGTGAGCAATGAGTTCAAACACCACCACAAAGTGTCAAGCCCATGGCGAGATTGTTGTTGTTCGGGGGAAAGGGTGGTGTTGGGAAAACAACAACCTCAGCATCAACCGCAGTATGGCTCGCAGACTCTGGTCTGAAAGTCCTTCTCGTATCGAGCGATCCTGCTCACTCCACTTCTGATTCGCTTGGCGTTGAATTATCCTCCGAACCAACACCCGTTGATGGTGTACCCGGTCTCTTTGGCTTGGAATTAAACCCTGAAGCGAAGTTATCGACCTTTATGCCTAAACTTGGTGAAAGTCTCTCGGGTATGTCAACTTCTCCGCTTGCAGCTTTTGGCGGTCTTGGTGGAATGTTTGATCAATCAGCAAAAGAAGAGATGGAATCCATCAAAGAAGAAGTTGATTCGAGTGAATTAGTCCTTCCTGGACTCGATGAGGCGATAGCCTTTGATGAGTTGCTCAAACATGTTGAAAATCCAGCATGGGATGTGATTGTATTCGATACGGCTCCGACCGGTCATACACTTCGCTTCCTTTCCTTGCCAGAACTTATTGAGGCCTGGTCAGGACGTTTGCTTCGAATGATGCGTGTCTCTGGAGGGCTTCGTTCGATGCTTTTTGGACGGAAGCAAAGCGATGCCATGAAAGAAGAACTTGAGCGATTCCGCCGTCGCGTCCTTCATGTACGCCGAGTATTGAGCGATCCATCTACAACTTCGTTTACCCTTGTGACCATTCCCGAACGGATGGGTGTGAACGAAACTGTACGTGCAAATGCTTCACTTAACGAATACGAATTGCCTGTAACGGGATGTCTTGTCAATCGCGTAACGCCCGAACTGGATCATCCTTTCCTCCAGAGACGCCGCACTGAAGAACAAGGTCACATTGCTGAGTTGAAAGACTCGCTAAATGTTCCTGTTACAACGATGGATTTGTTTGACTCAGAAGTACAGGGATTGGAGCGGTTACGAACGTATGGTTCTCTTTTGTACGGAGAACCACAGCCACTAGGCGAGGAACTTGGCCCGTACTCTGTTGGTGAGCGATTGCATCATTCCATCCATCGTGGAACATTTACAGAGATGGGGGATGGTGTTGAAATTATCCACTTGCATTTCCCTGGTTTAGAACGAGAAGATCTCTCTTTGCGTAGCGAGGATGGTATACTCTACGTCGGTGTCAATGGTCGAGAACATGCAATTCCAACAACGTCTCCAGCAAAATCGACACAGGTCAAGGCAAAACTTGAGGACGATGTCCTTCGGCTTGAAGTTCCTCTCGATGAATGAACATCCGTTGGATTGAAAGGAGAAGGCTTGGTGGGTAATTCATGGCGCTTGAAGGCCTATCACGTGGAATTTTCCGTTCACTCGGACTTCTCCGTAGCAAGCGTCGATTGAATGAAGAAGAACTCAAAGAAATGACCAAGAGTCTTCGTCGCGCTTTGCAAGAGGCTGATTTTAACGTTCGTCAAACGAAGGAAATCGTTGATCGCCTCGAGGAAAGAATGCGAGAAGAGGAACCACGTCCAGGCATCGATCTCCAGACGCATGCGATGAATATTCTCTATCTCGAACTGGTTCGAATTCTTGGCAGCAGCCACGAATTCCAGCCACGTGGTGCAACGCTTCTTCTCGTTGGATTGTACGGTCAAGGTAAGACGACCACGACCGCCAAACTCGCAGAATGGTATCGAAAAAAGCACGGATTGCGCGTTGCTGTTATTGAAGCCGACGTCCATCGTCCTGGCGCCTATGCTCAACTTTCACAATTGCTTGAAGATTCAAGCGTTATGGTGTACGGAGAGCCGGACGAGAAGGATGCTACCACAATCGTACGAAACGGTCTTGCAGCATGTGCTGCTGCAGATTTGGTTATCGTCGATACAGCAGGACGTCACCAACTCGATGAAGAACTCGTTGAAGAATTAGAACGCATTGCATCAATAACAAGTGCAACGGAGCGATGGTTGGTTATTGATGCGCAAGTTGGGCAAGCTGCAGGTCCTGTAGCGGCCTCGTTCCATGACCTTGCAGGTGTGACCGGTATTGTCGTTACAAAATTGGACGGTACTGCACGTGGCGGTGGAGCACTGTCCGCCGTTGCTGCGACTGGTGCTCCTTTGGTTCACATCGGTGTTGGTGAGAAGGTTTCCGATCTTGAAAAATTCGAAGCAGACCGTTTCATTTCACGACTTCTTGGTATGGGCGACATACGTGGCCTCATCGACCTTGCACCAGAGGATTTGGATGAAGAAGAAGCCATGCGTTTGACGCAGCGCCTCATGTCCGGACGATTTACCCTGAACGACATGTACAAACAGATGGAAATGATGGCAAAAGTCGGAACGATTGACAAACTCATGTCGTTCCTTCCTGGTAGCATGTTTGGCGGACTCGGTGGGATGTCAAAATCACAAAAAGAAGCCATGCAAGGCAACCTTGACCGCTATCGAACCATCATGGACTCCATGACTGCTTGGGAGAAAAATGAGCCTGCAAAAATTAAGGCTGAACGCATTCAACGCATTGCTCGTGGTTCAGGTGTCAAGGAAAAGGATGTTCGTGAACTCATTGCGCAATGGAAGCGTTCTCGGAAGATGATGAAGGGAATGGGTGGAAACCGTAAGTTGAACAAGCAAATGAGGAAGATGATGAAGGATGGAGAGATGGATATGGATCCTTCATCGTTTGGAATGTAGGCATTGTGTGATCGTATGCGTCTCTATCACAATCCACGTTGCTCTAAATCAAGGCAAGCCGTTACGCTTCTTACAGAGTCGGGTGCAGATTTTGAGGATTATCGATACCTCTCCGAAGGCATTCACTCAGATGACATTGAGATTCTTTCATCGTTACCAGGTATACTCCGACGAAAGGATGTTATTGGTTCATTTGATTTCGGGAATCTCGATTCCGGTGCAATCAAAGAATTGCTCCTTGAACAACCGAAGTGCCTTGAGCGACCCGTACTTGTTTTCAATGGTAAGGCAGTGATTGGAAGGCCGCCAGAGAAGATACTTGAATTTCTTCATCATCAATAGGTCTTGGCTAGAAGTACACGACGTTTGGTTGCCTTTCCACTCATGTGGCATGGCAATTCTTCAGTGAATGGGTCCGTAGAATCTCCAAGGAATGTCAGTCCTGTTGCTCGCTCTATGGCCTCTGCATGAGCATCTGTTCCGTCGAATGGTAATTCGTAAATGTGTCCATCCTTGACTTCTCCATCCATCCTCCATTCTCCGTTCTCTTCAACAAATGGTGGGAGTGGTTGAATCACATGTTCCATGTGCTGAGTTGAACGTTCCCTCAAGACATCGGAAATTTCGTTTAACACCTCGTTCACAGATTGAACGATGGACTCCATTGGTAAGGGTTGTTTTCCACCCGTTCGTTTTGCTGCAAAAGCGGTACCCTGCTCAACATCACGTGGGCCAATATCCAATCGAAGAGGGACGCCTTTGATTTCCCAATCGTAATATTTCTGACCAGGATGTAGGTCACGATCGTCAACATGCACCCTCAAGCCTGCGTCTCGCAGTGTATCCGCAACTTGGTGCGATATTGCTACTGTGTCAACTTCAGAATTCTTTCGAATCATTGGACAGATGACGACTTGCCATGGCGCAATGGCCGGTGGCATGATCAATCCAGAGTCATCGCCATGCATGCCGACAACAGCCCCTAGTAGTCGTTCAGACATACCATATGTTGTCTGATGGACGTGTTGTTGCTTCGCATCCAAATTCTCGTATGTGATATCAAATGCTTTTGCCCATTGGTCGAGATAGTGGTGACAACTTGCAACCTGTAATGTTCGTCCATTCGGCATGACGGCATCGATTCCTATCGTATAGTGTGCGCCAGGGAAGGTGTCCCAGACAGGACGCTTTGCCTTGATAATGGGCAGGCATAATTTCTCCATCAACCGGTCAACAATTTCCAGATCTTGCTCAATCTGTCGTGTAGCATCGGCTTCATCAGCATGTGCTGTGTGTGCTTCAAAGAAGTGGATCTCACGGACTCGGATGAACGAACGTGTTTGTTTTGTTTCATATCTGAACGTATTGACCATCTGGTAGACTTTCAATGGCAAGTCTTTGTGACTTCGAATCCACAATGGAAACATTGTGTACATTGCAGTTTCACTGGTTGGACGTAGGAACATAGGGATGTCGAGTTCGTTTTCTCCTGCATGCTTGACCCAGTACACTTCCTTCTTGAATCCCGCTTCTTCATCTTCGTCACGAAGTTCATCTGGATCGACACCTTCTTCTCGAGCCCGCTTGAGTCGGGCGACCAATGCATTTTCTTTTTCGAGAAGATCTTCAGGAATAAGGAGTGGAAAATTGACTTCCTCATGGCCTGTTCGATCCATTTCTGAATGCGTCAATGCATCGATTTGACGCATAGCTTTCCATCCATATGGGCGCCAAACATCCATTCCTTTGATTGGGTAACGCTTGTCAACGAGTTCAGCAGCCTCAACAATAAACGGATACCAAGCGTTGAAATCTTCAACTTTGCTTGGAATCCCTCGCTTGGCCTTCGCTGGTTTGCCCATAGTGACTCCTTTCAACTCCTGCTCATCAAGATGACGGAGAAAGTCGGCCTTAGGACGACGTGTTCATGCCTTTTTACGCAAGAGAAAGACCATGACAAGAAGACCAAGGATTGCAACAACATCAGGTATACCAATAACACCCTCGGTGACAGGAAGGCTCCATCCATTAAGTGAATCCAAACGATAAACCTCAAGAAGATTCATCTTCGTATGTCCTTCATTTTTACATGCGTTTGTACATAGCGAGCCAACGAGTGTGTGAAGGTATCCAAACAAATTGGCAATGACTGCAAGCAGAGCGAGAATGGAGAGATAACTCATCATACCGAAGGACTTTGATCCCTTGGAATTAGGAACAGCAGGCATCGGTGCGAGAGGAGGTAGACCCGCATTTGGTGCGGGAGGATGCTCAAGTGCAACGTCACCAATGACTTCAATCATCATATCCGTAGCGGGAAGTGGCGCAGATGGCGCTGCTGCTTCGTCACCAAAATCTCGAAGTTTTTTGGGTTGAACTGGCGTGATTTTGATACCATAAAGACGGTCTGCCAAAGATGCAAGAGCAGGATCCTCAGCAACTTCCGCAGCATCCAACTCCCCATCGAGAAGTTTTTGCAGGCGTTCCTGAATATCACTCATCGTGCTCCCTCGATGGTGTGGGCTGATGCTCCATCATTGATGAAGCCTCCTTTTCGAAGGGTTGATGTTCAAGCCTTGCCAGCTGCCTCGACTTCAGCCCAATCACGCATGAAGCCCTCAAGGCCTTTGTCAGTGAGCGGGTGTTTCATGAGTTGACGGAAAATTTTGGCGGGCATGGTGGCTGTATGAGCACCAAGTTGCATGCACTGAAGAACATGCGTTGGGTGACGAATTGAAGCAGCAAGGACTTTGGTTGAAACATCGTATTTCTCCCAGGTTTCCATAATCTCGGCAATGAGATTCATGCCATCGTGTCCCGTGTCGTCAATTCGACCGATGAAAGGCGAAACGTATGTGGCTCCGGCTTTTGCAGCCATGAGCGCTTGCGAAGCAGAAAAAATCAGTGTTACGTTGGTGTCAACACCCTCTTCGGTCAAGACCTTGGTTGCAGCGAGCCCTTCTGGAGTACAAGGAATTTTGATGATCACATTTGAAGGCAATTCTGCTTTCAATTGACGTGCTTGTTCCAACATTCCAGCAGTATCCATTGCTGTTACCTCTGCAGAAATAGGTCCTGAACAGATTCCAGCAATTTCACCTACGACTTCTTTGAAGTCCCGTCCACTTTTCTTTATCAGTGATGGGTTGGTTGTCACACCGTCGAGAATACCCCAAGCGGCAATTTCACGAATTTCGTCTACATCAGCAGTGTCAAGGAAGAACTCCATGCACCATCGTTGAATTGGCGATTCATGAACATGATGGTTGCTTCACTTGCGGTCAATTGCCCGCAGAGCAGCCTTGACGATGTGTGGTGAACTCAATTCCATGAGTTCGAGCATTTCATCTGCCTGTCCAGATTCCCCGAATCGATCTTGAACGCCAACCCGCTCTAACGGGGTGCGAGAAGATGCGGAAAGGTGTTCGGCAACTGCACCGCCAAGTCCTCCAATGATGGAATGATCTTCAGCAGTGACGATAGCGCCACAACGGGACGCTACTTCATCGACCAAACCAACATCGAGTGGTTTGATGGTGTGCATATCGATGACCGTTGCACCAATACCCTTCTCTTGCAATGAATCTGCTGCTTTGAGTGCTTCAGAAACCAAAACACCACAGGCGATGATGGCAACATCATCTCCTTGGCGCAATGTGATGCCCTTTCCAATTTGGATTGCCTTTGGATCTGCATCATCGTATAAGACGGGTGTCTTGTTTCGAGCTGTCCGCATGTAAGAAGGATTCTTTGATGACGCAAGTTGTTTGGTGAGCAGTCGCGTGCTGACATCATCGCATGGGTGAAGTACTGTGACATTCGGAAGCGTTCGATAGATGGCTAAATCTTCGATGGACTGGGCTGATGAACCATCTGTCCCCGTATGTGTGCCACCATGAGATCCACACAGGTGGACAGCGAGGTTAGGCCGAGCAACTCCGTTTCTCATTTGTTCAAATGCTCGTTCTGTAAAGATGGCAAATGTGGATGCGAATGGGATGTAACCGCTCGATGCCATACCCGCAGCGACCAAGAGCATGTTTTGCTCGCCTATACCGCAGGAAATTGTCCTCTCAGGGTGCGCCTTGCGGAAATGCAACGATTTTGTTGACTTTCCAAGGTCGGCTTCAAGCACAACGACTTTCTCGTTTTCTGCTAATTCAAGCAACGCTTGTCCATAACCATCTCGTGTCGCTGCCATTCGAGTCATTCAACCGCCCCCAATTCTTGCATAGCAAGAGCAAACTGCTCATCGTTCGGTGCTGCACCGTGGAAGGAAGGATTGTCTTCCATGTATGAGACGCCCTTCCCCTTGATGGTGTGAGCGATGAGAATCGATGGTGCGTCGTTCGACGTATCGAGGAACTTGATTCCTTCAACAATTTCATTCATGTCATGTCCATCAATTTCCATGACGTTCCAACCAAATGCTCTCCATTTGGCAGGGATGTCAAACATGCGCATTTGTTCGAGGCAAAAGTCATCGTTTTGGATTCTATTTCGATCGAGAATAACTTTGAGATTGCCCAATTCATGATGTGCAGCTGCCATGGCAGCTTCCCAAATGGATCCTTCCTGAATCTCACCGTCGCCAAGCATAACGAATGCTCGTCGTTCACTGCCCTCAATTCTGGCAGCAAGTGCGCATCCCATTCCAAAGGAAAGTCCCATGCCGAGGCTACCCGCACTGAAATCAACTCCAGGGCACCATTTCATGTCAACGTGGCCTTGACAAACACCTCCGAGAACGCGATACGAATGCAAATCGCTGTGTTGGATGAATCCTTTTTCGGCAAGGAGTGCATACATTCCTGGTGAAGCATGACCTTTGGAGAGAATAAATCGATCTCGGTCTTCCCAGTCAGGTTCATCGGGTCGAACACGCAGCGAAGTCGAATACAAGGCCGCAATCAAATCGATTTCAGAAAGCGATCCTCCTGGATGCCCTGCTTGGGCCCGATGAACCATTTTGACAATTTCAATTCGACAACGTCGAGCGAGTTCTTCCAGTTCAGTAATTGATGCTGTGATGTTGACCACCAAACAATGGCCATCGCCTTGAGCCTTTCATAATTACCGTTGGATTATTTGGAGCGTGGCATCAGGGATCGAGCAAATTTTTTGATCGAATGGGACGCTGTTGTGAATATTTCTCTGCCAAGATTCCCGCCTTCAGGAAGCGCTCTTGTCGCTAGCCAAATAAAGACTCCAACGAACCATGCAAAGAACAGTAGAGAGAACATTTGAGACAATTCATGGATGCCGAAGATTTCATCTAAATTGATGTTCAACACGATAAGAACTGCAATCAGTACGCCCAATATTGATTCTCCCGCAATGAATCCTGCACCGATGAGTACGCCCCGACTTTCAACTTCAGAAGCAGCCGCTTGTGCTTCTTTCGATGGCTTTCGGTCAAGTGTACCATCGATTCGTAAGTGTGCAGCACCCATGGCGAGCGAAGATAGAATTCCTCCAATCATAATTGGAACACTCAATTTTAGTGGCAAATAAATTCCAATGGCAACGGACATTACCGGCATCGATAATCGAATGAGAACGACGGCTAATGCCGCTCCGAGGAAGACCATTGGTAGATTCATATCGCCAACGAATGCACCTTTGACAATCGCTCCAATCAACTCGGCCTGTGGTGCGAACAGAGCCTCGCTGCAATCGTACAATGGTTCGCCGCTATTTGATGCTACAATTCGATCGTTCGTTGCCAAACATGCTGTCGATGAAATCTGGAAGGCATTGTGAAGCAATGCGATGGTTGGACCGATGACAAATGCGCCCGTAATGACGCCCACAATCTCAGCAATTTGCTGTCTCCACGGGGTTGCTCCAACCATGTGACCCGTCTTCAAATCCTGCATGACATCTCCAGCAATAGCTGCACTGCTAGCAACGACAGCCGCAATAAGGAGTGTGGCATACATCAATTCGGTTTGTGACAAATCGAGAATCAGCGATCCAACAATCCATACCAATCCCACGGTAAACAACAACGTCGCAATGGTCATTCCTGAAACAGGTGAGTTGCTCGAACCGACAACACCTGCAATGTATCCTGCAACTGCCGCAAAGAAAAACGCTACGAGAGCCAAAAAGAGTGCTCCAGACAACGAGAGAAGTAATGAGCCGGTGATGTACCAATAGAAGAAAAACGTGAGGACGATAAGAACGCCACAAACGACTGTCACATACGTCAAAGGAAGATCTTTTTCGGTTCGAAGATGCAACTCTGAATCAGATTCACTTTGAACAAAGGATTTCTTAAGTCCTGTGAGGATGGTTTTGCGCATGCTCCACAGCGTGTAGATGCCACCTACCACCATTGCTCCAACGCCTACATAGCGAACTTGTTCAAGCCATAATTTGTCAAACCCTCCGGCCAATGTATCGGATTCTGGCCAACCATTGAGATAACCAAACAGCGGAACGAGTATAGCAAATCCAATGATTCCACCTAAGAAGATGAACGATGCAATTCGGATGCCCACAATGAAGCCTACCGACAGCAATGCGACAGACAAGTCAATACCCGCATACATTCGAGTTTTCAAGATTTCAAATGCTGTTTCTGCAGAATGATGAGTGACTTTGAATCCTTTTACCATGAGACCATAGAGAGCACCAATTCCCAATGCGTAAACAATGGCAAGCGCACCGCTACCGCCCTCTTCTCCTGCAACCAAGACCTCTCGGCACGCTACACCTTCAGGGTACGGTAGTGCTTCCTCAACGATAAACAATCGACGAAGAGCAATCGTAAACATCGTTCCAAGCAAACCCCCGAGCAAAGCTATAGCAAGCGTTGGAAACCATTCGATGTCGACCCAAATACCAATAACAAGCATGGCTGGAACCGTAAAGATCACGCCAGCAGCGAGGGATTCACCCGCACTTGCCATGGTTTGCACAGCGTTGTTCTCGAGGATACTGACATCTTTGAACAGGCTTCGAAGGATAAGCATGGACATGACCGCTGCCGGGATGCTCGCAGAAACGGTCATTCCTGCATATAATCCAAGGTATGCGTTCGCTGCTGTCATCAAGATGCCAAGAAGCACGCCGACAACAAGGACACGCAGTGTGAGTTCCTTCGGTTCCTGATCTGCAGGAATGTAAGGCCCTTCTTGTGCGGACATAAACCTTCCAGACATACGAAGTTTGAGAAAGATTCGGCTGTGTAGGTACAGAATTTTCATACGTAGATTTTCATGGGTATTCCTCCATCAAAATCATAAAGCGTTAAGGAGACGAAAACCCGTTGGAGTCTTTTTTGACTTCAAAGGTGATTTTATGGTCCAACAGAATTGGCACTCTATGGATACTGATGAGGTACTTTCGGTATTGGATGCAAACCCGAATGGCCTAACTCAATCTGAGATTCACTCTCGAATGCAAAAATATGGCCCCAACCAACTTGAACAACCAGAACCAACCTCAGCATTTTTGAGATTTCTTTCGCAATACAACGATCCACTCAATTACCTCCTCATCGCTGCCGCTTTGGTTGCTCTAGCCATCAAGCCCGATCATCCTGGAGATGCCATCTTCATCTTCCTCGTCCTAACTGCGAATGCTTTCTTTGGTTTCTGGCAAGAAGGACAAGCTGAGCAAGCGATGGATGCACTCAAACAAATGAGCATTTCCAATTCCGTTACTCTTCGAGATGGATTTGAATCTGAAATTCCAACAACAGATTTAGTTCCTGGTGATATTGTCAAATTGGAAGAAGGAATCAACGTTCCTGCAGATATACGTTTGCTCGAAGTGTACCAATGCCGAGTTGATGAGTCCGCCCTTACTGGCGAATCAGAACCAATTACGAAACATCTCAACTCTATGGAACAAAGTACACTTCTCGCCGATCGTCGAAATATGATGTACATGGGGACTACTGTCGCAACAGGTCGTGCAGTAGGGGTCGTTGTCGAAACAGGTATGAGCACACAACTCGGGCGTATTGCCAGCGATATTTCCGATGCAAAAACACCGAAAACGCCTCTTGAATTAAAACTCGAATCGTTGGGTCGATTCTTAGGTTTCATTGCCCTTATTGTTGCAGTACTGCTTGTTTCGATAAAACTCATTCTTGCTTACGGAGGGGCGGAACCATTGGTTGAGGTTGCTATCGAACAATTCATCATCGCCATTGCAATCTTTGTTGCGATTGTCCCTGAAGGGTTGCCGATTATTCTCGTTATCACACTTGCATTGGGAATGCGTAACATGGCTAGGCACAAAGCGATCATCCGTCGCATGAAAGCCGTGGAAACGCTTGGTTCAACCACTGTGATTTGTTCTGATAAAACAGGGACCCTCACAAAAAATGAGATGACAGTACGTCAACTTCACACTGTGGATGGTTTCTATGGCGTTACTGGTGACGGTTTTAATCCAAAAGGCGCACTTACTGATGGTGAAATGGAACTTGATGAAGACGCAATGTCTTCGTTACAATCAAATCCCGGATTCCGTCTTCTAGCCGCCTGTCTCTCTCTTTGTCATAATTCTCAAATTAGTAAACAAGAGGGGCGATGGACGGCGATTGGTGACCCAACAGACTCTGCGTGTGCAGTTCTTGGGTGGAAATTGAATGGAGAGGTACGAAAGTTTTCTCAAAGACACCCGCGTCTTCACGAGTTCTTCTTTGATACAGAACGCAAGCGAATGTCCGTTATTCACGAGTATGAGGGTGAACGATGGGTCTTCGCAAAGGGTGCTGCCGGTGGATTTGTTCCGATCACCACACATCGATATCTCGATGGAGAATTGGTTGAAATCAGCGAAGATGATCTTAAGCAAGCATCGATTCGAAACAAGGAAATGGGTTCTCAATCAATGCGTGTCATTGCACTAGCTGCTCGAAAACTCAATGAGGATGAGGATATGAATGACATATCTGTTGTTGAAAATAATATGATTTTCCTGGGACTCGTTGGAATCATGGATCCACCACGTCCTGAAGTGAAGGATGCCATTCGTATTTGTCAGGATGCTGGAATCAAGGTGAAGATGATTACAGGCGATCATCACATGACAGCATCTGCTATTGGCAGGGAATTGTCCATTCATGGTGCCGATCTTGATCCTGTAAGTGGTGCAGAACTACGAGAAATGTCCGATGATCAGCTGACTGATTCTGTCGGCAGGGCCATTTTCTCTCGGGTGACACCGGATCAAAAAATGCGTATTGTCTCTTCCTTGCAAGAGCAAGGCGAGATTGTTGCAATGACTGGTGACGGAGTTAATGATGCGCCTGCACTATCGGGAGCAAACATCGGTATTGCTATGGGAATAGCGGGTACAGATGTCGCCAAAGATGCAGCAGATATGGTGCTTCAGGACGATAACTTCGCCAACATTGTCCACGCCGTTGAGGAAGGACGAAAAATCTACCAAAACATCCGAAATTTCGTACGTTACCAGGTTTCAACAAACGTTGCAGCAGTTGCATTGATCGTTATTTCGACGTTCATTTTTGGCTGGGAACTTCCTCTTACAGCGACGCAAATTCTTGTGATCAACATTCTCATGGATGGACCACCTGCAGTCGCACTTGGTGTTGAGAAACGTCATGGTAATGTTATGGCAAGACCACCGCGTCCAGTTGACGAAGGTTTACCGAATGCAAGAGATATTGCTCTTATTTTCTATCTTGGTGCAGTTATGGTGGTTGGTACGCTCATTGTGTTCTTCCTCGCTGGAGGTGGCGTCTACGGAAACGAATGCAGCCTTGCTCCATTTGCGACAGAATCAGATGCAGGGTTCTCAGTTGCCGATTGCCAAGCCGGAGAGGAAACTGCTTTGAGTTCATGGAGTTCTTACGCTGATACAACCTTCGCCGATGCTCAAACGATGACGTTCGCTGTATTCATCGTCTTTCAACTGTTCAATGTACTGAATTGTCGTTCGGAAAAAGAGAGTCTTTTCTCATTGGGATTGTTCTCAAACAAAGCCATCAATTACGCTATTCTGGCCTCAGGTTTCCTGTTGTTCCTCTTCGTCCACTTTGCAACGTTCCAACTTCCAGTCATTGGAATTGAATTTGGTAATTTGCTCAGCACCACTCCTCTGGAAAGTGTTGATTGGATGGTCTTGATAGCAGTAGCATCGACGGTCTTTTTGGTAGAAGAGTTCCGTAAATTTATGATTAATTCAGGCTTCTTCAAAGTACGTCGTTGAGTCGTGGCCGTATCCACATCTTCTTGAAGAAGAAACTTGAGGCGCACATATGACTGAATGGGTTTCGACCACCGCGATTGCGGATCGAGATTCAGAATGGAGAACCAATCTCAAGAACTCACTTCGTAACGAACAATGGTCAACGTCACTCCAAATTGTCGTTGATAAAATCATCAATGACGAATCCCTCGACCATGAAGATGGATTGCGCTTGTTTTCTGAACAAAATTTGTTTGAACTCGGCCGATTAGCTCATTTACACAAAGTGGCAATGTATGGTCAGAAAGCCTATTTTAATTCGAATGTACACATCAATCAAACCAACATTTGTGTTCTTGCCTGTCGCTTTTGTGCATTCCGTCGTGGTCCCAAAGCCGATGATGCATATGCTCTTACGATCGAAAATTATCTCGATGAATTATCGAAGTTTTCACCGTATGTGAATGAAGTTCACTCCGTTGGTGGACTGCACCCTGAGTGGACTGTCGATCATTATTCGGAATTGTTCCAAACGGTTCGCAAGGAATATCCTCACGTTTCAATAAAAGCGCTCACTGCGGTCGAAATAAAGCATCTCGCAGAAATCTCTAAATTATCGATTCAAGAGACTCTTGAACAATTGAAGTCTGCGGGATTAACTTCTCTCCCAGGAGGTGGCGCTGAGATTCTCAACGACGACGTTCGTGCTATCATCTGCAATGGAAAGGAATCAAGTCAAGAATATCTTGACATCCATCAAACAGCCCATGAGATTGGATTGCCGAGCAACTGTACAATGCTCTTCGGAACCATTGAAACGACCGCACAACGCGTCGAACATATCCTTAGATTGAGAGATCTAGGTGCAAAAACAAACGGTTTCCAATGCTTTGTTCCATACCCTTTCTTGCCTGATTCCACTCGATTACCAATGGCGCAGTTATCCACAGGACAAGAAATTCTACGGGTCATCGCTGTTTCTCGGATTTTACTTGATAGCATACCGCACATCAAAGCATATCGAATGAACATTGGTGATGAACTTGCTGAACTTGCCCTCCAATTTGGAGCAGATGACATCGATGGAACAGTTCAGCAAGAATCAATCATGCATTTGGCAGGATCAACAACACCATTGACATACGATCTCCAACAATTATCGAAATTAGTACGTGATGCTGGCTCTATTCCAGTGAAGCGCAATACAACGTATACAGAATTCGAAGAATATGTACCGCCCCAACCAATTAAGCGACTTCCGATGGCATGAGCTGATACAATGATGAAACAAACACCTCGATGGATGAAAACAATTGGCAGGGTGGCTTTCATGAATTGCGATCCTCTCTTCGTTGGTTTGGATGATTCATTCCATGTTTTACCCGCTCCGCCATCTTGGTTGACAGGGCATCTTCTACGCAAAGACTGTGTCCTCGCACCAATTCCTGCTGCAGACTTTGCTAAGCATAGAGATGAATTAGCACTCGTACCTGAGATTGGTATTTGCTCCAAAGGTGAAGTTGGAAGCGTTCTCGTTTTTGGTAATAGGCCGCTCGAAGAGATGCGTGACATTGCTCTACCGACGGATTCGTCATCCTCTGTAGCTTTACTCAAGTATCTTCTCAAAGAGCGAGGTATTGATCCACGCCCTGTTGAAATGGGACCTGATTTGGATAGTATGCTTGAACGATGCGATGGAGCCCTTCTCATAGGTGACCGTGCCCTTGACCGAGCGAAAACAAATCCAGAACTCGTCCAACTTGATCTCGGTCAGGCTTGGCTTGAGTTAACAGGCCAGCCAATGGTCTTCGGCGTTTTCGCAGCACGGAAAGACACTCCTGTCGAAGCGGTGAGGGAGGCACACCAAGCATTGCTCATGCGTTTGGATGATTTTGAGAATAATCCTCTCACACGTGAAAAAGTTCTCCTCCATGCCCATCTCCATTCTGACATGTCGATGGAACGACTAAACCGATATTTTGGTGAGGTGTTCAACCGGCTTGATGGTGAACATGTGGCTGGTTTGTCTGAATATTTGGAACGGTGTTGTGATGTGAATGAGCCAATTTCATTCCTCTGGTGATTCAGAGACAAACTTCCGAAGCGTTTCATCCATGTCGGCCTCTGATTGTGGATTTTTCTTGACCGCTCTTCTTCGACGAGGTTCAGCATCTACGGGCTGTTGATCGCTCAATTTACGCCGCTTTGTTCGAACTGTGTCGTGTTCTGATTGACGAGCTCGTCGTTTTCTCACGACTTCCTTTGAAGATTCTTGAAGGAGTTGCTTTGCTTCATTCGCTTCCTTGGGTTGAATAGGAACGCGCTTCGACGACGCTGTTCTTCGTCGAGGAGGTACTCGCCGTCGAACGGAAGCATCATCCTCAACGTCATTTTCATCTTCTTGTTCCTCATCGATTGCTGAGAATTCATCTTCGTCATCGTAGTAGTCATCATCCTCATCAGGGTAGGCGTAATCTTCGTCCTCTTCCTCATCCTCGTCTTCATCGAGTACAATGTCGTAATTGCTTTTGTCAGATTGTCGGCGAGCGAAAAAGACGCCAGCCAAAATCAGAGCACCAATCATCAATAGAATCAATCCGATAAGGATAGGTGATGATGCAATTGAACTTGGATTAAGGGTGCCTGAATCAACCTGTTTATTGGCGAGTGTAAAGGACACTTGATTTTCTTGGATATGCCATGGTACGTATTCTTGGCTCGTAATATCTTCACCGTGTATGTGGATGGAGAGAGGGTGCTGAGGACTCAATTCAGTGATGCTACCGGTTGAGGTGAATCGATGATTTTGGATGCCGACTACCAACCCATCTGTCGTCGTTGGTTGATATTCAAAAACCACATCGATGGCATATCGAACGTGTGATATTCGATCGCTTGAAGGATAGAGAACCAAACCTTCCTCAACAGAACAAGACATTTCTGAGAAATTTAACGAGTATTGTTCAACTGAAATAAATGAGTTCAGAGATGAAGCAACATCAATGGCGTTCATATTGTTACAAATGGCATTCGAGAACAATCCCGCTTCTTCAGCGCTTAATTTGATATCGCTATCCATCGAGTATCTTACCAGATCTCGAATACTTGCAGAATGTACCTTGTTGAGTGTGAAAGATTGTGTGACGACAACATGAGTTGTATTTAGCTCAATGTCGATGTTTCGAATGTAATCCTCATCAGGTAACAACGAGCATGATATGCCGACATCAGGACAGTTCAGGTCCCAATTGTCCTCGATTCCATCACCGTCGTCATCATCATCAATAGAATCTGGGACGCCATCACCATCCGTATCAATCCCTGATTCGCCTATACCATCGTGATGAACTTCATTTTCATAAACGACAATATGCTTTACTCTCGAGGTAGTATGAATTCTCTCCATTGCTCCATTTTGATCGAACTCGACATGATAATCATCGAAGGTGTGAAACATCGAGATGCTATCAGTAATTTGTTCACTCACGACGTCGTAGGCAAGAATTTGATGCATTGATGCATCTGTGTGAACAATTAATGTATTGGGAGTTGGTGAAAATTCGAACCGAAGAACTCCGTCAAGGTCAATAGGTTTCAATTCTGAACCAGAAAAAGTCCATTTTCGAATTCCGTTGTTGGGAGTAGAGACTGAATAGTACTCATCGTTGCCTCCTATTTGGCAATCAAGAATAGTTGATCCGAGAAGAATTTCATGAAGAACTACATCGCCTTCATTGTTCCATAGATGGACTAAACCTTCAACATCTGCTGTTAATACCGCCCCACTCGTTGCTGACACATCCATACACGCCATCAGATTGGTATGATTTCCTACGTAAGACGTCTCGATATCTAACGTGTCCTTGTTAAGTTGTAGAACGCCATTGTCGGGAGCATTTGTGTAGAGATTTGCTCCGTTTGGGGACCATTCCAAGAGATTTGCATTGGTGCTTGTGACATCATTGGATACCAAGGTACTCAAATCGCCCGTAGATAGGACATACACTGAATCCAATCCTGCCGTAGATGTTCGTGTGGTAACTGCGAGTTTTGAACCGTCAGGCGACAGAGCTGATGCCAGAATTTCATTCGCAAATTGATGTTCCTGAAGGATCGAACCTTCCGAATCGAATTTTATCAATCTTGATTCAAATGTTGCGTAGATATGGCCTTGCGAATCTAATTCTACTGTTCGCTTACCAGATTGAGCATCTTCAACTTCAATTGTGTGATGGAAAAAAAGACCACTACTGGAACCAGAGGATGAACCAACGAGGATGCTTAATGCGAGAAACAGCGCAAGGGTGGGTAAGAACCGAGACGCTTTACCCATGGTCGGAACTACGTTACCAATTACATAAACAATACGTCGATGCATGGAGTTGATTGTTTATGAAATGAAGCGGTTGGTTCTTGAAGGGTTTGTCTTTGGACAACATATGGCCAATCTACCGCGGGATGATGATGGCAACCTTATCGTCCGAATAGGACATTCTCCCGACCCTGATGATGCGTTTATGTTTCATGCAATGACAACAAATGCATTCCCAACTCCTGGCTACAATTTTGTTCACGAACTTCAAGACATCGAAACGCTCAATCATAGAGCAATGAACCAAGAGTTGGAAGTATCAGCGGTTTCAATTCATGCCTACCCAGACATATCCGATCATTATGCTCTGATGAATTGTGGAGCATCGATGGGAGAAGGTTATGGGCCGATGATCGTTGCAAAAAAGGGATTATCACTTGAAGATGCTCAAGCGTCAACGATTGCTGTCCCAGGACTAAAAACATCGGCATATCTTGGTCTTCGCTTGGCATGGGGAGACGTTAATGTAGAAGTGGTTCCATTTGATGAAATAATTCCTCGAATTCTTGATGATACCTACGAATGCGGACTCATCATTCATGAAGGACAACTGACGTACGTAGAACATGATTTGAATGTGCTAATCGATCTTGGAGTTTGGTGGAATGAGCGTACAGATGGCTGGCCAATGCCTCTCGGAGGGAATGTTGTTCGAAGGGATTTAGGTCAGAAGGTCATGGAAGACATAACAATGTACACAAAAATGAGCATTGAGCATTCCATTGCACATCCTGAGGAAGCACTCGAATTTGCAAAGGCATGGGGTCGTGGCATTGACGATGAAACAAATCAGAAATTCGTTACAATGTACGTCAACGATCGAACAATCGATTACAAACCGGAAGGCCGTTCATCCATTCGAAGGTTTCTCAAAGAAGGTCAAGAACTCGGTATGATTCGAAACGATTTCGATGTTGAAACACTTTCTTTTATCGGTGCAGTGGAGTGAAGACGATGACATCTCGGCCAGAGACCAGTGAATACGGCTCGGTTGATCCTGCACCTCCATCGGATATTGAACAATTGAGTCAATTACGAACAATTCTTCTCGATGAGAATGAAAAAATGTTTCAGCGGATGCGCTCTGTTTTCAAATTAAGAAACATTCGAAGTCCAGAATCATGCCTAGTATTGTGCGAAGGATTCGCATCATCCAGTGCTTTGCTGCGTCATGAACTCGCATATGTTCTTGGTCAAATGCAAATGGATGAGGCTCTTCCGACATTAACTCGTATCCTCTCAAACCACGAGGAGCATGTCATGGTACGACATGAAGCTGCAGAAGCATTGGGTGCCATTGGCAATCCTGATGCAATCGAAGTGCTTGAGACCTATTTGAACGATGAGCACGTTGAAGTGAGTGAATCATGCGAAGTTGCGCTCGATTTACTTAACTGGGTGAGCAACAGTACCATCGCATAACCGAAAACAAGCACGACATTTTAGAACCGAGACCTTTAGCAACAATCAGGTGAGATGATGCCACACGAACACGTTCAACTTGCACAAGCCCCAAATGGCGAGATTGGTCCACGATGTCATGAATGTGGCGTTCGCCTTACCTTCGGCTCTTCTATGGTTCACAACCAACACTACTACTGCTGGGATCATTATGTTGCATTAACAGGTGCTGACACGGTTACCGTTGTCGGAGAAACTGAAGAAAAATTCTACATGAAAAATGCATAGGGTTTCGTTCAAGAACTGTGAACGTTAGGCTCTTTCATGGCTTCAACTGGATGGGCACGTTTTGCACATCGTTTTGGCCAATATTATCGAACATCCACGTACTGGCGTCCACCGAGGATGCCGAAAAGAGAATGGATGTTTATTCCATTTGGAGGCGCACCTCCACTTCGACACAAATCCTTTCGAAGCGAAAATGAACTTCGTCAATTTCTATCAGAACGTGCCATGCATTCATGCTTCTATTCTACGGCTTATTGGAAGAAGCCTTACGAACTGAAAATGGATGACAAAGTTTGGCAAGGTGCGGATCTTATTTTTGATCTTGATGGAGATCACTTGCCCGGAGTAACAGATCGAGATTTTCCAGCAATGTTGAATGTGATTCAGGAACAAGCACACGGCTTATGGAATGACTTTCTGCAACCTGAATTTGGTTTTGATGAACAATTTTTACAAGTGACATTTTCTGGACATCGTGGCTTCCATCTCCATTACCGTGATCCCTCACTTTTTCATCTGGATTCAGAGGCTAGACGAGAATTAGTATCGCATATTCGTGGAGAAGGTGTTGATGTACAAGGGGGGCTCACACGCTTCAATGACGATTCCGCGAATGGGTGGACGAAACGAATTCGCGAACAAATTCCATCGCTCATTGACAAACTCGTCGATATTGCACAAGAAGCTGAAGGCTCTGCTAAAATCATGAAGGATCTTCACCTTGGACTCAAGGAAAACCTTCAGAGGGAAGGTAAACCTGGCAAGGGTCCTGCCAGTATCAAAAAGTTGGCCGATATGTTCCTCCATGAAGAGCGGAAAAATTCCGTTAGTAATGGTCAAATTTCGAGGTTGGGTTCGCTTCAAGGATTGTTTCTAGATTTGGTGAAATCCGATGCCTCCATTGTCTTGGGTGCTGCTGGTGAAACGGATGAAGTCGTAACAATCGACGTCCGTCGACAGATTCGGTGGCCCACGTCGCTCCATGGTAAAACTGGAATGCGTGTTACTGAATTTCCTCTACAGCGTTTGGACAATGATTCGAGCAACACCTTTGATGCTCTAAGCGAGGCATTTGTATTCGGTTCGGATAAATCAGTAACGGTTGAAATCGTGGTGGACGACGCCGTTCTACGTTTTGGAAACGAGAGTTATGATGTATCCAACGGCGATCAACTTTTTGTTTCTGAATCAGCAGCGACATTCTTGAGTCTCAAAGGCTGGGGGAAAATGGTGTAATCCATTCAAGGACAATTTGCATATTTTCATGTTCTGATTGTGGTAAGGTTCAAGGGTAGAATACCATCCAGTCAATATAGAGGTGAGTGTATGCGACGTCGAAAAAAGAACAAACAAGCAGAAAGTGCACCATCGCCACTGCCACCGTTGCCAGGTATGCCTCCACTTCCTGGGGCACCATTGCCTCCTCTACCCTCGGCTCCTACACCAGAACCTCAGGTTCCTGCTACTTTACCTCCAGCGCCACTTCCAACGCCTGTTGAACAACCTCCACTTCCAGTAGCCCCAGCACCACCACAACCTGAAGAATCATCTAATGAATATGGAGAATTATGGGCAAAACGCTCAGCCAAGCCCCTTCCTCAAATCTACGGTGCTATTGATCGATTGGGGTCTGGTGAATCTGGCTCGTTACTCGATCGGTATTCAGATCGCTTCGGTCATTCATTGGATCGAGACATTATCGTCCTCCGCAAAAAGGAACGTGAAGAAGCACTCAATGAGGCTCGAAGCGCACCAGTCGTTGAACTTCTCGATGAAGAAGATCCCGACCGATTGACAGAGGTTGAGAACAAACTCCGTGAATTAAAACCTCTTTACAAAGAAGCAAAGGCACAAGGCGACAAAGATGCTCTACGAGTCCTCGTTCCACAACTTGAGGAACTTATGGCAGAGCGCCGCACCTTGATGAGTCAACCTGAACCAGTTCAAGGCTCGGATGACGATCAAGAAGAAACATCTGAAGATGGTGTTGAGGAAGAATCCATGAGCGATGCCGATGCTTTATTCTCTCAATTCTTCACAATTGTCAATGACCTTCTTGGTGACGAACTACCAGAGGAAGCAATCGAAGCATTCCTTGCATCCGATGGGTTTGAATTGTTCAAAGAAGTTGGTGCTGACCCAGCAGCAATTGACGATGAGCGCCGTGGTGAATTCTTCAAAATTATTGATGAACAACTTGGTAACATGCCCGACGCATCAATCACAGCCTTTGTTGAATCTGGCGACTTTGCAATTTACAAACAAATCTCCGAAATGTACACCTGAATGAGGCGATAAAATGGGACTACTTGACAAAGTTGAATCAAATGAAACTGAGAGCACAAAGAAAGCTCCTGCAAAAGCAGTGAAGGCTGCAAAGGTTGCAAAAGCCGCACCAGTTGCAGCAAAAGCAGCCCCTGCTAAAGCGAAGAAAGAGAAAAAAGAGAAAGTCAAGAAAGCACGTCCTGCTGGTCTTTCATCTGAATTCGAAATTGCGCCCAAACTAAGCCGAGTCATCAGTTGGTGGGTGAATTTCCTCGCCAATTTTGCAGTTCTCATTGCGGCCTTGTTCATGTCAGCATTCACCGGTGGTAAAAGCGGTGGCTTGGAGACGACGATCTTGTTTATCGTCGCCATTTTGATTTGGTTCTTCAATGCTATTTTCCTTCCCTTCTACACTGGGAGGAACCTTGGACAGTATACCTCATCAACGAGATTCATTCGTGGCGATGGTTCCAAACCGATTTTCCTTCATGGCCTGTTCGTGAACAACCTTGGACTCATGTCCTTAGTAGGATTCATCATGCTCTTCACACAAGTCGGTCAAATCGCTGATGGCGGTACCGCGCCAATTGTCATGACCTCAATCGGGGCTATTTTCATGATTCTTTGGATTGTTAATTGGCAATTTACACGAAACAGCGATTTGAACCAGGGTCTTTTCGACCTCATGTTTGGTTCGTACCTCGTACGATATGTCCCGGAAGAAAAAGCAACATCCGGATTC
>JAPOIF010000099.1:1606-6375 GCA_029979085.1 Methanobacteriota archaeon | reverse complement strand
GGTTCCTGTTGTATTGATGGAGACTGTGCCCGTTTGAGGCATGATGAGTTCGTTCCATTGTGTTAAACCTGGGTCGAACGATACGTTCAGTACTGGAGCGAGATTGGTTAACTCGATGGTTCGTGTTTCTGAAATGCAATGTCCTGCATTATCGCAAACTTCCAGCGTAAGGTCATGAATACCATCGCTGAGCGTGAATCCAGAAAGCCCATCGTTGACCAAAAATGGAGCCGTGCTTTGTGCCGATGAGATGACACCATCCAATGAGGACGTCCACGTCAGCGTCAATGGGTCGTCGTCCAAATCCCAGGACTCTTGAGCGTCGAACAACACTTGTCCTTGCGAAGGGAACACGTCTCCATCCATCGGTGAAGTCCAATTCAAAAATGGAGGTTGGTTGTCCAGTTCGAGCACACAATACATGACTTTGTCTCCATCGAAACTCGTCGTTGTGGAATTGCTCACGCTATCGTATCCACAATCGACGGTGACATCGTTGATGGCTGAAGCCCCGGAATTCGTCCAGCGTTGACCGATAAAGTCGGTTAATTGAACAACACCAAGGTCGCTTGTAAACTCGGATACAGATGGCTCAAACTGCGTGAAACTGACATTTGCATACGCATTCGGAATGCCATTGGAACGGTTGTTGACAACCCATACGGTGACATCCCAAGCGACATCAACAACAGCGCCCGATGGAATGTTGGCCATTGTTAGAGCGATATTGTTTGGTTGATGCAAATGCAATGAAGATGAAGCATCCAAATCAAGCACGTGGGAGCCACTTGAGTCTACGAGATTCGAGAAGTTTACATCTGAATTTTGAATCCAAATTCGCCCCGTACAATCCGTTCCAATCGTGTTTCCATAACCACCAAGGTCAGGGTGATTGACCAATTTGAGGCACTCCGTTCCAACAAATTCAGTGTTGCTCAACCTTGAAGGGAAATTTCCGTTGTGATTTGCATCCCAATAGATACCACTGTGATTACCGAGGAGCGTCAATCCGTCGATGTTTCCAGCAGCTTGTTCGATGTACAAGGCAGATTCTGTCGCTGATTCATGTTCGATGGTTGCGTTCATCAGATTGAATCGCCCACCTTGCGTTCCTAAGGTCAAGCCACCGTTGTCAACCAACATTGCTGGAAGTGTTGCATCAATGTCTGTGATTGAGAGATTTTCGAGCCACAGATCAACGGAATCGATGACATACACTCCGTGACCCTGTGATGCCTCAACGTGACAATTCGTACAAGCAACATCTCCGGATGTCGTCTCTAAATCGTTCGATTTTTGATACGACAAGCCTGCTTGCTCCATCGCATTCGATCCGAGTGACCCATCGTTAATGGATGTGAAATTTGAGAGTGTAACGTACCTCGCATCAAAGACATGAGCACCTGAATAGCCATTGTTTGCTGTGCTTAATCCATCGACAACAACCGTTGCAGAATCGATGTACAAGCCTTGTTCTGAATTGTTGTGAAGATGCCAATCATGACCTTGGAGAGAACCACCGCTCGATGAATGGATTCCAGGTCCGGGAGAACCGCTGATTTCGAGATCTTCAAGATGCGCAGCAAAGTACGACGTTTGAATGCTCAAACCAGCGGAATGGGCGCCTTGACCTGCTTCACCCGCATTTCGAATCGTCATGTTTCGCAAGGTTGTGCTCGAATCGACGAAGAACAAACGAACACCAACCGAGGATGCATCATCAACAAGCACGTTTTCCAACCAAGCACCAGTTGCGTTGATTTCGATGGCCGCGAAGGCGATACCTGGTGAAGTCGCTCCAGACGACCCTGTTCCACGAACGGTTAAATTTGTGAAATCAGCTGTCTCGTAATTCGTATAATTCGTATGATTGTTCTTATCCAAATAGACGCCACGATACATGCTGTTGCTTACGTCCACGTCGCGAAATACTGCTCGTGTGTAACCCGAATCATCGATGTGCCGAACGATGATTCCAGTGTCGCTCTTGTCGATGCTCAGATCTTCAAACAACGGAACACTATCCTCAACCCAAACACCAGCAGCTTCCCCGAGAATGGATCCAGAGATGTTATCCATGACAATGTCTCGATAGATTCCCCCCGAGGAACCCCAAAGATTCAGTCCACGAAGAAGATGATCGGTAAAGTAGGCACCTTGGACGATTGGGGTTGAGCCATCGCCAACCGAGAGGCCAATTCCATAGCGCCAATCGTTTTGGAACGGAACATTGCGACCTGCTTGTTCAACGTGTAAATCGCGAATCACGGGCGCAGAGTTTCCAAACATATCGATTCCAACCCGATCCGGATTGAAGATGGTTACATTGTTCAAAATAGGATTTGAACCGTACAGAGTCATTCCATAAATGGCATCCTCAATGTGCAAATGATTGACTGTGCTTCCACGACCATAGGATGATGTGTTGAATTGAATGCCTTCGTGGTCGCCTGTTGTAGAAGAACTTGAAAGAACGACAGGACATGTTGATGTTCCTTGAATGGTAAGACGCCCATCAACATAGATTCGGATACCTGGAGACATGACCACACTCGTGCATGACGTGATGAGCAACTCGTCTTGGACATTCACAAAATAATCACTACTCAACGTGACCGTTCCTGACCAAGTCGTCGTCGCCCTTCCTGACGTCTCCATTCCATCATGGTCATCCGTCAATGGTTGAATCATTGGTGAGATGGACATCATGATGAGGAGAACGAGCAAACCGACCGCGAGGAATGTTTGCTTTCTCTCCATGCATTCCCATCCAAAGCGATAGCATTTGAAGCCACCCGTTGCATGTGCAACGAACATTGACGACCCGAAGCGATAAAACCCGTCTGCTCAAGCATACCCCGTGCCAGAAGCATTCGTCCTCATCAAGACCGAACCGTCCCATGAACGAGATGTCTATCTTGCTCTCACTTCGCACAATGCTGTCAAAGAAGTTCATGCCCTCTATGGAGAATTCGATTTGCTCGCTCACGTTAGCAGCGAGTCAGCCAAGAGTCTAACTTCCCTCCTTATGCAAGACTTCAGAACCATCGAAGGAATTCGAGACACACAGACATTGATTGCAGTCGAGTATTGAGGTGATAGAATGGCGATAGGATTTGTTTTGATTACGACCATGCCTGGCCAAGAAGAGCGTGTTCGAGCCGCACTTGATGGTATTGAACACGTTACGGATCGATGGATGCTCTTCGGAGAATTCGATATTCTCGCTCGGGTGCAAGCTGATGATGAATTTATTCTCACACGTTGCATCGTTGAAGAGATTCGTCCACTTGAAGGGATTCAAGATACAAAGACAATGATTGGAGCCGAACTCTAAATCAGACGTTGTGCAAACGTTTCGACAACATTCGTGCTCGGTTAGGGCAACCTACGGAACGGTAGCGCAAGATAGCCTCTTTTAAGGCCAAAATTCGTTCATGATCGTCAAACCTCGATTTGACCTCCCACCACTTCGCAACAACTCTCCTTGCGGATGGAACTTCAATGGCTTCGATGGATTGTATGTCGATTTGGGCATGAATGGTCTTCGCCCTTGGAAGTTGAGTTTCGATCAATTGTTCACAAAGAACGAGGAGGAGGGAGGCCTTGTACAATGGTTGTTGCAACTGGGAGGCTGTAAGTTCTGCATTTTTCATTGCGATTGCGGCTTTCGTTGGCTGCGTATGAACCGATTTCAATTCTGTTTTCGTTGTAAGATATTGAAGCAACGGATCCGATGTTGAAGCAATACCCTTGAGTTGTTCCAACAAAAAGTTGGCAGCAGAGAAATCTTCTCGCTCAATCGCCAATGCATGGCGCATGATGACAATGGTTGTCAGGATTATTTGCCGGTCGTTTTCGTTCTCTGGTAGTTCAATCTTGTTGATGAGGTGGTCAATACGATCGTACTCCTCAACTCCAGTTAACGGCGTAAGGTCGTCGATGCATCTGGAGAGAACTGAGAGTTGCATGCGTAACTTTTGATCGCCATCTCGAGTCATTTCAAGCAGTGATTCGATGTCTTCAATCGCCCCTTTTTTTCCTTCAAATTGGGCAATTTGTAATCGAATGTTTACAAGTTGTTCATCATCCAAATTGTGAATGTATTCCTTCGCAATCTCAACTTCTGCACGATTCAAGGCGTGCTGGGCTGCAAGTTCGATGAGATCAAGTTCCTCAGGATTGTTGACCAAAGCCTCATCCAGTAACGTTGCGAATGCACCTGAGTAGACGTTCATAAGTTCGTTTGCTCTTGCTGAAAGATGATTCGAAATCTCGGTTTCTCCTCGTTGAATACGATGGTGCAATTCAAGAAGCGATGCAAGAGCATCATCTCCGTTCATCCAATGTTCGATTGATGCCAAATGAAGCGTATCGAGTTCAGATTCATCGAGAGAAGATTTGCATACGTTACGAATCAAGTGTTGCATTTCCATTGTCGAATTCTGTGCACCCCAACGCAACAGTGTATGTTCGTCAAGCAAAGGCACATGATTTGGATTTGGCATACGTTCAGCAGGTACTGGGAAAGGTAGAACCAAAAACAGCGACATGGCATCATGAACCTCCGTAGAAGCCTCACCAAGAACAACCTGCTCAACGTATGCACGCACATCGAGATGAGCCTCTGGGAGCGGTGTTGATGCGTCATACAGGAGAATAGCGAGAGGGTGGCCACCTAAAGCCTCCACAATTGATGTTCGCTCATCACCAAGTTCTGGATCGAGCAATTGGATGGCATCGGATGGGTCAAGTGGACCAAGGTCGAT
>JAPOIF010000099.1:0-1508 GCA_029979085.1 Methanobacteriota archaeon | reverse complement strand
CAATTGATGTTCGCTCATCACCAAGTTCTGGATCGAGCAATTGGATGGCATCGGATGGGTCAAGTGGACCAAGGTCGATATCGACTCCATCGATAGAGAACGCATCACGATCTCTACCGATCAACATGAAGGGTATCTTGTGCCCTTCAAGAGCTCGAAAGAGACTTGAAAATGACGATTGATGTCGTTGTGAAATGGAATGGATGTCATCAAACACCAGCATGACCTTACGTTGTTCAAGGTACGTTGCATACCCTTCAACATCGAGGATGTGAGGTGCATCGACTTCCATCCGATTCATCGCTTCTTGAACATCGCAATATGCGTCCAATTGAACCCAGTGAACCTCAATGTCCTTTTCGACCAGATGTTGAAGAACGCAACGAGCGAGTGTTGATTTGCCAATTCCTGGCATTCCTCGCAGATGAATTGGCACATTTCGTTTAAGAGCTTCTTCAATCAACTGAAGTTCAGGCATTCGTCCATGAAGATGCGTCAACTCAGGAAGTTGACCTTTCAATTTTGACGAAGTTCGCGAACGTGGTTCCGGAAGGTCATCAATGCTTGAACGGAGATTGTTTCGTCCCACTTCTGTGATATGAACGACTTTGCGTTTCCTGCGTCCACCACCGATGACGTGGGCTTGTCTTGTACGAATCAGACCTTGTTCTTCCATTGTTGACATGGGCTGAAACAACGCAGAGCGTACGACACCTATGCCGTCCGCAATTCCTTCGAGAGAGAGGCTACGTGGCACGTCCCATGCTGTCTCAAGCGCTGATGGATGATCATCCAACCAACGCAAAATACGTAACATGGCGGGCGATAACATCGGAACTCCAACCCAACCTTGACAACATTGCATTTGATGTTGTCCTCTGGTTGATTAACGGAAGTGATGCAGGTTTTTTTGACCTATGGACGCAAGGATTCTGCATGGCGGTCGATGCAGCATCCATCGATTTGCCTGCTTCACCAGGAGTCTACCTCTTCAAAACAGCAGAAGGAAGGGTGCTCTATGTCGGTAAAGCGACACGATTGAATGAACGAATTCGCTCGTACTTTGCGACAAATCCCGACCGCCAAATGATACCGGAGTTGGTCAAGCGCGCAGATGATGTCGAATGCATTGTGACCACAACACCCCAGGAAGCATTGATCCTCGAACGGCAACTGATTCGCGAACACAAACCTCGTTTCAATTCAATGTTGAAGGATGACAAATCCTACCCTTATCTCGTTTTGACCAATGAAGAATTTCCTCGGATTATGTACACACGACATCCACCCAAGAAGGCGCATCGCTGGGGTCCTTTTCCAAATGCTGGCGCAGCAAAACAAGTGATGCAATTATTGAGGCGTCACTTTGGAATTCGTGATTGCAAAGAATTGCTTCCTCAAGGTTGTCTAGCCATGCACATTGGATTGTGCACAGGACCATGCATCGATGGAGAAGGGTATGCTGAACAAGTTCGTGCTGTCAAGAAAATTCTCGATGGTGAAGCAAC
>JAPOIF010000098.1 GCA_029979085.1 Methanobacteriota archaeon | reverse complement strand
GTTCATCAAAGCGAGGATCGTAGCATTCGTAATCGAAATTGAAATGCATCTCTTCCATCATTCGGGCAATGCGGTCAACAGGACCAAGGAGGATTGGTTTGCAGATTTTCTGTTCGGCCAGTTGTGCAGCAGCACGGATGACCTTCTCATTATCTCCCTCAGGGAATACAATGCGCTTGTTTCGGCGACGAACTTGATTGATGATGCTACGCATAATGGAATACGTCATGCCCAATCGAGCCTCCAAATCTTCTCGATAGGATTGCATTGAAAATTCCTCAGGTGTTACCGATGCAATTCCTTCTTCAACGGCTGCTTGCGCGACGGCTGAAGCCTCCCAAATCAGTACCCGGCGGTCAAATGGTTTCGGAATAATATATTCCGGGCCATATTCCATCGTTGCGCCATCATATGCTGCTGAAATGTAATCTGGAACTGGTTCCTTCGCAAGTTCTGCGAGCGAGCGTGTGGCTGCCATCTTCATGTTTTGTGTGATATCGCGTGCTCGAACGTCAAGAGCACCTCGGAAGATGTAAGGGAACCCGAGAACGTTGTTCACTTGATTTGGGTAATCGGATCTTCCTGTTGCGATGATGGCATCGCTGCGAACTTCGAGGATTTCTTCGGGCATGATTTCAGGCGTTGGGTTTGCGAGAGCGAACACAATTGGTTTATCCGCCATCGCTGCGACCATCTCTTGCGTGACCAATCCGCCTTTGGACAAGCCAAGAAGTACATCAGCTCCTTTCATTGCATCGAGGAGTTGTCCATCGTCGCACTCAGCGGCAAACTTTGCTTTGTATTGATTCAATTCTCCCCGGTTGAGACGTGCCTTGGTGATGATGCCTTGAGAATCGACCATCTTGATGTTTGAACGTTGTACTCCGAGAGCGACGTAGTGTTCTGCGCATGCAAACGCTGAGGCTCCTGCGCCGACAACAACCACGGAAATCTCATCCAATTTCTTTTCTTGTAATTCTACGGCATTCAACAATGCTGCACCGGATATGATGGCTGTACCATGTTGGTCATCATGCATCACAGGGATGTCGGTTGCCTCAGCGATTCGGCGTTCAATTTCAAAACACTCTGGAGCCTTAATGTCTTCAAGATTAATTCCTCCAAAGGTTTTGGAAATGTTCACAACGGTCTGAATAAATTCTTCTGGGTCGGTTACATCGATTTCAATGTCAAAAACATCGATATCTGCGAACGTTTTGAGCAACAAACCCTTTCCTTCCATGACCGGTTTGCTTGCGAGTGCTCCGATGTTGCCAAGACCGAGAACAGCAGTACCGTTGGAAATGACAGCAACTAAATTTCCTTTCGAAGTATACCGGTAGGCATCCTCAGGACGTTCTGCGATCTCAAGACAAGGGTAGGCCACACCGGGAGAATAGGCCAGAGAAAGTTCGTGTGCTGTTGAATGAGGTTTTGTTGGTACAACCTTGATTTTTCCTTGAGGTGATTCCTCGTGGTAATCAAGGGCTTCTCGTCGAAGAAGTTGGTCTCTCTTGTCATCCAATTTGTTCCCCTCAACGTATGCTTGAACGCATCAATGGTTTGAGTCTTCGCTCGTTATCCGCTTCTTTTGCAAGGTTCTTGACGCTGATTGAACGAACCGTTTTCGATGGAAGGACTATGGATAACGTCGATGCATGGGTGTTTGAGGGGAAAACATGCGCTCTCGAATTATTGCAACGATTGGCCCTGCGAGTGATGCCGTTGATACGTTAGCAGAAATGATAGAAGCTGGTATGAACATCGCCCGTCTCAATTATTCTCATGGTGACTTTCAAGGCAAGCAACAAACGATTCAGAACATTCGAGATGCTGAAGAGAAAACAGGCCAGTACATCGGTTTGCTCGCAGACCTTCCGGGGCCTAAACTTCGATTAGGGCGCTTTGAAGGTGAAGTTGAATTGTTGCGAGGAGAACTTGTCGACCTACACTGTGGCTATGGAGAAGGGTTGCCCCCTCAGAGCGCAACCATCCTTGGAGAGATGGTCAAAACCCTCCCTGTTGAATGGGAAGGATTGTCAAAGGATTTGCAGACAGGAGATCCTGTTCTGCTCTCAGATGGCTTGATTCGGTTGGAGGTTCTAACCGCTCCAGATTTTGAAGGTCAAATTGTCCGTTGCCGGGTCGAAGACGGTGGCATTTTGACGGAACGAAAAGGCATCAACGTCCCACGAACATTGGTCAAACTTCCAGCTGTTGGGCCTCATGATTTGGATTGTCTTGATCATGCCCTGTCCCAAAACGTGGATTTTGTCGCAGTCTCTTACGTTCGGAGTGCTGCCGATTTAATTCCGGCTCGTGAACGAATAGAAGCTGCAGGAGTCCATACGTGGATTGTTGCAAAAATCGAACATCCTGCCGCTCTTGAAGATCTCGATGCAATCGTTGAATCTGCTGATGTCGTTATGGTTGCACGTGGTGATTTGGGTGTTGAAATTCCTCTTGAAGAAGTTCCAGCTGCTCAAGAACGAATCGTATCTGCCTGTCTTCAACGAGGTACACCTGTCGTCGTCGCAACCCAAATGCTGGAGAGTATGGTCAATCATGCTCGACCGACGCGCGCTGAGGTAACGGATGTTGCAACTGCCATCCGCCAACATGTCAGTGCAGTCATGTTATCAGGAGAGACCGCTGGTGGTCAACACCCTGTCAAAGCCGTAGAAACCATGGCTCGAATCGCTGAAACGGTGGAGCAGTCAACCAAGGGGTTACCCGATCCGCCTGCACTCGCAGCGTTTGTCTCGACTCGAGTTATTGCTGGTGCAGCAGTTGATATCGCTCGAGAAACAAACGCCAAGCACCTCATCGTTGGTACCGAGCATGGAAATGCGGCTCGTTTGATGGCCGCGCATCGTCCACGAATCCCTATTTATGCAATGACGAATCGAATTCGGGCTGCTCGGCGTACAACGATTCTTCCTGGCGTCGAGAGTCTCATTGTCGAAGAACATCCCCGTGCTCGTTCGACGGTTGCTGAAGCGGTGAAACAATTGTACGACATGAAGAAAATCCGTCCAAATGATACGATTGTTGCCATTTCAGGGTCGCCTTTAGCAATATCAGGAAGAACCTCAACCATTCGACTTCTGTTCGTCAATGAACAAGGCGAACTGTCGGACTTGGAATGAAGCGTTGTTCTGTCAACGAAACATGGCCTTTATGTAGTCAAGGGATTGCATAGACCCTATGAACAGACCCCATAGCAGTCAGTCCGGCCCAAATAAGGCCGTATTTCTGACCTTGCTCATGCTTCTTGCTTCATGGTCTGTTGCTCTTGCAGGAGTTCCGCTTGCTTCGGCACATGAAGCGGATGACGTCGTATCATGGCCACTTTCTGGCAGCAACGACACGGGGTGGGTTCAACTCGATGCGTTGGTTGGTGCTGACCCTATTCTATCCAGTCAAGCAACGGCAGACTGGGTGCTTGAATTTGCACCAGGTGCTGAGATTTCCAACGTATCGTTCCAAGTTCACGTGAACGGTTCGAACGGACTCATGATCGACCAACCCCTCTTCGTAGCAAATGACATCGGCGTCAACCTCTTCGACTGGAGAGGACTCGGAACGCTGGGTGCATCCGATTCATTTGATGGAGCCAATCCGTATTCAGACCGATTATCCCCAAACAGTGCATCTGGTGCTGGATGGACGCTTCCTTCGGATGCTGTAATTACCGAACTCGCCTTTGAGGCTCTTGCTCCGATTGACCCAATCACCTCATTTGTTCCAGTTATCATTCCCATTTACGATGCAATGCAACATCCAGTCGATGGTCAATTATACCTTCAGAGTGGAACGGCAATTCTGGTTCTTGATGCGAACAACGACCCTGCTTTCATCGATTCCTACAATTTTGATGATCTCAATTCAGAGATTGTCGGAATGGGTATTGGCCCAAACAACAACCTCCACGTAGCGTTCTCCAACGGGATGTTCAAGCTGATCTCACACGTTGATGGGACTGTCAGTGATGGCCTTCCAGATGCAGGATTTGATCTCGCTCTTTTCGAGGTTCTTCCATCTGGAATCTATTCAATGACAAGCGACGGGACAGTTCTCGAACTTGACGCCTCCAACACCTGGACTCAGGTCGTTTCTTCCTCGTCCAACAGTTGGCCAGCATCCACTGAAGTCAACGACCTTCACGAGCAGAATGGAATCTTGTACGCTGCGACAAACAACGGCGTGGGTCGTTACGATTTGAATGCCAATCAGCCACTCTCGGTTTGGAATTCGGCGAATGTTCTCCATAGTAACGAAGTCACCACAATACAAACAGCAGGCAATCAACTCCTCTTTGCCTCTGATGACAGCGGACTGGCTCGATACAACTGGAACTCTGGATTCTGGTTAGCGACTTGGAACGATGCAAATTGGTTGCCTTCTAATGAAGTGTCAGGAATCAAAGCGTTCCAAGACACACTCCACATCATGAGTGGGGATCAACTCCTCCGCTACAACCTGACCACAGGAGTGTTTGGTTCTTCCATTGTTTTGAACGACATTGGGTTGAGTGATTCGGATTACAACGCTTTGTTTGCATGGTCTCCCGGTGGCGAGCGGGCTCCTTCCTCAATGATGCACATCGCTACGGATGGTGGACGTATCGTGCTCATTGAAGCAAACATACAGAGCAATGTCCACAAGGAGATTGTTCTTGCAAGTGGTCCATCGACACCAGCATTGACCGATGCGCTTGAACACAATGGCATCCTCTACGTTGCGGGGTACTTCTCAGAGACCGTCGACCGATTCGACATTGCTTCTTCGGTATGGCTTACTCCAATCAATCTCGGTGACGCTGTTACATCACTTGCCGTGACTGGTGATACGATTATTGCTGGCACACTGAGTGACGGTTTGTTTCTCATTGAAAACGGATCCATTCGAACCAACATCCCAGCTGGGGCAAACTCCGATTCCAACTCAAAATACATCGTTGATATCGCGGCCGTTGGAGATTGTACAACCACTTCAGGCTGCCAAATTCTCTTCGTACAAGAATACGCAGCATATCGTGCAGATGTTGACTCGACAGCAGTGGGCTCCGCAACGCTGTTGACATCCGATTATCTACTCACAGGCCAAGTCGCAACTTATGCAGGCGTTGGATATTGGTCTTCAGACGAAGGTTTGCTTCGATATGATATTGCAAACGATTCCTTCCTTGCTGCATGGGGTTCGACCGGCGTTAATGGTGTTGATTACGCTCCAGTGGCCATTGTCGGTGATGTCCTCCACATGGGTCTTGCAGGGTATGGCGTTGCTCGAAAAGACCTCTCGACTGGTGAAATTCTGAATCCACTCACTGCCGACAACAGCATCATGACAACCAACACTGTCTACGCTCTAGAGGCAAACGGAAACGATCTCTGGATTGGAACCCAACTCGGCGGTTTCATCTGGGATGGTTCAACCATGAGCCAACTCACAACTTCTGGGAGTGATTGGACTCGACGTCCATCCCAACACTTTGACTTTGAACTCGATGGAAGTTGGATGTATGCAGGTACGAACATTGGCGTCTGTCGCTACTCACAAACCACGGGCGCCATCGATGATTGTCTCAACGTTTACGATGGTATGCCAAATTGGGCTACCTACGCTGTTGGAACCAACAGTACGACCGTCTTTGGGGGAACATTCAGCGGCGTTGGACTGATCGACAAAAGCAGTTTCACGGTCGACGATGAGTGGGAAGCTACCTCGACAACTGCGAACGCTATTGTCGAAGTCATCGACGACATTGCCTACATCGGATTGACTGGAATCGGGGTTGCTCGTTGGGACATTTCCAATAGCGAATGGCTCTCGACTTGGACTGAGGATAACGTCCTCGACAATGGCAACGAAATCGTTACAGGAATCGTTGCCGATATACGCCAGGGATACGTTTGGATTGGTGGACAAGACGGATTCCAACTTCTTGGAACTGCCAACGGAACGGAATTCTATGACATCGAAAAATCAAACGCTCTTTATTCAGGAAGTGGAAATCCTTACGATTTGACGATGTACGGTTTCACGATGTATTACCATCAAGGCACCTCGAGCGACAGTATCTACGGCATCGATGTTGCAAACTTTACGTCCATCACACCACTCGATGCTGGACAGCGCATCGGAGAAAATGGCGGCGACGTTGTTGGCTTGGAGATCGTTGGGGATACATTGCTTGCAAGTGTCGTCTCAGGTCAATGGTGGAACCAAGATGGGAGCGGTGGCATCGTTCAATACAATCTCTCAACAAGCACGTGGGGTACATCCGTACTCCCATCCGGTCAAGTTGATCGCGTTACTGCATTTGAATCATCAAGTGGTCACACATGGATTTCATGGGGAGAAATTGGACTTGAGGTGTACAGCCCAAGTGGAACCAAACTTGGTTTCTGGGATAACCTTGAATTCCCGATTCGAGAGATCATCGAGTACGATGGATTGAT
>JAPOIF010000097.1 GCA_029979085.1 Methanobacteriota archaeon | reverse complement strand
GCCTCGAGGACGTTTTCACCGACTGCATCCCATTTCGATGATGTATCCGTGTACCAGCCTTGGGCTTGAACAGGTGGCGCTTTTTGATTGTTTGAAAGCAGAATATCTCGATACATTCGCAGTTGTCGATTGACTTCTGGTTTGAGTTTGCCTTGCGGCGGCTTTCCTGTTTTCAAATCAGCAACCAACCAGCCAGTGAGATTTCCTGTATCGTCAACGTTTGCCAATAAAAGATCCAATCGTCCCATCAAGTGACCATCATTCGTCACCAATTCTCCTTCTACGGCAATAACGAGGGATTGGATCTTTTTCCAAAGAGCGATGGTCACTCGTTCGTGAGCCAGTCCTTGCACACCAACATGGTCGAGAAGCATATTGATGGCTCCTTTTTGTTGCTTTTGTGCTTCACTGTACTTCTCTTCCTTCCAATTCGGGTGGCGAGGTGTTTCGTGGAACAATTGTTTTTCCTCCTCCCACCGTTTTCGCAACAATTCGTTACCTTCATTGATGAGCCAATTGGATTCTGAAGGTTCGCGTCCAGATAAGTCGATTTGCAATAGATCTTCAATCGAGGCGTGAACGGCCGTACCTAAGGAAGCCGCCATTCCAGCCTTTTTTGGCAGACCTTGTCGACTTAGCCAATACATACGTGGGCACGTTTCATATCGATTCCACGCCGAGGGTGAAAGACTGTGCTTTCGTTCTTCGACCATGTACAACCGCTGTCATCGAAGGACATGAAACCTACCCTTGGAGGCGAAAGTGTTGAATGCCTCCTCGGTAAGTTCGTAGTATGGAAGGAACCCTCGTCAAGATTCGAGCAGATGTTGTCACAGAAGGAGCGCTCGTCATTACCTGTTTTCCAAGTGTAGGAATGGTCTCAAGCGTTGTTGGTCATTACTTGATCGATAATTTAGAACTGGAATTCGTTGGTGGCGTCGTCGATCCTCGGCTTCCTCCACTCACGCTTGTTACCGATGGTAAGCCAATGCCCATCATTCGAGCCTATGCAGGAAAGCCTGAGTGCAGTATCGACGGATGCGACAAAATCATCTTGCTTATGAGCGAACTTGTAATTCCAAGCCCACTTGTTCACGACATTGTATGGGCATTGTACGATTGGTCAAAAGGGTCGAAAATACGCATGGGTATTTTGATTGATGCGTTTTCAAAAGAAGGCCTAGGAGGCAATTCAGGTATTGAAGAACCGACCGTAGACTATGAGGACACGGAGGGAATTGATTTGCTTGGAATTGGTGCGACAGACCACGTATGTGACATGCTGAAAGATATGGATGTGCCTCTCTTGACAGGTGGCGTTATTCGCGGTATCAATGGCGTCTTGCTGAGTGAGGCTCGAAGAAGAGCCATAGATGTCATGAGTGTCATGGTGGAAGCAGATCCTCGCTTCCCAGATGCACGTGCTGCTGCGGCACTTGTCAAGAAGCTCAATGCGATTCTACCAACGACGCCTTTGGACGATGAGCCATTACTCGAAGAAGCTCAACTGTTGGAAGAGCAACTCAAGTCTCTTCTTAGTCAAGCGGGACCATCAGAGGCTCCATCTCCGTCATCCATGCTTTATGGCTGATGTCTGGCGGACGATGAGTGCTGCAAGAATCAGCAGAATAACAAAGATGCTCATCCATGCTGGAAGTAGGAGGGTGTTTTCCTTGACGAAGGGTAGGAATTCGGTGAGTGAATCAGCTCTGGTATAGGTTCCTCCAAGTGATGCGGTAAGAAGCATACATCCTGTTGAGATGGAGCCAAAGGCATTGTGTAGGTGCCGAGAAGCGTTGTCATTGTCCATCCTCCAGCGCGTGAAAAGAACACCTAAAGCAAGTCCCCCTCCTGCAGTCGAGAGGAGCATCTTATTGGCAAGCAGAGGCGATGTATGGGCTCCACTCGGAGATGCTCCAAGCCCCGAAAGAATCGCAAATGGTAGGGCGAGCAATCCGAACAACAATGCAATATGTGCAGTTGAATCCATCATTGCGATGAATTGACTCTCCTTGTTTTTGAACGTAAGAACCGAATGCAAAACAAAACACAGACCTGCGAGTGCAAACGATCCAACAACGAGTTCGGTTGTCATAACATGGAAGGTAGCAGATTCAATCATATGTTCTCCTCCACATACTGCTTGAATTCATCTTCATTTTGTTTGGGCTTTCGAACCAAGAGAACCAACCCGAAGAAGAGGACGAGATGTGCAATCGATTGAAGCAGCAAGGCTGTTTCATCAGCTTCCCATGTGGGTTCAACACTTGTCAACGAGAACCATGGCGTTGTTTGTTGAGGCCCTTCTCCATCCAATATTGCTCGCCATTCAATTGCTGATGCTGTTAATGCAGATGGTAATTCAGCCTGCCAACATCCATTGTTTTGTGTTGTCTCAAGTTGAACGGCTTGCCCAGATGGTTCTCTCCATTCGATGACCACGTCGCTCGTTGCAATGGTTTCGAGGCACAGATTTGTTGATTGGCCGACTTCTCTCGAGGTCGGTGGTTCGTAATCTGGATTGATGCGTTGGAGATTTTCTGGAATCGGTTCAACTGTTATCGAAAACGCTTGAGAAACACCAAAGAAAGGACTGCCAGCATCGCTTCCTGAATTGTCCCCATGATGGACTGAAACATAGAGCGTTTTCTCCCCAATCTGATCTGCTCGAAGAATCCAGGCGTGTGTTAATGTCGTTGAATCGATGGATGCGTACTCGATGTAATTGTTTGAACCACCCATGCCATCGGAGAGAATGCTCCAACCATCCGTTGTTGGAATATCTCCATTTGCATTGGTCGAGGAGAGGAGGAAGATTCCGATCTGATCAATACTGTGCGAAGTATCGAAACCTGTAATCTGAACCGTGATTTCAGCAGGCTGTCCGACCCAGACCGTTCCTGATTGTTGCAAACTTAACTGTAAATTGGACGTTGCATTCTGATTCGCATCACCGTGACAGGCTCCTCCACATTGCATGTTTTCAAGGCCGTTACCTACGCCACCAGGATTTCCACTAACGTGAAGAGGCACAAGAAGAGATAGGGCAAGAAGAAGAACAAGTTTCTGTTTCATCATGCATCACCTCGACGCAACAGACTCGCCACAAATAGGAGAATCCCAACTATGACGTAAACCGAACCTAACCCCAATCCTGCAAGCGAGGATGGTCCTTGTTCAATCTCGACAGATGCCGATTCAATCACAACATCAACGGATGGGGATTGGCAAGATGATTCGAGAATTCGATCACCGAGAATGGTTTGAATTTGATAGGTTGAAGTGCCCATCAAACTCGGTGAATCATTGAACGTCGTTTCATTGGTTATCCCGATAACGACCCCATTCCGTGTAATTTCGAAAGAGGCAGAAACCGGGGAAGTCCATGTCCAATCGAGTTGAACATCGCTACCAGATACGGTTTGTGCAAGATTCGGACACGCCAAAGCAGGAAGAGAATCGAGGATTAGAGACGTGGTATTTGTTGCCCCCGACTCATCGGTAACGATGAGCGTAACCTCAGCAGAACCACTCATTGGCATGAGGAATGAGGCTTCAAGTCCGGATCCAATTCCATCTGCCCAAATCCACTGGTAGCGAACAATGGCATTGTCCGGATCCGTTGAGTCGAGTGCGGAAAGAGTCACTCGCTCTCCAGCATAGGGTGAATCGGTATGGACGGTGATCTGAGCACGTGGTGGAGCGTTCTCGATGATGATTGAAGCTGTGGAAAGAACAGAGGATTCCCCATCTGTAGCGACCACTTCGACACTCCATTCTTGTCCTGGGCCAAGATATGAGGAGGGTACGTTTGTTGCATCATCGAGTGACCCTTCCCTGAATCCATTTCGGAACCAAGTGATGGATTCAATCTGAGTTAAGTCTCCGTCGAGATCGGAAAGAGTGGTCTGAATCGATAAATCATCTTGGGAAGTCACAGCATTATCGAGAACGAGTGAGAGAACCGGGTCAGAATTGAGGATGGTCGCTGAGAGCGTTTCGCTTTGTGGACTCGTCGATTCTCCATCATGGGCCTGAACCACTGCAGTCCAAACATCACCCTTGACGGTCGCAGCAGATGGAAGCGTGGCTTGATTGTTGTATTCAGTTTGAACCTCGCCATTCAGATACCAAACAATACTCATGGAAAGTGCATCACCATCAACATCACTCATTGTTGAATTCAAGGTAATGTCTTGATTCGTCAAAACCTCTGAAGCACTCATGGATGCGGATTCTAAAACGGGTGGAGTGTTCACAATCTCAACATTTGATGAGGCGACCCATGTCGACCAGTCTGTGCCATCATTCACACGTACCTCGACCACCCAATTATCGCCTTTACTCGTCATTGTCGATTCAAGTGTAGAGGTTGAACTTGTTGTCATCACTCCATTTTTCCACCAACGATATTGCGTATCCACAATAGGATCCATATCGACATCTGAGGAGATTGATGATGCAAGAAGTGATTCAGAAGTTTGAGGACTTACTGGAGAAATTGTTACGCTATCGACCGTTGGTGGGTTGTTCGTCGTTTGTTCTTCGACCAAAATTGTGCTTGAACGAACCCAAGCAGAATGGCCTTCTCCGTCAAAGGCTCGAACTTCAACCTCCCAAGAATCACCGGGTCGAGTCGCAATTGACGGAAGCGTTGTAAGGTTCTCCAAACTATTCTGCAATGCTCCATCAAGATACCAGCGGTATTCGAATGTGAGAGCATCATTATCCACATCTTCATCTCCAGAATAGGATGCTGTTAGGTCATCGTCAGAGGTAGGATTTGATGGTGATAAAAGTGCAGAGGAAAGAGATGGAAATGAATTTGCCACAGTGATTGTGTTCGAACTCACGGTTGTTCCGAAATCTTCCCCATCACTCGGCCTTACCGATGCCTGCCAATCTTCACCACGGACTGTATCGACGCTTGAAATTGTGAGTAGTCCATCATATTGCGCTTGATGCACCCCATTTTTTTTCCATTGGATCGTCGTTCCAGATTCTGTATCGCCACTGTCCTGATCTGAGAATGTGTAGGTAAGGGAAAGATCATCGCTTGATGTTGCGCCTATTGGTGAAATTTGAACATCGGATGCTACAGGGGGGGTGTTGGTCTCGACGACTGTTTCAGTGATTGTCAGTACTGTCGTTGACCAAGCATCTCCATTGTTTCCACTTGCACCGTTTGCTGTTAAACCGGCAATGTTGACAGTGACGGTTCCGCTGCCGGCAGAAGGGGCTGTCCAGTCGAATGTCCATGTACGACTCCCGCTGTTTGAATGGGTGATGGATGTTCCACTGACCTTAACTGATGAACTTCCACCTGTCGATAAGGAGCCTTTGTCGACTTCGACATTGAACCCGCCTTTAGAACTGGAGATACTACTTGATGCCGAGAGTTGGATTGTGTAGGTTTGGCCAGCCGTGTAGGACGAGGGGAAGTTCTCTGAAATGGATACTGAAGCACCACTTCCATGGCAACCGCACCCTCCGGATGAATTGTGTTTACCATTCGAGCTCGCTTCGATCATTGGCGAGAGCATCACCATTGCAACAACGGCTGAAAGAAGAATGGCTTTCAGTTGCATGATGAAAAAATAATGCTATACTCGTTAAGAATGTTCGTTCCTAACGACAGAAAATTTCTCAATAATCAAACAAGGTTGGCTGAGGCGTCGACGAGTTATTTTCAGACGGATGATCAGAATTTGACAAACGCAGTAAGAGGGTTGCTTCATCCCAAATTTGCACATTCAACGATTCTGCCTTGGCAAGTTTCGATCCTGCATTTTCTCCTGCTACGAGCACGGATAGATTTCCTGAAACGCTACTGACTACTTTGCCGCCGGCAGCCTTGATGCGAGCTTGAATACTCTTTCTTGATTCAGAAAGAGTGCCTGTTACACAAAACGTCATCCCTTCGAATGGCCCTCCTGCAACAATCTGGGTTTCTTCTTGGATGTTCAGAAGAGACAGAAGATCGATGATGAAGGTCTTTCGAAGTTGAATTCCATCACGTAATTGCAAAGCGACTATCTCTCCAACTCCATCAATGGTTGTTAATTCGGCCATTCGAGAATCGTCCAAAAGGCTCTCTTCGACCCAGTGCAAGAGTTGTTGTGGCTTAAGGAAATGATTGGAAATGGCCGCCGCAAGTTCCGGCCCAATGCCAGGCAGGCCAAGTGCGCCCAGAAATTTTGAGAAGGTCATCGAACGACTCTTCATAATCTCACTCAGGACATTGTCAACAGATTTTTGTCCCATTCGGTCAAGTGAGAGCAACATGCGTTCATCGAGGCGATACAAATCTGGAATGCTCGAAAGAAGTCCCTCATCGATGAGTTGTTCGACAAGTTTCTCACCAATACCATCCATTTCCAATGCTCGACAGTAGTATAGAATGCTGCGTCCCAACCGGGCTGAACACTGAACATCAATACAGCGAATGAATGCGCCTTCAATCTCGAT
>JAPOIF010000096.1 GCA_029979085.1 Methanobacteriota archaeon | reverse complement strand
GCTGTTGTTGCGATGAAGAAGTACTTGATGAAATCATATTCATCTTGTGATGTGATATCAAAAACCGAAGCACGAATCATGACTCCTACGAGACCTGCAGTACCCAATAATGCCAATGTCGTAATCATCAGTTCGGTTGTGTCTCGACCAATTCTGCGTCGCATCTTTGGCAATTCGGGGGCTCTGTCAAACGTTTTTGGCATGTATTGCTTACACCAAGAACAGATATAATCATTTTGTGGATTCTGAATTAATACTCAACAGGAATTGGGTCAAGTGTTCTCCACAGATACCAACACGCCATGGTACGATAAGGAGCCCAGCGTTTTGCAACCTCTTCTGCTTCATCCATGGTTTCGACGTGCGGAAACAATCGTTTGATGGCATTGACCAATCCGATGTCTTTCGGACTGTAGACGTCAGGCAGCAGCAGTGCGAAAATCATCACCATTTCGGCCGTCCAAGGACCGACTCCTTTGAATTGGATGAGATGTTTTCGAACTTCGTCCACTGTGGATGTTGAATATGGATAGTTCAGGAGTAGTTCGGAATCAATGGCTAATCCGAGGATATAGCCGCTTTTTGGACGAGTGATTCCACATGATGCAATCTCTTCCTTCGTGAACTTGCAAACGTTGTCGGGGGTAACGCTTCCAACCATCGCCTCAAAGCGATTCCAGATGCTTTCAGCTGCAATCACACTGATTTGTTGACCGATAATGGAACGAACAATCGTGTAGAACAAATCGCCACGTCCTTTGAGCCCATCTGTGCCGTAGGTTTTGATGCAATCAGCCATAATGGTGTCATTTCTGAGGTGATGGAGTGCGTCGTTCCACCAGGTCGGTTCACCTTCCTCCATAGTCTCTCCAACATCACAGGGGTTTTGAGTACTCGTCCTTTGCCATGGACATGCGAGAAGAACTTCTCACACTCTTGAAGTTGAAAGATATCGATCGAGCCGGCTGGGTTCGAGCAGGCGTATCAAACCCAGAATCGGTCGCAGCACACTCGTGGGGAATGGCGATTCTCGCTCTTCGATTGTGTCCAGACCATCTTGATTTATCCAAAGTATTGCAACTCTGTCTTGTTCATGATGTGGCCGAGATTGTCGTTGGTGATTTAACACCGCATGATACCATAAAAGGTCAGGAGAAACATGACCTTGAGCGAGAAGGTATGCTCAAGGTTGCTCCACAATGGATCGACTTGTTTGATGAGTACGAACAAGCGGAAACTGAAGAGGCTCAATTCGTGAAAGCCATGGACAAACTCGACATGGGTTTGCAAGCCATGAATTACGCACAACAAGGGATTGATTTGACCGAATTCATTGCAAGCGCTCGTACGAAGACAGATGGAACGGAATTCGCATCCTTGCTTGAATGAGGCCTATTAGCCGACAAGGACAAAAACAAGAACATCTGCCCACAGTCCACAGCCCGATGGTGTAGTGGTCCATCATGGTGGGTTTTGGTCCCGCCGACCTCGGTTCGAATCCGAGTCGGGCTACTTCCCGCATACGCAACTTCATCAATCGCTTTCGTTTCGAAGATACCATGGCAATTCAGAACATCGCCGTTCTTGGCGCAGGACAAATGGGAAATGGAATCACACAAGTTGCTGCAGCAGCTGGCTACAATGTGACCATGATCGATATTCAACAAGAGTACGTTGACAAAGGTCTTGCAACCATTGAACGTTCACTTGGTAAACTCGTTTCCAAGGAACGCATGTCGCAAGAGGATGCTGATGCAACACTCGCTCGTATCTCACTCTCAACCGATCGGGCTGACTGTGCGGATTGCGACCTTGTGGTCGAGGCAGTCCCTGAGATTGTTGATTTGAAAACATCCATTTTCGCTGAACTCGATTCGATTTGTAAGCCGGAAACCATTCTTGCTTCCAACACCTCCTCCATATCCATCAGTACGATTGCAGATGCAACCAATCGTCCAGACAAGGTCATTGGCATGCACTTCATGAATCCAGTTCCAATCATGAAACTGGTTGAAGTCATCAACGGCGACAAGACCAGTACAGAAACCAATGCTGCGGTCATTGAAGCATCGGAGAAGATGGGCAAGATTGCACTCTCGTGCAACGACTCACCAGGTTTCGTCTCCAACAGAATCCTCTGCCCAATGCTCAATGAAGCGATTCTCACGCTACAGGAAGGCGTTGCAGAACCCGAGGCCATTGATGGTATCATGAAGTTGGGAATGAACCATCCAATCGGACCACTCGCTCTCTCTGATCTAATCGGTCTTGATACCGTCCTTCACATCATGAACGTCCTTTATGAAGGACTCAAGCAAGAGAAGTATGCACCAGCACCACTGCTCATCCAAATGGTTGAGGAAGGCAAACTCGGTCGAAAAACCGGACAAGGCTTCTACTCGTACTGAACTCAATCTTGTCCAACAAGCTTGTAGTTGTCCGAGAGAGGTGTTGCACCAGTCTCCATGGAGATGATTTGGCCATCCTTGAAGCGCATGAAGGAGAGAACTGCCTCGGAATCCGAGTCGTTGGCAAAGTGAACAATCGAATGAGCGACCCCGACTTCGTCGTTCTCAAACAAAATTCGATCGTTCTCAGAAGTGACGTGTCCAGATCCTGCAAATTGCATAATGTCGGACTTCCCCATGGTCATTCCACCGACGTGTGGATTGAACACGAAATCTTCGTGAACAAGTGCATCTAGTGCTTCAGTATCTCCTTTTTCCCAAGCTTCGTTGTATGCGGCAATAATTGACATGATATGACACCCATCCAACTAATGTATAAGCAGAACGCTATTTTTCGATGGAAAAATATTCCGGACAACATGGTCTCCGGAATCAATTCGGAGGGACGATTTCCTGTCCGTCACTCATCTTTGCAAAGCGACCTTGTTCTCGTGGATGGACGATATCGGATGTCCCCCATGGCCATCCACCAAACTCAGTTCGTCGATAGTCGCTGAACGCTTGATAGATCTCTTCAACGGTGTTCATCACGAACGGTCCATGTTGTGAAACGGGTTCTGCAATAGGTTTTCCTTGAAGAACGAGAACTCGAACGTCTTCCTTGCCAGCTTCAAGAACTGTTGGAACATCAGCATGCAACTCCATACCGTACTTCGGTTTGAGTTTGTGCGATTCGACTGTGGCAGTACCGCCATCGATGTGATACATCATCCGATTGGCTTCTGCTGATGCTGTGGGCAGTTCGACTGAACCTCCTGCTTTTACTGTGAGAATGTACAAAGCGACTTCGTTTTCTGGGTCGTTCGCCCATGATGCACTTGGAGCAGATGGGGCAACATGTTCGTTCCAACTACCTGAGATGATACGAACATCGCCACCATCCAATTGGATGTGTGGTACTTCATGTGCCCAGATCATCTCGTATCCGGGTTCAGTCATCTTGTCTTTTGCTGGTAGGTTGATCCAAATTTGAAACAAATCGAGTCTGTTCGGTTTGTCTTGATTGACCAGAGGGAACATTTCGGAATGTTGCAGTCCTGAGCCAGCCGTCATCCATTGCACATCACCGAATCCATAACGCCCTGTTGAACCACCTGAATCGAAGTGATCCACAAGACCATCAAGAACAACTGTGATGGTTTCAAAACCGCGGTGTGGATGTGCTGGGAAACCCGGAACCGTTCGACCATGGTACATCTTCCATTCATTGGCTTCATCAAAATCAGAACCAATATGACGACCAATCAGTGGCTCGTTTGGACCTTGTAGGTCGTTTCCTTCAGGGTACAAATCGAGATGGTGGACACAGAACAAGAATGGATCAAGCGTGTTACGTACAAATCCCATCGGTCGGTTCGAGATGACAGCCTTGCCCATGATTGTTTACTTGGCGAGATGTTCTTTAATCGTTGTATGAAATTTCAAAATGAACATTTGAATAGGGCAGTTTCACAAATTGTACCATGGAACATGACGAAGTGTATGAACTCACTGAACGTGTCTGTGAATGGTTAGGAATGACATATCATTGAAGTTGATTTGAGAAGATTTATTGCACTTCTTGAATGATTCTTCATCATGGCCTCCCCAGGAGATCTCTTGCATGGATTGCAGGGTCTCCCTAAACTTGCTCTATCCTATATTTTTCGAGGAATGGATTCGATCAATCCTGTAGAATCGAAAGATGAACGGATCCGCATGCTCAAACGTGTGGAATTCTACTCCGTCGTCGAAGCAGGTGCCTTAGGCCTCTTGTCTGGACTACTTCTGTTGCTTGTGACCATATGGGTAGATTCCTATCGTGGTATGATGTTCGAAAATACGTTCTGGGATGGAATAGCGATTCTCGGAATCATCATCGCCGTTGGTGTTGTGATTACCATGGCCGAATTAACGGTGATGTACTTTCTTTCACTACGGAATGCTCGAATGATTGCATCCTTGAACGAGCAGTCCACATCTTCAGAAGATATCGATGAACAAGTCATGGTTGCACTCGTCAATGCTGGATTGCAAACCCCAAACAATACAGGCGAATTCTTTGGAATCAATCCAAGAAAACACATCTCAAGATGGCAAGTTGTTTTTGCAGCAATTTTCCTCAAGACAAAGGTTTCAGGTTCGAGAGCGATCATCAAAATGATGTGGAAACGCTTTGCAATCCGCGTCTTTGGCCGTACCGTATCAAGAGGAGCGCTTGAACTAGCATCGCTTCCCGTTTTCGCATTTTGGAACATGTGGGTCATGCGTTCAACCATTCGTGAATTACGCATGAGGAGTGAAATGCCTCTGCGAGAAGACGAACTTGTAGCGTACATCACGATGGATTCAAACGATGCATCGGATCTCTGTCTGGACACCATAGAAGAACACATTTTCTGTCTTGGTGATGTCCATCCGAACGTTGAGCGATTGTTCAAACGCATTTACGAAGACAACAGCCTCCAATCTTGGAAATCAACAACTGAACAGCGCTTTGCAGAACGTCCACTCAACCAGTACTCACAATCGCAACTTCATCTCGCCATTCGAACCCTTTTGGTTACCATGGCCATCGACCCTCGATCACGCAGGAAGCAAAACAGACTGATGAAGGAGCTTCTCGAAATATGTAAGGAGCCAATCGAGGTGAGGCCTTACGACATTACGAATGCTATTCTCGACGGAAAGGATTTACCTCGATGGACTGCTTGATTGTCATCAAAATTGATGCATGGCCTCGAGCAAGTTCTTTTGTAGTATATTCTGTGATTTCAGACCATGAACGACGGTGGATTGACGTCTAGCAATGATGGTTTCTTTCAGTCACCGAAGTTAATCAGCATGGTCTTATTGTCTGTTTTCGTCATCGGCCTGAGTGCTGGTGCCATCCTTAGCGGAGGCGAATTTATGGCCAAGTCCGATGACCGCTCTTTCGAGATTTCCGTCGATAATGACATTGGAGTGAACCAATTCATTCTCATCGAAGTCGATGAGGGTGACAACGACGAAGAAGTTGTCATCGAACGTATCTTCCATGTTTTCACATTCGAGGCAACAGACCGTGGCGGTCTGATTACATGGGATTTTGGCGATGGATTTACAGCAACCGGAGCGGATACCACGCACACGTTTGAGACCCCGGGAATTCATATCGTCGAAGCAACAGAATCCGTTGACGGAAAGGTAACGACACAAACGATGACGGTTACCGTTCACTTGGAATCTGAAGCTGAAGTTGACAACATGGAGTGTGTATGCGCTCCAACAGCGAAGGACACCATCATTCCACTCTCCGACCATGTAGGCATTTCGACGTTAGAAGGATTTGTCCGAGTTGAGCATGATGGTAGCAGCGAGTCCTGTTCCTTGCGTAATCCATTGCAAGAGTGTCACGTACGGGTTATTCTACAACGCCTCTCCAATGGAGATGTCGTTGAACAATCCATTCTATTCGATGATACCTTTCGCAGCAACGAACATGTGGTAGATTTCAAGTTCGAAGATGTGAACCTTGAACAAGGAGAACGCCTCCAACTACGACTCGAAACTGATCAGGTTCGAGATTGGCATAAACCGACTGCTGCGTGGTCAACAACGGCACCAATTCTCGATGCTTCCCTGTGATGACTTAATCAATCTCCTGTACCATCAAGGTTCGCGAATTGATTTTCAGCAAGACAGAAGTGATTGCTCCAAGAAGTAAAATGCCAACATAGAACAAGGAAGCAGTGCTTAACATGACGAAGTACTCGGTAAAGTACAATCCTGCCCAATATGCAGCAGCATGACTGAGAAGGAAGAAGGAAATCAACGAGAGCGTGTCTTCAATACCAACTTCCTCACCCAAGCGGTAGAGCATAAAGCCCAGGGCATAAAGAGGTGGGAACAAGATCATCATCCCCATCCATGCGATTGAAGGGTCTGAACGTGCCCCAAAGAAACCTCCTGTAACGATAACCTTGCTTGGGTTGAATTCGAGAAGACCCAACGGTGTGAGGAGCGAAAAATTGTACCAGATGCAATACAGAAGTGATATCGCAAGCGTGGCTTTTGCAACACGGTTGTGGAGGGATGAGTGTTCAATCATTGGTGATTCATTGATCATGCCGATTAACTTCGGTAGTGTTCGTCCAAAGAGAAGAGCGGTAAATGCTGGGAAGTAACCACAC
>JAPOIF010000095.1 GCA_029979085.1 Methanobacteriota archaeon | reverse complement strand
GAAAGAAAAGAAAGAAGAAAATGAAGAAGAATGGATAGAGGTCGTTGTTGAATGCCCTGATTGTGATAAGGGAAAAGTTGTACAATGGGTAGAAAGAAAGTCGGGCAAACCACCATGGAGATATCACTTACCGTGTGAGATTTGTAGGGGTAGATATCAAACCATTGTTTGGCAGCCAAAAATATGCCAGATTCCTGATTGCGAATCGAATGCAACACACAAATGTGATGGCGTATTTTGTTCTGCAAACGGTTGGGTATGTTCTGAGCACTGGGTTGAAGAGAATATTGGATATAGTCAAAGAGGATTTGTCTGCATCAATTGCTGGAAAGAGGTAGGGTCTGGTGGACATTGAACAATTGAGGCCGAATAGCGCATGTTCACGAGATTACACTCACTAACACTCAAAGCGAACTAAGCGATGGGTTCGATGAGAGGATTGATTGAGCTTGTCGGTAATCCTCTGGAGAGAAGTATCCTTCGAATGCACCGTTCTCGTCGACAGCGACAACAGCCTGTGGCATCCGTTCATTCACAGACTTGATGACATCAGCGATGGATTCTGACATGGAGACCTTGAGAACATCCATTTCCATGACTTCTTTGCATGTAGTCTCATTGACATCGACTCCATTTCCTATTGCCTTCAACATTTGGCGTTGACCAATCACGCCCTTGACTTGATCGTCATCGTCCAAAACAACAAGAATACCAGAAGGGATGCTGACCAAACGTTTGCATCCTTCGACCAATGTATCATCCAATCCAATGGTTACGTGTTCATCATCAAGTTCCAAATCAGCAACAGTTTCGCTCATGAACGTGGCTACACGTGACCGTTCAAGAGGGTTTTGACATCACGCTACGATTTTGATGATACGATCACAACCTGTACATTGTATTCGAATCGGCCGTAGATCCGATGTCACAGGATTCGATGTTTGACACTGTGGACATGCAATTGTTGGGAAATTTTCGACAACGATTTCTGGAGCCTTGCCGGGGGTTTGGCTTGCTCCAGTCTTTGGGGATATCATAGCTGTTGCCCACCAAATGAACACGATTCCACTGCTTGATGCGAGGATGTACAAGGGTTGGAGTGCAAAGAAATGAAGTGCAAAGACGACCGGAACAAGAACCATCTCAATCATCAATGGGTACTTTGTGCGATTTCGCACCATGACAAAGGCAAACCAAAGTCCGGCACCAAGGATGATGGTCATTGCGAGTGTCAAGCCAATCGGCGCATGAATAATGGATGTTGTCGGTTGAGAATCAAGTGTGAATTTGTCCGATTGAGTCAATCCCGTAGCCTTGATGGTTGCCGATTCACCCCAAGGGAACCTGAGATGATTGACTTCAAGTTCATCCGATTGTTTGAGTTCAATGAACGAAAAGGAAGTCATCGGACTTGATTCAATGTTGATCAGCAAGTCATACGACGACCATAGAGGAGATGGTTGTGGACTCATGAAGGCACTATTCAAAATACGATAATTGAGTCCGGACGTCATTGGCGTTAGTGAATCAATCCTCAATTTAAGGGGTGCATTTCGTACCCGATTTTCACCCATGAGATCCAAGGTTATTGCAAAGGTTTGGGCTTCGGAGAGATCGCCAACAATTTCATCCGATTCCAAACCGAGTCCGAATTGGAAGAATGTGATGTAATAGGAACTCATGTAATTCTCAAATTGGCTTATTTCGGTGCTTTCAATAATTCGACTTCCACGCTCTTCATCGTTGATGTTGCCGCCATCAAAATTTTTCAGGACGGTTGAAAGAGGAATCGTTTCATCACCAAGATGGTCTAATCCCCAGCGCATCCAGAACGCCATCTCTCCCTCGATGGTGAGAATGGTCGTTTGTGCCAGGCGTAATCCCCCATCTTCAGATTCAAGCTCCATCGAGATCGAAACATCGAGTGGCGACCCCTTCCCATTGGTTCGCAATGGTTCGTTCAGTGGGTAGTAGCCCCCACCATCGCCAGAACCATCAAAGGTTTCGATTTCAAAATTCGTCGAACCAGTGAGCGTCAACCCTTCTTGGAGTTCATAGGAAACCGATACGCCAACGGTTTCGACACCTCCGGCCGCTCCATCCCATGTCCATATCACGAGAATGGCTTCACCATCGAGAACCTCGGTTGGGTCTTCTGTTTGTGTTACCCCGTTTACCTGGAGTGTAATCGAATTTGAGAAAACAAGCGCCTCCATGCCGAAGGGGGATTCAATTCGAACGGCAAAATACACCAAATCACCTTCAACCTCGGGTTCGTCGAGTGTTAAATCAATCAGAGGTAACTCCGCTGTTAGAGAGGATGCGTGTTCTTCACTGCCCCAGAAAAATTCGACCTTTGCACCGGTTGCTGGAACATTGAAGACAATGGCTCGTGCATTTACGCTTACAGAAATTTCAGAGGTTCCACTGACTGAAACTTCGTCGATTGGAACATCGATTGAAATCGTTCCTGACCCTTGTGCGATGAACGATTGGTCAACACCAAGGAAGGCAGTGAATGAGGAGCCACCAATCGTCACGGTCGCAGACATGTTGAGATTTGCCCCTCCTGCATCCGATACAGTGTATTCAAGATTGACCGTCCAAGTTGATGCTGGTACGGTACCTGGCCATGCTGAATCGAGGCTCCACTTTCCAATCTGTTCCGAAGATGTAACAGCTGTTTCAAACGAAGCAGAGGATGATGTTTCCGATAACAAATCATCGAATGGAGAAAGGGTCAAATCTCCGTCACCAAGGAGATAGAGATCGACTTCTGATGCCTCGCAACAGACCTTTGTGTCTTCAGCATGGACGGTAGATGTCAATGGCGAATATGGTGCAACCAGCGAGAGCAAGAAGCAACTCAAGAGTATAAAGACCCGGCCTCGCATTCTCTCCACAACGCCCGGTTGAGAAAGAGGCGTATAACATCAACGCCGATATGACCGAAACAAAACAGGATTTTTACTCAAAGAGCTTTATCGAGCAACGTCCCAAGTTCCTTTTCGAAAAGGCCGATGAGTGCTTCACCTACTTCTCCTTGAAGTTCATCAGGTAGGAGGCGCAATCCGAGACGGGTCGCTGCACGAGTTGCCTTCAATTCAGCATAAACAGACCTCGCCTTCTGGTGGAAATAGTAGGCTACTGCTTCCTTGATTTCTGCATGGAGATCAGGGTCTTCCTCAATCTTGTTGCGGATGTGTGCCTTCAGTTCGTCCTTGACAATATCTTTGAACGATTCAATGATCAAATCTTCTGTTGACATGAGGTCTTGTACACGTTCGCGGATACTTCCAGTGAGCAATCGTTCAATGGCCATGATAATCCCAGTACCTTTTGGTGTTTCAATCCGTCGATGAAGGCAATCGCCCTGTTTTGAGCAGTGTATCGACCAGTGTTCCTGCATGCAAAACTGCTGCATCCGCATCGTTTGGCCAACCTTTCATCAGTCTGTAAAGGACGGTGGCTAAATCAGTTGGTTCATTGGGAATACGCATTCGTTTCCAAATCAATTCCTCCAAACGTGCTGTTGAGAGGCCATCGCTGGAGAGAAGAGGTAGACTGTACTCTGAGAGAGCTTGCGCACGCATCGATGCATCCATCTCATCCCACAATTTCTGCAAACGTTTCAGGCGACGCTCCGATGCGAGAGGAATCATCTCCACACTCGAATCTTTGATTTCAGGTAATGGAGCGACTTGGATGGAGCCTTCATCACGCAGGAAATCACGAACGAGCGTATGAATCGGATCCATCGTTGTATCGAGGCTTTCCATGAGCCATTGGCCACAACCCGAATAAGGTCGACATCGTTTGGTTCGTGTCCCGTTTGGTGAAAGGGCTGATGCGATAACGGAACATTGCAGTACAACATCAATACGGCCTCGTCGCTTTTTTGATGAGTTACTAAACTCGACTTCAACGGGTTGAGGTGTCAAAAGCATGGCATTTGGATGGGCGGTCTCAACTCGATCCCAAGCATCGATGAAGAGAACATTGGCTTCTGCTTGTTTCGGAACTAAATCAAGTTCATCCGGAGGTATGTGAGCGTTTGGTGGGAGAATTCTTCGAGCGTATGAAATCCCTCGGTCGAGCAAGGCTGATTCAAGAAATCCAAGGGCGATGATGGATGACAAATCTGCTGTTGTCACCAACAGCAGTGATTCGGATTCAAGGACGGTTACAGCTTCATCGATGACACCATCAAGTGGTGCAAAAAACGAGGCTTTGCGCAAATCGTTCATGGCCGACCCATCGAGGCCTTAACCCCGAGACAAATGAATGCTCCCAATCACTCGACGATAAGTCGGAGTTGGTCACGCTTGTACTTCCAATCAGCAGGAAGTTTTCCTTCTGCCTTGTAGTAGTTGCCAAGTCGACGAATCTTCGCCTCGGTCAACTCGAGCGAACGCTTGTTGTGAATATCTCGATGATTTGTGGTGAGGTGGTCGATGATACCGACGGCTTGGCGCATGAGGTTCATGAGATCCTCTGGATAGGAACCACCAAGGTCGTTCTCAGCGAGAACGGCTCCAATGCGCTTTCCGAGAACCAAACGAGCATCTGGGACAGCATGCTTGTCTCTCAAGACAATACCAATTTGCGAGGTGCTCATACCCTCCTTCGCATACTTGAGAACCAAGGATTCAATCTCCTTCGCATCCGTGTTGGACCATGCAGAAGGCTCGCTCATGAACGGCTTTGATGAACCACTTTTTCCTTTTCGAGAAGAATACATTCGTGCCATATGAACCACTCGGAGCAATCTTGCGACCTGCTTACCCTTCTTAACCACATCGCTTCATGCGGTCATCGCTTCTGATGCATTTTCGCCAAACGACCTGGCGTACCTGCCCATTCCCAACCTGGTGCAAGACTTCGAGCCAAACCTACAGGTTCATCGCCTTGGAGAACCAACAAATCTTGACCAAGGAGGATGTTGGTATCGTAGGAATCGATGATGCCAAGATGAAGATCTCCTTTCCATTTGATGGTGGGTTGAAGATGCACACGAGGAAGAATCTTGTTCTCAAAGAGCACATCGATCGCTTCTTTGCTAAACGAAAATCCTGCTCGGTCGTAGAACCAGAGAGCAATCTGTTTACCATCCTTTTCAATTTTCCAACGTGGGGGTTTGCCACGTATGCGGCATCCATTGAGCCATTCGTCAGAACCGTAAAGGTAGCGTGAGATACTCTTGAAGCGATCCATGTTGATGGATTCACCCTTACGTCGACGAACTTGATGATGTTCTTTGCAATGATTGACCGCATCACTCAATCGCTGAAGGGACGTTCTTGAACCAGAGGATTCGCCTTGACGTGTATCAATGACTTCGATGGTTTTGAGATTAAGATCAATCCCACTGTGATTGATGATGCATTGGTACTCATGCCTCTGCACAAGAGAATTCACCATCGACTGCACTCGGTTGAGTTCGTCTTGTGTCCAATCTCCAGTCACAGGGATGTCGTAAAACCCTGCAGGCCAAACGTCCTCAAGATCTCTCGGAACGAGGCCGAGTGGGGATGTGACCATGACTTCATGGCAACCGTTACTCCCAATCGCATCGATGAATTTGCGATGTGATTTTGACAAACGATATGGTTTTCGTTCAGAACAAGGCAGGAGGATGAGGACATTATCAAGTCCATCAGGAACCATGTAGCGTTCATTCATGAACTCAACCCAAGACGAAACCTGTGCATCAAGATGGCTTTCTTGAGCCATGAACTCGATCGTTCCTTTGCCAGCAGGATGGAGGCGCAAAACATCACCCTTATTTTTCATCAATGCATCAAAATGACGCATATGTTCAACCAATCGAGGACTGTTGAGGCTTTGTTGTTGGGCAAGACGGCGTAAGGTTCCAGTTTCAATCGCTGAATGAACAGAGCGTATCGATTGATGATAATGGTGCATGGCAACATCCATGCTGAATGATTCATCTTCAAGAGGTTCTCTCGGACCGTAGGACGTTAACAGATGATTCGAATGAAGGGCAAATCGGGTTCTCGTGGTGTCGAACAGGTCGACTCCAAACCACGCAAGAACGGCCACGTTGTCTGCGCCACCGAGACCAGGCGTCCACAGCAATGCACCAGGGAAACGATGTTTGAGGGTTTGAATCGCCGTTACGAGTTTGCCCGATTGTGCGGCAAGCTGTACAGCATCGACGAGAACGACAATGTTTGGTTGTAAATCTTCATCCAAGAGTGAAGGATCGTGGTGCAAACGTTGCCATGAAACAGGGAGGAGTGGACCCGAATCTGCAGATTCACCGGCATTTGCCTCCTCCAAAGAGGGTGGGAGAACATGACCAACAGAGGCACGCATTGTTGGCCCGGCTTGTTGAAAATCGGGCGGGATGAGGTGATGATGCGTCGATACCGTGATCTCTGCAGGAATGGTACGGGTTTGTAGACAGTGAAAGGCTGCTAAATCTTTGCATGCATCATCGTCATCCTCTGTTGAAATGAATGCTGGAGTCTTTACGGCAGGAGATGAACGATTGCCTAAACCCCATACACGGCTGTATCGATGGCGATGAAGTACAGTGCGACCGAGTCCTTCTGCCATGGCTTGTGCTGCGGTGGTTTGTTTTTCAAAGATGCCACGGATTGCAAAGAAAGTGTTGAAAGACTAGGCCATCGAGCCTTCAACATGGAGGAAGGATTGCAAAAGTCATGGCCGATTGCAATCATTGCCTTGACTATCCTTCTCCTCAGCAACTTGAATCTCGTTCATGCC
>JAPOIF010000094.1 GCA_029979085.1 Methanobacteriota archaeon | reverse complement strand
CCGCGTTCGTTGCCTGGTAAATGTACGAATCGTTGTAATAGGAACCAGCACCACTGCCACCAAAGAAACTGCTCCCTCCAATGCCTGTGACGTTAAACCACGTCTCACTGTGAATAACATTCACATCGTGTTCAACCAACGTGTGATTGCGTTGTTTACCGGTTTGCTCAATGGTTTGCACCACGCCAAACGTACCTTGAACATCGCCAGAAAGTGTTCCATCAACGTGGATATCATCGATCAATGTTATTCCATCTTCAACACGCGTGTGGAAGTTGTACACGGTTCCATTGACGACCATGGAAGCATTCTCTTCCTGATCTGTGAATCCAAACGTTCCATCACCACGGATGAGATCCAACTGGTCAACGCGCACGCCATCTTCCCAACGCTCGAGCGTCTCAAATTGATCGAGTTGAAGATTAAACTCAGAGCCTTCATCCCTGAGAAGCATGTCAGCCGTCGCCTCAATTTGGGTGTGCTGAAGGACTCGAACACCATTCACATCGGTTGTCTCAAGGAGGAGTAAACTGATGTCTCCGTCAACATTGAATTGGCCACCATCTTCCTCTCCATTGACAAGAAGGGCACCAAATGCTTCCAAGCGCAAACGCTCCGAGACCACGTTGTCAATGTTCGAACGGTTGAGGAGTGCGTCGACAACGGTGGCATTGATGGTGGTTACAAGGCCATCCTCCTCAAGTTGCAAGAGAATGTCTCCATTTCCTTTTGCTTGAATGACCTGGGACGTGAGGACGCCTGACGTCACCGTTTCGTTTTTCCAGAACGATTCGAAATCAAGGTTGAGTTCCGTCGTTGAATTGCCCGTCGTCTCTGATGTAAACAACGTTCCATTTCCAAGTTCGTAAGCGTTGAGAACCTCTCCGATTCGCTGTTGCCAGCCGTTTCCTTCAAACAGCAACATGAACGATTGATTTCCATCGCTCGTCTGATAGTTCTGTTCAAGCGACCAGGACGTTGTTGTCGTAACTTCGTGATCCGCCATTGGTTGGTTCCATGACCCGACGGTGAACGTTCGTTCTTCGACGATTGGTGATGAGAGTGCTGCACCATCGTGCCCATTGATGGTCACTTGAATGCTGATTGTATCGTTCCAAGCGACCGCTGTATCGAGAACAAGACGAGCGGTTAGGCTTGGTGTGTTCTCAAGGAAAGTTGTTTGAACGGAAGGACTCAAGTCGACCGAATCCCGAAGATGTTCGATGGTCACGTCGTAATCATGGGCAGACGAATCTCCGAACGTTAGGATGTACGCATGTTCGTTTGTTAATGCCGAAGAACTGTTCCAATCCGTTGTAATATCAACCGTTGGCACCCCTTCTGCAGAGACGAAGGAAGACAGAGGAGTCAACATCAACAACAAAACAAGAACAATGCTTTGGCTACGTCTCATGAATTATTCTTGCCACCGCTCATCTCTAAGGGTTTGGGGACATTGTTTCAACAATCAAAGGTTCAAGATGTAAGCAAACAAGAGCGGGGCAACAATGGTTGCATCGCTTTCAACAACAAACATCGGTGTCGTTGCATCGATTTTACCCCACGTGATTTTCTCGCTTGGCGGTGCTCCAGAATATCCTCCATACGAAGGACGTGATTCAGATATTTGTCCAAACCATGACCAGAGCGGTACATCTCGTTCGAGATCTTGATTGAGCATCGGAACGACACAAATTGGGAAATCTCCAGCAATTCCTCCACCTATTTGCAAAAAGGCAAGCGGTGATGTTTGTTGTTCGTACCACGTTGCGAGGTGTTTCATGTATTCAATACCAGAAAGAACGCAATCGGAATCGATTACCCCCTCCATCGAACGAGCAGCAAAGATGTTGCCCATGGTCGAATCTTCCCAACCTGGCACGTAGAGAGGCACGTTTTCTTCAAAAGCTGTAAGTACCCAAGAGGCGAAATCATCGCCTTCACACGAGTTGAACAAAGACTCTGATTGTAGGACATCGAAGAAGTAGTGATGTGGAAGTTGCCTCCTCTTTTCTTCAGATGCCTGCTTCCATGCCTCCAGTAGATGCGATTCAAGATCACGAATCGCCTCCGCTTCTGGAATACAAACATCGGTCACGCGATTCATTTTGTTGTTCAAGAGATCCACCTCATCCTCAAGCGAAAGCGTTCTCCAATTCTCAATCGACGTGTAGTGAGGGAAGGCCATCATTCGAAAGACGTCTTCTTCGAGATTTGCTCCAGTACAACTGATTGCAGCAACGTGCCCTTCGCGAATCATTGGAGCGAGGAGTTTGCCTATTCCGGCCGTACTCATTGCGCCTGCGAGTGTAATGAACAGTTTTCCTCCGGATTCAAGGTGCTTCAAGAGGGAAGCGGACATCTTGGCAAGTTCGCCAGCGTTGAAATGTTGGAAGTAGGATTCAATCGTACTTCGGACACCCATGATCACACCTCAGGAAGAAGGAATCGTTCAGTGCTCTTCTCTTGCATCAATTCAATACTCGGGCAACGCTCCAAAAGTGCTTCTTTGATTTGGACGATGATCGAGTTGGGATCGGTTCTTCCGCACGTGAATGCGTCTATGGCAAGAAGACCCCGATCTGAGTAACAATGTGCGCTGACATGACTTTCATCGAGAAGAACGACGGATGCAAATCCCGGAGGGGAAACAGAACCATCAAACACATCGACATGGGCATGGACTTCCCTTGCGCCACTGTTGTCGACAGCTTGTTTCATGATGGCAAGCATATCATGACCGTCAAATGCTGAGGACGGGAAGAATCCAGTGTAATCGAGAAAAATGTGTTTACCATGGGCTGATTTGTTCAACGTATCCACTCCTTGTTTGTTGTAGCGTTCCATTCTTGGCACGTGGTTTTCCGGGTATTCTCCACTCTGGCGTCGCCATAGAAAGTCGAATGACTTCTTTGCCCTCGCAACCTGAACGAGTATTTATCCTCTTCTTTTATTGATTGTCCGAGAATGAACGATGAACGACTTCTGGACGTTTTGCATGGAGTGATTCCGCAGTCGCTTTCCACAATCCTTTCGACCGTGCATGCGCATGGCTAGCAACAACATTTGTTGCAAGCATGGCTGCTGTAAATTGTGTTAGCGGAGAATCGTTTTGCACCCCAATTTCATTGACATCAGCACTCACAACAACGGCGTTTGGAGCGTTAAACAAGGTCTGAATTGTTTCATGCACTTGCCAATACGTTAAGCCTCCAGGCACTGGTGTTCCTGTTGCAGGTACCAATGCTCCGTCAAGCCCATCGATATCGATGGTGAGGTGAACAGGTCCTTCAATCGACGACAGCGTTTCCAACCATTGAGTCCAATGATGGCCGCCATGACAAGGTGATTGCGTATCTTTTGCAAAGAAAGTCGTAATTCGCTCATCACCGATCATGCGTTGGTGCTCTTCTCGACTGAACGCTCGAATTCCAACTTGAAGTAACCTGCCAACTCCAGCATCAAGAGCGCGTGCAGCAGCACAGGCGTGGGAATACTTCTCTCCATCCAACTCTTCACGAAGATCGCCGTGGGCATCGATTTGAACGACGGTTAGGTTGGAAAGATCTTCCTCGACAAGCGGATGTTGTCGAGCGGCTTCCATAATTGGGGGCAAAATTCCGTGCTCTCCGCCCAAGCAAAGTGGAAAGCAATCACCTTTGAACCATGGTAGAAGGTATCCCACCATCGAATCCAGTTGTTGGAGAAGAGTTGGTTCTTCGCCGCTCCAAGGTTGTATCGTGTGAATCGAAAGTCCAGCTGGAAGATCATCACCCAGTTGTGCATCATACAATTCCACTTGCGCTGAGGCTTCGAGACAGGCTCGTGGTCCTTGAGCAGTCCCTTGGCCGTAGGATGTTGTCAATTCGTAAGGTAAGGAGAGGATGGCAACGTCGACATTGCCAATACCTTGTTCAAGCCCAAGGAAGGTTGGCATACCCTCGTCCTCCATGGTTGTTGCGACCTCTTTGCGCTTCTAAGCATTCCCAAATTCGGGTGGAAATCTCTTCCGAACACTGGATTTCAAGAAAATCGGACGATGTGTTAATATACCTCGACGACCAATATACAATAGTGTTCTCGGGAGAAAACCGGGGGCGGGGTGATGAAGATGGGAATGACACTACAATCGTTGACGCAAGCAATACAACAACATATTGACACAGAGATGGATGCTGAGGTAGCCGCAGGCATGGCCGAGCACGCACTCGGATTTTTTGGATTTTACAATCGGATCATTGATAATGCACTTGAACCAACCGACCGAAACCTGTTCTACATGTTCCAAGATTACGACTTGCTGACCACGGAATCTGAAGAGACAACGCTCTGGGACGGTCGTGAATGGCGCATCCACTATTGGAAATTCAAGCCAGATCTCAAGGAGCGTGTTGAATCGTACATGCAGCGTCAGCGCAAGCCAGAGGACATCGACCCTTTCGCGGACATCTATGGTAACGATGGGCAATCCATTTGGACACGAGAGTCAGAAAAAGTTCAGAATCCAAACGCCTTTACCAGCGATTGGTGAAGGGACGTAGCAAGCGTTTTTGATTCACCGAAGCAAGGCCTAACCATGCGAGTCGCTGTTGGCTTGGTTCTGTGCTTGCTTTTGGCAGGTCTTACACCAGTTGCGAGCGCTTCTTCAGAAAGCCAAGAAGCATGGCCAGGAGAACCGATCGACAACCACGTTCACATGACATGGGCTGCTTTGACCATGGAAGTCAATGAATGGGCTGATGATAATCCAGACATAGTACGCCTTGTCGATGCAGGAAGTTCTGAACTTGGAAAGACACTCTGGGTGGTTCAGATCTCGGATTGGTCGATGGAGACCAAAGCCAATGGGAAGGCGAAAGAAATCGTCTACATTGATGGAGGTCATCATGGTAATGAGTACCTTGGAACATCCCTTGCGTGGTTGTCAGCACAATGGTACATTGAGAACTGGAATCAAGGCAACGAAGAAGCTGTCAATGTCCTTCAAAATACCGAAATTCACGTTCTGATCATGCTCAATCCTGATGGAAACGATATCGACACTCGATGGAACATCAACCAAGTCGATTTGAATCGAAATTACGACCATTTTTGGAATACCTGCCCAACAACACAACCGGGAAGTGCTGCATTTAGTGAATCTGAGACCGCTGCGAATTCACAATACATGAACGATTACGTCTCCGATGCAGACCTCTACGTAACCATGCACACGGGGGTTTGGATTATGCTCTACCCTTGGGGGAAGTGGGCAAGTCAACCATCGGATTGGGAATTGTTCTACGGCATTCGAGAGGAAGTTCAAGCCAACATTTCTGAAATCCCCATCCAAAATGCGAATCAGGGGCTCTATCCAAATTGTGGAACAAGCCGAGATTATGGATACGGCGTAATGGGCTTCCCGACCTTCACCTTTGAAACGGATGACGAGCAATTCGTCCCGGGCTCTGTTGAAGCCCTGAACGAGCGCCTTGCTGAAGAATTGGATGTCATGCGATACCTGATCTCGAATGTGTGGTATTGGCGCGCACGACTTGACGTACAATCGATTCAAGTTTCAGACGATCACGTCGTTCTCGATGTCGAGAACCTGGGTATGGCATCCACAACCAACGCAAGTTTGCAATTCGTCGATTCAAGTGGAGAAGTTACGTGGACATCCTCACTTTTCTCGGTCAATCAGAGCAATTCAACAGTGGCGCAGTTGGACGCAACCAATCTTTCCTACTCCAACGACGGAACGTGGCAGTTGTATTATCAAAAGCGTGTGATTGATGCTGCGAAATGGGTAACGGAACCTCTTGAGATCAATGCAACGATGATGGATGATGACGAGGATTCGAATTTCCTCGTTGGCTATGGATTGTTTAGTCCAACAACGATTCTTGCTGGTTTTGCTGTCATTTCGCTTCTTCGAAAAGAGGACGAGGATTCGGCATAAATCGCTGAAAATCATTCGCAAGGTTTCAAGTGCCTCAAGGGGTTGGGCAATATCGGTGAAACCATGCAAATCAACGTAAGTTCAAGTCACAACATCGATGGAACCCTCATTCTACCTCTCTTTGAAGGAACGGATATCGTACCAGAAGCACATGCTACTGGAATGCACGTTGCTCTGAAGGGACAAATCAACCGTGTTCTCGCCGATGGTGATTTCAAAGGAAAGGCCAAGTCAACCATGTCTCTCGTTGGAAGTGAAGGCGGTAAGGCCATGCTCGTCGGTCTTGGAAAAGAAGACGATGCTGATGTTCACGCCTACCGAAAGGCAGGAGCAGCCGTTGTCGCTGCTCGAAAGAAAACGCATGGAACGGACCTTACAGTTCGTTTCGCTGGTGCAAGCATCGAATGCATGGGTGCATTTGCTGAAGGCATGCTGCTTCGCGATTACTCTTACGACGAGTACAAAATGCAGAAGGAGGAAGACAAGGAAGCAGAACGCAGTGTACGCATCACATGTGATGAAGGTCAAGAAGAGGCTCTACAAGCACTCGTCAACATCCATAGCGGTGTTGCATCCGGCGTCCACCTCTCCCGAGATCTCGGAAACTGTCCACCAAACGACATGTATCCTGAGGCGTTTTCTGACATGGCTTGGGAATGGGCAAAACAATACAACAACGTCGATGTGACCATTATCAACTACGAACATGCCATGAAGGCGGGCATGGGTGGTCTCGTTGCTGTCGGCATGGGTTCATCTCGAAAGCCATGCATGGTCATCTTTGAAATGAACAAGGAAAAGCCCGGTCGCTGCCCACTCCTTGTTGGAAAGGGAATCACCTTCGATACTGGTGGTATCTCGCTCAAGCCAGGTGCGAACATGGACGAAATGAAGTACGACATGGGTGGATCTGCCACTGTTTTCGGAACCATGCAAGCTCTCGC
>JAPOIF010000093.1 GCA_029979085.1 Methanobacteriota archaeon | reverse complement strand
ACCGTTGAATCTCGATCAAGGCCGCCTGCTTTGGCCTGACGATGTGGTCCGGGCACGCATCGTCTTCACCGTCGACCGCCCATCCACATGGGAATTGCATCTTCGAGGTTCATCGTTCATCAAACTTGATATCGCTTGGTCGGAAAATGTCGCAGCCAAGGATGTCGATGAACCGACAAGTTCCTTGCAGCCTCAATCAACCTCACTTGAAGACGTTCATTATGGAGCCCTTGTGGGCGATGACTCCGATTGCTGGTCGTTCAATGTTGAATCGAACGAAATAATGCGTATTCTCATCCAATGGGAGGAGGTCCCACTCGAGCTGCAACAGAGCAACGGTATCCATCGTTTGAGAACGGCAGGTGGACTTCAAGTGGCTGCACCAGAAGTCATCACCAAAGCAGAAGGCGATGAGATCTTGACAAATTATCGATGGCGGGCACTCGATCCTGGCGATTATGTGTTCTGTTTGAACGGTCAAACCGACCGTTTCCAACCCTACATTTGGAGCGGGGTCTATGCAGTCGAAAGTTCAGGGCCAACCGATTCTTCTGAATTTGAAGGAAAAGTCACTTACGAAGCACAATTCTTTGATTTTTCAACTGGGGAAGAAACCGAATTATCGACACAGAGCGGTTTGTTCATCCTCCCTATTGTTGGCCTCTTAATCTTCTTTATTGCACAATTTTATCGTTCAACAACATCCAATCACCTCCGATTTTATGTCTTCGTTCCTGCTGTTGTCATGCTTTTCCTGAGCGGTATCGTCAGTCCATTATGGACGATGGCTGATGAAATGCAATCCGACTCGGAGTGGTCGTTGGAACAACTTCTTGATGAACGCGTCCAGCAACTTTGGGATGTATCGAGTCCAGCCACACCCGAAGCAACCATGATCGAGCACGTTGGAGCAACGTTTGGAATTCGGGATGGAGAATCCTTGCGCCTCTGGTTGGAGATTGATTCCGCCTATGAGCGAGAGGATGGTCGTTGGCAACTGTCTGCGGCAGGGTTCGATGAACTGCGAATCGATCAACTCGTCTTCAGTCAAATTTCAGATGCAAGGAGTGGAAGATTAAGCGATGGACTGGATGAACAAATCGTCCAATTTTCAATTATCGCAACTCGTGCATTGCTGCTCGATTTAATGATGCTGGAAGCCCTTTTGGTCGTTGATGAACAGCCAACAAATTCGATTCATCATATCGATACTGCCATGATCGCAACCTCTTCGTTTGGTTCCTTGTCATCGCCGACTTGGTCGACACGGCCTGCTGGTATCGATGATGCTTCTTGGAAGCGTTTGCAAACCTCACTATATCCAGAGCGCATTACCGTCACGCTGTGTGATTGTGAATTGGATTTACTCGACTTGCAGGTGGATTATTCAAACCAATTCGATGCAGATGACACACCATCGTTCAGTGCACTTCGTTCCTCAAGTGGCATTCTCCCGAACGCAGGTTTCGTTGCTTTTGCTTCGATCCTCATCGGACTTGCCATCGTCATCAACGATGAAAACCGAAGACGAAAAGCCAAGAAATTGGCTGAAGCATACGCTCCTGGTCAGACAATTTGGACATCACTCTTCTGAGGTTGCTTTCTTTGCCTTCTTGGAAATGTCTTCTGCTTCCTCGTCACTGATACCGAGTGCGCTTTGGAACTGCTTCAGATCCGAAAGTTCGTCTTCAGTAATGATGCCATCTTCCCAGGCCTCTTCGTAGGCCTTGGTGAGGAATTCTTTGTACGCATCTGGGTTGAGGAGAACATCTCGAATAAGACCGTGGTCAATGGTACTGCTCGAGGAGGTTGATGCGCTCAATTCCATCATGGCTGCTGAGCGTCGCATCTCTTTGACAGCCATATCTTTCAGACCATGTCCAGCCCAGACTGCACCTGCAGCAACTACGGAAGCTGCAAACCATCGCATGAGGTCAGGGTCGACGAGTTCACCCGGTGTGACAAGGTGGAACAAACCAAGAACAGCCATTGCTGCCCCGCACATGACCTCAAACCAGTCGTTGAGATCTGGTTCATCTGAAAATACAGAGAGGCGTTGCTCAATCAGGAGTTCGGTCTGTTCGTCCATAAACGTCGTAGGGACTGGAAGGACTTATGCGTGTCGGCATCATAGCCAAAGCGCATTCCTTTTCAGCCGTTGGCGCAACCTACGGTTATGGGCGAGGAAGAAAGGTCGATTCAGAACCTCTCTTTGCCCAGCAAAGCGATTGAGTTCTTTGATTCACAATGGGGCATCAAAAACCTCCATCCGCCTCAACATGAAGCGATGAAACCACTGTTTGATCAGAATAATATTTTACTCGCTATTCCAACCGCATCGGGGAAGTCACTTGTTGCTTACATAGCCATCTTAAATCAACTTCTGAATCTCAATCCAGGTTCACGTGCAGTGTACATCGTTCCACTGAAAGCGCTCGCAAGTGAGAAATTTGAGGAACTGAAAGAGATTGGCCAACATCTTGGCCTGAAGATTGGCCTAGGTATTGGAGATGCAACCTCAGAGGCCAAAAACATCGATGATTCTGATATTTTGATCTGTACATCTGAGAAACTCGATTCCCTCATGCGGAGTCGTTCGGAATTGATGAGCAATGTATCGATTGTCGTTGCTGATGAGTTTCATCTTCTGCACGATGCTTCTCGAGGTCCAACGCTTGAAATCAATTTAACCCGATTGCGGACGTTGCGTCCAAACGCTCAACTGATTGCCCTCTCAGCCACGGTTGGGAATTGCGAAATCCTTGCTCAATGGCTTGATGCGGCGTTGGTTCAATCCGATTGGAGACCGGTCGATTTGGAGTACGCAACACTGCATGATCGCCATTTGGAACCGCGAAAGATACAATCTTCTTCACTGGATTCAAGCACGAATGTTTTGTCTCCTCCCCGTCATCTTGAAGGTCCATTAAGCCACCCAGCGTGGATTGTTGTCCAAGACACGATTGAACAAGGTGGGCAAGTACTGGTCTTTGTTGGAACGCGACGCAGTGCCCAATCTGAGGCAAAAAAACTCTCTGAACGGGTTAAGAAACGGTTTGCGAAAGAACAACCAGAACGTCTGCTTGAACTCGAACACGTCGCTGAATCTCTCGAGGGGCGTACACAAACAAGTATGGGCGAATTGCTCGCCCAATGCGTTCGTGGAGGCGTCGCTTTCCACCATGCAGGACTAACTCATCGCCAACGACAGAGCATTGAATCTGCGTTCAAGAATGGGCTACTGCTCGCCTTGTGTGCCACACCAACACTTGCAGCAGGAGTGAACCTTCCAGCACGACGTGTCTTGGTTCGAGACATCAAACGCTGGGATGATGGAATGAGTAGACCACTTCCTGTCATGGAAGTGCACCAAATGCTTGGCCGAGCAGGGCGTCCTCGTTACGACCCAGTTGGAGAAGCATGGGTGCTGTGTAAGGGAACCGACGGGTGGCAGGTTGCAGATGAGGTGAGCGAGCGCTACTTCTTCGGCCCAATTGAAGACATCTCTTCCAAACTTTCTGCTGAACCAGCCATGCGTATGCATCTTCTGTCATGCATTGCAACTGGAGGATTGCTCCATCGAGATTCAATTGGATCGTTCTTTGATGCAACATTCCTTGGTACGACCATGCCAACGAACCAACTTCAAGAGCGGCTCGATTCAATGCTCGATTGGTTGGTTGAAGAACGCTTCATACGTCGTTTAGGTGTTGATGAATCCTACGAAGCACGACGTCAAGACCAAGCAATTGATGAGGAAGAAACCTGGGATGATAATGTCCCTGTTTGGGTCAATGTTGCACAAGAGTCAGGAGGCGTTACACTTCAGGAACAACGACAGGCCAAGCCTGCTCCGTCATCGCATGGCACGCCTTCTCTCGGCTTCGTCTCCGCTTCATCGTTGAACAGTGTTGGCGGATGGAATGATGCAGTTGGTGAACCATCGTCTATGAAGTATGAAGCAACATCAATTGGCGAGCGTGTAGCACAACTGTACCTCGACCCTCTTTCGGCCTCCATCCTTCGAACGGGCATGCGCCGTGCAGTACGTAGAATGGTACGACAAGATGGGGTTGTCAGCGAATTCGGGTTGACGCATTTGGCCTGCAGTACACCTGATTTCGCATCACTTTGGGCAAAGACGGCCGATTTGACCATTGGCTCCGACCTTCAACTCAAGGCCGCTGCGGTTGAAGATGAACTCCTGTATGACATCCCATACGAAGAGCGCCATCTTGGTTTGGTGAAATCAGCGTGGTGCCTAGAACACTGGTTTGAGGAAGAAACGATGCGAGAAATCGAAAAGCAACTTGATGTCTCGCCAGGTGATGTTCACCATCGCGTTGATCTGATGGATTGGCTGTTGTATGCAGGACGAGAAATCCTTCTCAATGACGATGTGTTTGCTGATGAACACATGCCTGTTCTCGCCCAGTTATCTTCCGATTTGGATACGCTTCGACAACGAGTTCGGCATGGATGCAAATCGGATTTGTTAAAGTTGGTCAAAATTCGTCACGTTGGACGCCAACGTGCTCGTTCGCTTGCATCGATTGGTATACGAACGCCAAAAGATGTGCTTGCAATGACACACAACGACCAACAAAAAATCGCTTCATGGAGAGGCTGGGGGCCAAAATTGGTCAGCAACATCATGACCGAGGTCAAGAAGGTCGTTCAACGTGAAAGTGGGGTTGCTCCGGTCAAAAAACGGAGTGATGATATGCCTCTCGATGGCGAAGATTTGGCGTAGAGTTGATGAGCCATGTCGATGCAGGTCGCGGCAATGTGGGAGACGTTTCCGTGTTGGTCTTGGCAGAGTAACGAGCCGTTGGAACTGAAATCCTTTGTTCAATCGTTTCAGAAAATTGTTCCAAGTCAACGTTGGGTCTTTTGCCGATCCGATGTTGCACAGACTTCTCGCCAACTCTGGACAGCGACAACCGTAAGCAATCGAAATACGGAACGAGGAACGGCACAAGCTCGAACCCTCGATGCTGAATTCTTGCGGGTGTTAGCAGGTACACACAACGTTTCAGAAGCTTTCAAACGAGCAGGTCTACAAGACAAATCAACATCTGGTTGGTTGCTCCATATACCCGATCAGACAGCATCGATGGATTCAGATTCCATCGATCAAGAAGCTAAAGCCCTGCTCAATGGGCTCGGACTTTCAAAGACATCAGAACCCTTAGCAATCAATCTCGAAGGGGCGAAGAATCTTGGAATATCGTTTGATGAAACCGTTGATGTAAGTCGTATTGAGGCTTCATTGATTGGCCATATCCTCTTAGCAGATGTGAGCAGTTCTCCATAGAGTCAAGTGGAATCTCGTTGCTTGACCCAGTCATAGAACGCGTGCATGATTGGACTCAGTTGTTTCCCATATTCAGAAATCGAATATTCATGCGTCTTCGATTCTTCATTTGCCTTGGTACGCTGAACGAGGTCAAACTCGATGAGTTCTCCGAGCCTACGAGAGACTGTCGTCGATGATGCATCAACTCTTTCCTTGATTTCAGAGAAACGAAGTGGCCGATTTTTTTGATCAAGCACCATCAAAATGTGCAACGATTTTGACTTTGTCAACTGCTCAAGGAGCGCATCGACCCGGCCGTAGAGCGGGTCACAGTTTGGATTGGGTTCTCCGCTCACAATTATCATAGGCCACAGAACGTTCTTAATTCAAAGGTTACAATCTTGGTACCATTGGTCACATCATTGGTACATATTGTTTATGACAGGCGTTGTCGTGCTTACCGTATGCGAACATGGATGGTTGTTTTCGCCTTCATTTCAGTCCTTGCATCTCCACTGTTGGTTGCCGATTATACCTCGTTGCATTCGACAGATAACTCCCAATTGTCTGAGGGGGCAGCGATTTCTGTGAGTCCCAATTCTGGATGGACGACAGGCGGCGAAACAATTACGATTACTGGCTCAGGATTCTCCAGCCTAGCATACAACAATATCACAACGGATGGTATGACGCACACTTGGACAGTTTCCACTGTGGATTATGTCCAAGGCGGACACGGTGATCAAGCCATTGCAGTAACTTCCAATGGCGATATCCACATTGTCTACTACAACTACGACACCCATCAACTCAAACATGCCGTTTACGATGGGACTTCTTGGTCACGCTCGGTTATCGTGTCAAACTCTGGAAGCATGGATTATCGCGATGTCGAAATGGTCGTCGATAGCAACGATCACCTCCACGTATCCCACTGGGTAACTGGAGATTACCTCCATTACCGATATTTCAACGGTACTGACTGGACCATTCCTTACACGACAAGCAGTGTCGATTCTTACGGAACTGGTATTGCGGTTAATTCCCAAAACCGAGCCCACATCGTATTTTCGAGTCCAGCTTACGTGTGTGGAGGCCTACACATGGCGTACGATGACGGAAGTGGTTGGAACAAAATTGGGCTCGATACATCCACAGATTTGATCGGTTGCTATCCTTCGATTGATATTGATGATAACGATGCCGTCCATGTCTCGTACCGAGACCACAGAAACAGTCGCTTCAACTACATCACCAACGAAAGTGGCCCTTGGGATAAATATCAACATTCGAACACCAACACTCCAGGTTATTACACGCAAACAAAAGTCAAGTCGGACGGTGACATCTTCATCATCCAAAAGAATGCCAATGGACTTCAGTATGCAGAGGGGTATCCTGGAACACAATGGAGTCAAGGTAGCATCACTGGCGACTCAAATGATGATACCTCACTGTTCTTAGATGCGCTTGATCGCCCTCACGTACTTCATTGGAAATCAAGTACAGACGACCTTCTTTACTCAACGCGTTCTGCTTCAGGTTCATGGTCGAGTATGACTGTGGACGGAACGGGAGGGCTCGACGTAGGTCGGTCAAATGCGCTGGTGGTCGATGACAATCATCAACTCCATG
>JAPOIF010000092.1 GCA_029979085.1 Methanobacteriota archaeon | reverse complement strand
ACAAAGTGATGTGATTTCATGATTAAGACCAGTTGCAAGCGCTGCCACGAGTACATTCCATGGGAACCAACGCCAAGACTGATGCACCTTGTGTGGCTATGGTGTACGAAATGTCAAGTTGTCACCTCGCACTGTGGCATTTGCTTCATCGCAACTGACAACATTGCCCATGAATGCACAAGACAAGAGACATTATTCTGAGTCTTGTGAGTCTGAACCATGAGGGGTTTGGACTCCAAACCAAGCAACCGTGAGACTGCAAGCGATTTTACATGGACGCTGGGGAGTCGTACAGGGGTGCAAATGCCAGCACATTCTCAGCGCAATAGCCTCACTCATCCGAGCCCAGCGGTGCGAGATGGCCCTCCTTATTCTGGAAGAGGTGATCACTCCACACCGCTGAAGCCGACAGAACCGTGAATCATCCCAGGCGGGCCTTCATCTCGTCCAACATCGAGGCAGGAAGGGGGACATAGCCCACATCGGCGACGTGTTCCATGCCCGCGTCAGAATAACCGTAGTCAAAGAAGCCTCGAACCAAATCCCAATCGTTGTTGTTGACGTTCATGTAGATGTATCGCGAGAGAGGGGCGTAGCTGCCATCAGCGACCGTACTGGTCTCGGGGGCCACAGCATTGCCAGCATCCTGGACGCCATGCGTATCGTTGTTGGCGATGGCAACGACAGAGAGAACATTCGCATTCTCTTCGTAGTAAGCGTAGCCAAAGTAGCCAATGGCATACTCATCACCGGTCAGGCCGTTGACGATCTGATTGTCATCGGCTGAGTTTTGGTATCCTCTCTCGGAGTCAAAACCTTCTGAGACGGGGTCAGCGTCGGCGAAACACTTCTTGCAAAACACCTGCTCACCGAAGTATTCGTATGTGCCTGAGTCAGAATCTGCGCCCCAGAGTTTGATCTCCTGGTCGGGGCATGCATCGGAATCGTGCAGGTCTCCCCATTCACGAATACCGTCACCATCATTGTTGGGCGTTGTGGAGTTCATATCCAACCCTCCCTCGGAATGATTGGCGAGGTCATCTTCACTCCAATCGCTGTAGATCCAACGTAGTTGAGCCATCGAAAGGCCCCCCATGTCGGTGACGCACTGGTCAGCTGCGCCACCTTTCTTCATCACGACCGATAGGCCGTCAATAGCGACAATGAGTTGCGTGACGGTGATGTCTGAATTCAGACAATCATAGGTGTAGCCGTCGCTGCCAACCGTCGCCTCAGACGTTTTCCAGCCTCGACTCATGTCGCCGATGTTGACGCTGTCGGCGTCTGTGCTGCACACCTTTGATGCGCCGGCACCGGAGCCTCCACCTGCGACGGTGACGGTGAAATCAGCGTTGGCTGCACTGTAGGCTTGGCCCCAGGCGCTGGCCACTGGAAACACCGTGCTGCTACCAGCGATGTTGATGGTCTTCTGTTCAACCTCTGTATCATCGCCACCGATACAACCAGCCAAGCTGGTGATCAAGAGGGTCAATACAAGGGTCATGGCTTTCGTGTTTTTCATCAGGTTTCGTCCCATAGGTCGTATCTCCTTTAACCCCGCCATATGCCTAAACTGCATAGGATTCCTCCATAGAGTATAACGAGAAATAAATATGAATATATAGCAATCAATAGAATAATGCCGTCCTCTATCTATCCATGACAAACTTCCGCAACATGAGGCAGTATCTTGGTGGACAGCGAGTTTCGGAAATTGCAAATCACCGGTGGGTCCACCACCATCGTCTCCCTGCCGAAGGAATGGGTCAGTCAAAACCAACTCAGTAAAGGTGACGTGGTGAGCATTGAAGAGTTGAGCTCAGGCGATTTGAGAATCTCAACCCTCCAGGGGGCAAGGAACAAAACATGCATCACCATTGATTGCTGTCAGTTGGAAAACGGACTCGTAGACCTCATGATTGGGGCCTATTTGTCTGGTGCCGACACCATCTCCATTGTTTGCTCTAAACCCATATCTCGCCTCGTACGTTCTGAAATTCGGGGCTTCCTACGAGATACGAGAGGCATGGAGATCGAATCCGACAAAGAAAAAGAAATCCGTATTGTCTCGTTGCTTAATCCATCCGAGCTTAAACTTCAAGTCTCTGTCAATCGAATGTACATCCTGATTTCAGGTCTTGTGAACGATTCGTTCGCCGTCTTGGGCGGAGATTCGAATGAATTGCTTCATGACATAGAGGATAGGGAGCGTCAAATCGATGCTCGAAGATTGCTGATTGAGCGTCAAGTTGCTGCCGCCCTCAAAATGCCATCCGTTGAGAAGCGATTGGCTGTTGATCGTTTTTCGGCCATGGAACACGCAAGCATCGCTCGGGTTCTCGAGCGCATGGGAGACCACGCAACACGCCTCGCATTCTTGGTTCGAGAAAACAGTAGGAGTATTCGTCTTCAACCGAGCGATATGCCATTGAAAGCCATTCCAATGTTTTCCAATGGGCTCAAGGAACTCGTTCACAACATGTACACCAAGGAAATCTCGCTCATCCACGGAGCAAAAGTATCGCTGAAAAACATCATCAAGGACATCGAAGCAGATGAAGATGAATTGTGGACGGGACGTCGACCAACTGAACGGTTGTATGCAGAATTCCAAATTTCGGAATCCGTCCGTCGGTTATGCGCCTACGCAGTCAATTTTGCGGAACTGTTGCTGAACATGCTGATGCATGAACGGCTAGAACCCGTTTGAGGAGGTTCAAAGGATGAAGAAATCGTTGAAGCCCGTCGCGCAAAAGCGAGCCCCCGCTGACAGGGTACGATTGTTGCTCTTCATCACCAGCCTCTCAGTCATTTTTATCACGCTTGGAATTATCCAAACACTTCTGTTTGAGGCCATCACGTTCTTTCGTGAAATTGCCGGCGTTCGAGGTTGGTTCTCCTTTGAATTCGACCCAAAGAGGGTGATGAGCCAAACCGGCCTCGGCGCCTTCCTGTTCATGTTCGCCCTCATGATGGAGTGGATCAGTGAACATCGGTGCCATTACCTGGCAATCATTCCCGAACAAATCCTGTTCCCGCCTTCATGGGCACTCCGTTCAATCTACGCGTTGCTCATCATCGCCGTTGTGGTCGTGAATTCCATGCTGTTGTGGGCAAGTACCGTGGCGCTGGTAGCCGTATGGAGGCGAGTGGCAAAAAAACACATGCTGCGAGGAACCGGAAACATTGACCAGACCGATCGCAGTGTGACGATAGCACTCGGATGTTGCCTCTTCTTTTCGCTGTTTATCGCCACAACTGAACATTACGGTGGTGCTTTTGGAGAGTTCTTCTTCCAAAACCAATGGACACCGACTGGTGCATGTGCGGACCGACGCTCGTTGTGTGAAAACATGAATTTTGGCGTGAATAGCCTCCTTCTAACAACGCTTCAGGTCGCCTTCGGCGCACTGTTTATTGCCGTGCCGTTAGGAGTTGGGTGCGCCATTTATCTGAGCGAATATGCATCTCCTCGCCTCGTATCCGTGGTCAAACCAACCCTTGAATTGCTCGCAGGCATACCTTCGGTTGTCTATGGGTTCTTTGCATTCATCTACATCGGGCCGCTGGTGGTTGAATTGGGTGAAGTTGCCTACACCAACGGTTGGATTGACCAACCTCCGAACATTCTCAATCCAATCAACGGAGCGATCGTTGTCGGCGTCATGATTCTACCTTTGGTCGCCTCAATGTCCGAAGACGCCCTGCGCGCGGTCCCCAACGAACTGCGAGAAGGTTCACTTGCGCTTGGAGCGACACGCATTGAAACGACGCTTCGCGTGATGTTGCAAGCCGCCTTGTCCGGAATCCTCGCCAGCATCATCCTCGCCCTCTCGAGGGCGGTCGGTGAGACGATGGCGGTCACCCTTGCTGTAGGCACGGTCGCCGTTTACACCTCCAACATGTTCCTTCCTGCACAGACCATGACGGCCTACATCGCCCAACGTGTTGGTGGTGACCTTCCATTCGGTGAAATTGGCTACCTTACCATCTTCGCAGTTGGTTTGTACCTCTTCATCATCACGCTCTCGTTGAATTTACTCGGCAACAAGGTGCTGTCTGCCTACAGGGAGGCGTATTGATGAAAAAAGACATTGACACCCTGAAAAAACGCAGTCGCAGAAGGCGAGATGTTGTTGAACAAGCCGGTTCAGCAAGTCTTGCCCTATCGGGACTGGTAGGGATGTTTTTCCTGGTCGTTCTCGTTTGGCAGATTGCCATTCCGACCTTCATTGACGGGGAAAATGGAGAGATCTCAGCAGCCTCGGAATTTATTCCAATTTCCGATTATGTCCTTGAGTGGGACCATCCAAATGTGAACGAACAAGGCGACTTGAAAACCGAACCGATTGTCTTGACGATCACATGGGAGGGGCAAACAGGTGCACAGACACATGACCTGGAAATCGTTGTGACGGCCAACAGAGGTGAGAAGGAAGATGTCCAAATTTCTGAAGAAGGACTCTCAACCACCTCTATCGAAGTAGGGAAGAAGACCAAATTTTACCTCAAATCAGTCCTTGATGTTCCCGTGAGCGTGGAACAGCGCTCCGGCCCTGTTCCAGCGGCAGATGCCTCAGGCAACCCTCATGTTTCATCCTTTGTCGTTTCCGGGGATGTAGCCGTGTTGATTTCAAACGGAAGCGCTGTCTTTGAACCGCTTGAAATGGCAGGTTGGACGAGTTTACTCGTCCTGACCTTCATCGTGTCTCGACCCACCGAACGTCGTCTTGCTCCCCTTGTACGTTGCTATGGACGTGAACGCCAAATTCGTGGCATCATCTTGCTTCTCGCCATCTTCACTATCGTCATTGGCCAAACAACCCTCTCTGCATTCTTGGGCGGGTTGTGTTGGTTGTTGTTTGGTGTAGCCTTACTCCGAACGATCGAGGGAATGGAGCGTCTCCAAAATCAAGGCCGATCACTCACCGAAGTCAAACGACTCAAGCATTCAATTTCGGACCGAGAGGGGTTGTTGTTGTGGTCGAGAATGCTCTTGGTCAGCGCTTGTTTCTTTATTCCTCTTGACATTGACATTCCATTTTTGACTGAACGCTACCAAGACATCTTCCAGCCTTATGCATCCGGAATCAGGTCGGCCTTCTTTGGAACCGTTTGGGTCATGTCAATTGCCATGCTCGTTTCAATGCCCATTTCAATTGGCGCAGCCATCTATCTTGAGGAATACGCAGCACCAACGCGAACAACGAAACTCATTCAAGCACTGGTCACCAACCTCGCTGGCGTTCCATCGATTGTCTTTGGTATGTTCGGCTTGGCAATTTTTGTCAAACAGGGTGGTATTGGCCTGGGACTTGGACCCTCCATCCTTGCCGCTGGTCTCACCATGGGAGTCATGGCGATGCCGATCATCGTTCTCGCAAGTCAAGAAGCGCTTCGTAGCGTACCAAGGTCGCTTCGCGAGTCTGCTTACGGTGTGGGCTGCACCCAATGGCAGGTGGTCAAGGACCATGTCCTGCCCTCCGCCATGCCCGGCATCATGACAGGTAGTATCCTTGCGATGAGTCGAATCATGGGCGAGGCCGCACCGTTGGTGGTTGTTGGAGCTGCGGCACTGGTCCTCTTTGACCCAGAACCACTTGCTGCCCTTACGGGAGGAAACCTCAATTTCACCGTTATTCCGATTCAAATTTATTTCTGGACATCGGAGCCGGAACACGCCTGGCATTCCATGGCCGCCGCTGCCAGCATTGCCTTGATTCTTCTGCTGATTGCGATGAACAGCATCGCTATCGTCTTAAGACAACATTTCCGAAAGAGGTTGAATTCATGAGTGAGAAAATTGGTGGAGAACACGTACCCGACTCGACGCGAGCATTGGATGTTGATGGAGACATTGACCTCATGGTGGATGACCTTGACCTTTGGTACGCCGATAAGCAGGCGCTTTTCGGCGTCTCCCTTCCGATTGCGAAGAATGCGGTGACCGCCCTTATCGGGCCTTCTGGGTGTGGAAAAAGTACGCTTCTGCGAACCATCAACCGAATGAACGACCTTATTCCAATCTGCAGATATGAAGGAACCATCACGAAGGGGGATGTCGAAATCACGGCGAAAGATGCCGATCTCGTTGAGATACGGAAGAACATTGGAATGGTCTTCCAACGGCCGAATCCCTTTCCAAAATCAATCTATGAAAATGTTGGATATGGCGTTCGATTACACTACCAACCCTCTCGAGAAGAACTGGATGAAATCATTGAAAAAAGCCTGAAGAGAGCTGCTATTTGGAGCGAAGTCGCCGACAGATTGCACGACCTTGGCACCTCCCTTTCTGGTGGACAACAACAGCGACTTTGCATTGCACGGACGATTGCCATTGAACCCGACATCATCTTGATGGATGAGCCGTGCAGTGCTTTGGACCCCATTGCAACAGCGGCCATCGAAGAACTCATCTTGGAACTCAAGAAAGATTTCACGGTCGTGATCGTGACACATTCCATGTCTCAGGCTGCTCGTGTCAGTGACTACACGGGCTTCATGTATCTCGGAAGGATGGTAGAATTTAGCAAAACTGACAAGATTTTCTCCGACCCAGCCGAGGAATTGACCAAACGGTACATCACTGGAAGGTTCGGATGAGGTGAACACCATGCCCCCAATTAGAACAGGACTTGACGAACGCATAAAATCTGTACAACAGGAATTGAAAGGCTATTTTCAAGAGGCGAAACACCTCTACAAAGAAGCCATCAATGCCTTTACGAAACTTGACTCGGAGGTCTACATCGAAGCAAAAGAAGCTCGAGCGAAGGCCCGAGAAGTCAATTGGGACTTGACCAACGATTTGCTCCTCATCCTCGCCCTCAATCAACCTCTCATGCAGGATTTACGAATCATAGCAACGTATTTGCGTGCAGTGGACACGGTTGAGCGAATCATCCGACATGCACGCGACATCGCCCGTTCGGACCGTTCCATAGATGAAAATGCAGACCATTTACCTGAAGAAATCGTGAAACCCGTGCTTGAGATGCACGGTTATCTCAACGACTTGATGGACATCACGGTGGGGTGCCTTACTGAAGGAAAGGAAGT
>JAPOIF010000091.1 GCA_029979085.1 Methanobacteriota archaeon | reverse complement strand
AAGTGAAGGAACACTTACATTTGGTGGAATGGGTCAAGAAGAAACCACTGCTACCGATGCTCCTCGTCGTGGCGGTAAGAAGAAGAAGATGGGTCGAATCGATATGTCGGCCGGTCGACGACGTCGATGATCAACATGCTTGGAATCATCATGGCCGGTGGCCAAGGTTCTCGATTACGCCCAATTACCGATGTTCGTCCTAAACCGATGGTCGAAGTACTGGGTCGACCAGTGATTGACTTCGTCAAAGATTCCATGATTCAAGGTGGTGTTGACAGCCTCATTGTTACGACAGGATACCGTGGTGACATGCTCGCCGATCATGTCGAACATTGGAACGTTGATGGGCGACGTGCTCGAATCAATCAAGAAGCAACGCCGATGGGTACAGCGGGAAGTGTTCGCCTTTTGCTCGATGAGATAACGGAAACTGTGATCATCGGTTCGGGTGATTCTGTGGCTTCGTTTGATGTCGCTGCCTTGCTTGAAGCGCATAAGCGAAGTGGTGCAAAAGCAACCATGGCCTTGTGGGAGGTTGACGATCCAAGTCCATTCGGTATCGTAGGATTGTCATCAACCGATGGAGGGGAAATCGATGGTCAACTCCGGGAAGGCTACATTCGACGATTCAAGGAAAAACCAACGCCCGAGGAAGCCTTCAGCAATGTCATCAATGCAGGATTGTACATCCTTGAGCCTGAAGTCATGGCACTCGTACCAGAGGGAGAGAAGTACGATTTCTCCAAGAATCTTTTCCCTCGACTGCTCGATATGGGATGGCCAATGTATGCGCAAGCAATCAATGGTGTTTGGTTCGATGTAGGATCGCCACAGGAATTAATCCGAGCACAGAATGTGTTGATTGAACGTCGAGCAGAACTACCGTTCCCTCTTCCATCTGGAGCCCGAATCGAGAATGGTTCCTTTATCGATCCAAGTGCTGAAGTCGACGTGCATGCTGTTGTCGAAAACTCCGTTATCTCAGCGAACGCCACGGTAGGAGCAAATGTCGTGCTCAAACATTGTGTCCTGATGAACGGTTCCCATGTTGAAGAGGGTGCCCATTTGGAAAACTGTATCCTCTCTCCCGGAGCGGTTGTTTCGAGCCATGTCTCGACTGCAAACCTGATTCTCGGTGACCAAGAACGTTTTGAAAACGTTTGAAATAAATAGAATGCAGGGATTGAATTCTAATACCCTCGGGATGTGAAAGAGCCATGGCAGCAGAACGAACGTATGACCGAACATGGGAAGAAATTGAATCCATGCTCGCACGTGCTGAGAAGAAAATGCGGAAGTGGAAAGACTTCTTCGAAGACTGTCGAGAACGTGGCGACCGAGATGGAATGAAGGACGCTGCTCGTAATTTCAAGGCTCTCGAAGGCGTCATTAAGACGCTCAAGTGGACGCTTGGAGATGTGACAGTTGATACACCGTTGGAGTGATTACCAACCACGTTGATCCAATCGGACTTCAAGCGTTTCAAGCTCGTCGCCTTTCATCGGATCGCCTTCAATCATGGCTTGTGCTTCGGCGACTTTACTCGCATCATCGTAGTGAGCGGTTGCAAGTACGATAGCATCAGCCATGTTCGGAGGGTCATCAGACTTGAAGATTCCAGAGCCAACGAAGATGCCGTCCATTCCCATTCGCATCATGTGCGATGCATCTGCTGGTGTTGCAATGCCACCGGCTGAGAATGTTACGACAGGAAGTCGTCCAAGAGATTTGACCTCGTCAAGAACGGAACGAATGGATGCGTGCATGGATTCATCGATGGTACCGAATGGTGTCTCCAAATGTGTTCCTGGTAGTTTCGATGTGTTCGCAAGTACACGGTAACGCTCCATGATGAGGTCTGCCGTTTCATCGAGAAGGTCGTCGTCCATGGATTGGACTTGCTTAATTTCCTGGGTAATCAGTCGTGAATGCGTCACGGCTGCAACGAGGTTTCCAGTACCAGCCTCGCCCTTGGTTCGAATCATCGCTGCTCCCTCGTGAATTCGTCGAACGGCCTCTCCAAGTTCAGTTGCTCCACAAACGAATGGAATTTCGTAGTCTTTCTTGTTGATGTGGAAGAATGGATCCGCTGGAGTTAACACTTCAGATTCATCAACCATATCGACGCCCATCGACTCGAGAATGCGAGCTTCTCCTTCGTGTCCAATACGTGCCTTTGCCATCACCGGAATCGATGTGCAGTCAAGAATGCCTTGAATCATCTCAGGATGACTCATGCGAGCAACGCCTCCAGCCTTGCGGATGTCTGCAGGTACTCGCTCAAGTGCCATGACAGCAACGGCTCCTGCCTCTTCAGCAATCGCCGCTTGTTCAGCATCGACGACGTCCATGATGACGCCACCTTGTTGCATGCGAGCAAAGCCTCGCTTGAGTAGGTCGCTGCCGTGACGAAGTTGGGTAAAATCGGTACGCGTCATGAGTATCAATCCTTGCGGAGGTTTACCCCTTCAAGAAGGTTGGTTAAGACCCATGCAAGAATCAGGAGCCAAGAACCGGTGAATCGCCTTCTGCGATAGGTGCATCGGCTGCTTCGGTCTCGTTCCTTTCAATCCATTCCTCTTCTTCGTCAGGAACGTCGGTATCGGCGAAGATCGCCTCAACAGGGCATTCAGGGACACAAGCACCACAGTCGATGCATTCGTCTGGGTCGATAACGAGGTAGGTATCCATTTCTCGGAATGCTTCAACAGGACAAACTGCGACGCAATCTTGGTACTTGTGGTTCATGCATGCTGAGGTGACAACGTGAGTCATGAATTTCCGATTGTCATCAACTACTTGAATGCTGTTCAATGGCTTACGTGAGTTTAGGTTAACCGAAAATTTCAGCTGCGATTGCTTCAACATCTTGTCCTGGATAAACAGCCAATTTGATTCGGACTTTGATCACTGGAGCGTTTTCAGAAGATTGCGTAAGTTCAATCTCCTGGGCGAGCACAGATTCAAGATTCAATCGAAGGTGAAGGACGTTGTTTTCATCCAAACGAGAATCCAGTTCGGACAAGAGTGTTGCATGATGCGGTTCGAGTTTTTGTGTAAACGATTCAAGTTGCTTGTTTTTCTTGATCTGTGTGGAAAGCATTGCTACTTTGGGTCCATGATAGGAAGTCGTCATGTCCACATCCCAGTCGGTTTCTGTCAACCATTCAAGTGCTTGCGTGACCAAATCAATGTCCTGCAATTCATGCGCAGTAGCCGCTGCATGAACGTGGAGGATGCCCATACGGTGAGGTTACAGTGCGAAGGTCATGAGGTTTACCGCTCGTCTTTTCCATCAATTTGCTTCATATAGGTGAGGTTTGTCGGTGGAACGCTAGAGGGGTAGCCCCCTCAGATACCCTCCGAGATGAGTGCCATGGCAAAGAAGATGAGCGCAAAAGCGCGAGCAGCAGCCCGTAAGCAGAGAGATAAGTGGAAGACAAAGCGTTGGTACACCATTCGAGCGCCTCGACATCCATGGAATTACCAAAACATTGGTGAGACCATCGGTGAGTCAGACGAGCACATCATCGGACGTATCTACGAAATGACACAGCAAGAATTCAACGGTGATTTCACCAAGATGCATGTCATGCTACGATTCCGAGTTTCAGAAACCGTAGGACAAGATGCATTGACAACCTTTGTCGGTCATCACCACCAAACAAACCACATCCGCCGACAGATTCGTCGCTACCGTGGAAAGATCGACGACGTTCTCGATGTTGTTACTGAGGATGGTTACTTGGTACGAATCAAGCCATTGATCATCACACAGAAGCGTGTACAAACATCTGTTAAGCAATCCATCCGTTCAAAGACCCGTGATGTTCTTCGTGGATTTGTTGCAAAGACGACCTACGACGGTTTGCAAGTTGCTATGCTCGATGGTTCTCTTGAGAACGAGATTCAGAATCAAATCAAGAGCATCTATCCTTGCCGATCGGTTGTCATTCGCAAGAGTCAACTTCTCCAAGAAGGTGTTACGATGGATCACGGTCCTACGCTTGACGAGATTCATGCTGAAGAAGCACGCAAGGAAGCCGAAATCAAGGCCAAGAAAGCAGCAGCACTCGCTGAAGCTATGGCTGAAGAAGAGGCCGAAGGTGATGAAGATGCAGCAGATGATTCGGACGACGATGTTGCTGAAGAAGTTGCAGAGGCTGAAGAAGCACCGGCTGAAGAAGAGGCTGTTGAGGAAGAAGCTCCTGAAGAAGAAGCAGCCTCTGGCGATGTTGATTACAGTTCAATGACTGTTGCAGAACTCAAGGATCTCCTCAAGGCGGCAGGCAAACCTGTCTCTGGAAAGAAGTCCGAACTCATCGAGCGCTTGCAAGAGTAATCAGCGAACATTTGACAACCCTTGACGATGAGGGCTGTTTATGCAGCGACTTGCCATCATAGGCGGTACTGGTCTTCTCAACATGGCAACCGGGCAACCGTTTGCTGATGCTGGCCTCGAAGTACTCGCAACCGATTCGTTTGAAGTTGAGACGCCATATGGCAACGTTCCACTCAAGTCGTTCCAACTTCGCCATGGTTCTGAAGAGAAGACACTCGTCTTCCTTCAACGTCATCACAATGAAGGAAAGGCCAACAAGCCACCGCACAACATCAATCATCATGCCAACATCTGGGCATTGAACCATGCGAATATGGATGCAGTCCTGTCCGTATGTTCCGTTGGATGCATTGTGGAAGATTTTCCACCAGGAAGGGTCGGTCTTGCCAATCAATACATCGATTTTACAGGGCAAACAACAACGTTTCACGATGATGAGGCCGAATTCACATCGGTCACCGTACCTTTTGATCAAACCATGAATGCCTCGTTGGAATCTGTTCTACGAAACGATCAGAATCTTGCCGATGAGCGTCTCTTGTTCACGTATTGGTTGGCACAAGGTCCGCAGTTTGAAACAGCTGCCGAAGTGCTTGCCATTGAGAATCTCGGTGGGCATGTTGTTGGTATGACCATGCCTCGGGAAGCCAAACTTTGTCGTGAACTTGAATTACCATATGCAGCACTTCTCATTGGTTCAAACTGGGCTGCAGGAAAAGAACCGGGTGATGCTAGCGCAGATTTGAGTCATGAGGCTGTTTCCGCAGAAGCCAACAGACGACTCGGCCCTGTCTGGTCGTGCATCACCTCATTGTTGACACAATGATTTAGGGCGTTCAACAGAACCCCTCAACATGGAACCATTCTCTGTTGAATCCTGGCTCGCATCAGAAGATGACGATGTGTGGACTGGAATGATGAAACGTGTTGCAGCCTTTCATCACAAACACGACTTCGCTGGAAACAACGGCCATGATATGGGCTATCGAATTGCATTAACTGTTGAAGAATTGGGTGAGTTAGCGGCCGCTATTACCAAGAATAAACCGATTGAGGACGTTGCTGAAGAGATGGCTGATGTTCTGATTCTGCTTATGGGTCATTCATTGGCAATGAACATTGATCTCAAAGCCTCCTTTGAGGCGAAAGTGGATAAAATCATGCAACGCCCTGCTCGAAAAGGACGTCTTGGGATTCGTGTGACTGAGTACACGGATTCATGATTTTGTCAGAATCATGTAGGTTGTTGGATGCTCATTGTCACTGCTTTGCGGTGTCGATTCAACGACTTCACGATCCCATTCATCACCAAACAGACCGACCTTGACATCACCTGAATTCGATGTTTCGACGGATGTGAGGTGAACTTCTTCCACCATGTCTCGGCATTGTTCGTAGACGTTTGCACCACCAATGATCCAACATTCGTCACAATTTTTGGACTTCGCATGTTCGATCCCATCCTCTATAGAATAGACAACATCTGCATTATCCAGTGTATATTCACGGTTCCTGGTAACGACGATATTGATTCGGTCAACAAGTGGCCGATACATTTCAGGGATGGTTTCCCATGTTGTTCGACCCATCAAGACTGCACTATTTCCTTGACCCAAAGTGAGTCGCTTGAATCGGAGCATATCCGAGCGAAGCCTCCATGGAAGGCCGTTCTCCTTGCCAATGCAACCATCCAAATCCATAGCAAGGATCATTTTGAGTTGCATGAAAATCAAACCGAGATAGGTGCAGAAATGTGTGGGTGGTGTTCGTAACCGATCACTTCGATGTCGTCAAAGGTAAATCCATCAATGTCCATAATGGATTCATCCAACTTCAATGTTGGAAGTGGTAGAGGGTCTCGACTGATTTGTTCTCGTGCTTGATCGAGGTGATTCATGTAGAGGTGCGCATCGCCAAGCGTGTGAACGAAGGTTCCAGCCTGTAGCCCGCATACTTGTGCCATCATGTGCGTTAGGAGCGCATAGGAAGCGATGTTGAATGGGACGCCAAGGAAAACGTCAGCGCTTCGCTGATACAGTTGACAATTCAACTTGCCATCAGCGACATGGAATTGGAAGAAGGCATGACAAGGCATTAACGCCATTTCGTCAAGTTCACCAACGTTCCATGCTGAGACGATGATACGTCGACTGTTTGGATTGGTTTTGATTTGCTCAATAGCTTGTTCAACTTGGTCGATGATGCGTCCATCTTTTGCTTCCCACTTGCGCCATTGTTTACCATACACTGGCCCAAGGTCACCGTTTTCATCCGCCCATTCGTTCCAGATTCGAACGCCGTTCTCCTGCAGATACTTGACGTTGGTATCGCCTTTGAGGAACCAGAGCAATTCATGGACGATGGATCGTAAATGGAGTTTCTTTGTGGTCACCATTGGAAAGCCTTCGGAAAGATCGAAACGCATTTGATAACCGAAGACGGAAAGCGTACCAGTACCTGTCCTGTCGCCTTTTTCGACACCGTTGTCAAGAATGTGTTTCATCAGGTCGAGATACTCTTGCACAGGCTCACCATCAGGCTGTCATTGATGGAAGCACATGAGGCTTACCGCGCATCAAGGAGCACCAAGTGCGAGGATACTTCCCATCAGCTGGTCTGTAAATCGTCGGTAAAGAGCCGCAAGTTCGCTTCGAATTTCATGTTCCTCTTTCTCAGCAAGAGCCTTCAGTGAAGTTGCAGATTGGTTTCCTCCGTTGACATCGGTCAGCCAC
>JAPOIF010000090.1 GCA_029979085.1 Methanobacteriota archaeon | reverse complement strand
TAACGTAACAAGTCCCAACATCGAGATGACGGCCAGTCACTTGGATGTGAGGTTGATGTACACAAGACGTGAACGCCAAGATTGAGTGCATGGTCAATGATATGACCAACTTTCTGTGCATGATGTTCATGACTTGCAATGAGATGGACGTCATCGATCAAGAGGAGTGAAGTCGTGGAGATTGCATCTTGCCAATCCGCAGGAATGGCGTCCATATCAACAAGTTCAGTTGCTCGTAGAATACGGACATCACCTTCAAAATAACGTAAGCCACTCTGGCCTGTGGCATGGAGAAGATGACTTTTGCCAGTGTCGTTGGTTCCGATGATGATGTGAGGATTATGGCGGTCGCCCAAATGGTCAATAATTGATTCACACACCATAGTGGCCTGATTGTTTTCAGCATTGACGTTCCACTGCTTGAAGGTTTTACGTTGGTTCATTTCCAATCGTTGAGGCCAATTCAGTTGGCTTGAAAGAACGGTCGAGTGATGAACTCTCTCTCCTTGAACTGGGCTTGATAAGTTCGAATCAAGGGCATTCAGAGGCATCTGACGTTGTTCATCGAGAATGGATGACCAGAGTGGTTGGCCGGTTGAAGAAAATCCGACTTTATCGCTTAAACTACCTTCTGGAATTGATTCATCGAAACTTCGTTCCCGTAGATTTTTCAACCGGGCGACAGGGTGTTGACGTTCAAATTCAATGGTTGACTTGTAGGTCACATCGTCCCCCAAAATTTCCTTTGTGATCGCTTTCATGAGAGGGCGCTCGTGGATGGGTTGTGACTGTATGAAACGGCGCTCCTTTGAAACCGATGATGGCTTGTTAAGGAGTTGGCCGAGTCTTGAGGGATTATCGGGCTTGGTCTTTTGTTCATCGGATAGACCTGCCTTAGCCTTTTGCAAAGCAATGCGCAAGCGGTTTGTTCGCTCAATACTCATGCATTGCCCTCCGAGTCGTCATCCGGCAGACGCTGTGAAGATGCAGCATGCTCTCGAGCATGAGGTGATTTCTTGACTGACGCTTTTCCTTGTCCTGGCTTCGAGATGGCAATCGGGACATGACCAGTTGCTTTGATGGGTGGGAAAATGGCTACCTTCTTTCCAGAAGGAACCGCAGCTGCCTGCTTCATTCCTTGCTGGTCATGGAGAGGTTTTGATGGTGGGAATATGTGTTCTTTTGATGCATTGAGTGGAACAAATGGCTTGGCTTGAGAAGAATCTGTTTCCTGCAATGAAGGAAGTGTAATATCACGATTTGCTGCTGCTTCAATGGAATGCCGCTTCTTTGGTTTGATGGTTGGCCTTCGCTTTCGAACCATACGCTGAGGGGTTCGCGGTTTGACTTTGATTTCGATGTGTTTCTCAACCACGTTTGGTTCCTCAACAGCCGTATCTTCATCCTCATTTTCGTCGTCATCCATGGCCCATTCCATCATTTTCGATTGCAATGCTTCATCGATTTTCATGGTCTGGTGTTCAACCGGCAAAGGTACCTGTTGCACGCGTGGTTCGACTTCCGGGGGCGGTGCAAAAACAGGATCTTGTACATTGGATTCAATGTGTTGATTCATAACCGCCTCCTCATCTTCATCTACCGTCAAGAAGAATGGATGCTCCACGAGGAGTTCAGTATCCAATAACCATGATTGGAGTTGATCGTTCTCAAGGTTTGAAAATTCTCGTTGCAATCGAGATCGTTGTTGAACTGTAAACGCTTCAAGATTTGACGAGACAAAGAGCATGTTTCCACTCGCTCTGGTGTGGTCAACGATGCTGCGAATCATCTCGATGACGCGTTGTTCGCCATGGATGCCAGAGAGATATTCAATGCCTTCAATGAAGAGGACACTTTTGGAGTTCTCCTCAAAGAAAGCGTCGACAGTCTGGCGAATCGATTCGAGTGATGGTTCCAGCGTGCATTCGTGCTCTGATTCTGATAGCCACCGATAATGGTCGACATCGATGCTGTATGCAGATTCCATTCGTGGAGGTGATTGTCTTGAGATGACCCGAATTGGGATGTTGTTTTCAATCAAGATTCTTGCCAGTTGAAACGTTTCGTCAGGTTCAATGGAATTCTCAAGCCATGCCTGACCTCGTTGGAGAACAGGGCCACCTTGGGTTCGCATTCGGGCTTCACTTCGACGCCGCAATGCTTCCGGAACGGAAACACTGGGTTTGAGTTCAGGCAAACGCTCTTCTCGTTCTATCCGACGACGTGGTGTCCTAACGGTTGTCCACCATACCTCATCTTTGGCCTCCTTCCGATCTGCAAGAAGACTTGCCTCAGGGTATTTCGAGAGGGTGTTGATGTACGTTGACTCCGGCATTTCGTGAAGGCTCATTGATGCATCGAGTGCTGACGCATCCGATTCAATCTCAAGGAGAGCCTCGATTCCATACCGTTGGAGATCAGCTTGATGAAATGCAGCAGCAAGAGTCCCATCAACGATAAGCAGATGGCCTATTCGTTCACCAACATTCGGAATATGTCGTTGGATTTGAATCGAGCCATTACGCTCCAGAGTTGCTAATTCCTGAGCGAGATGTCTGAGAACGTCAACGCCGCCACGTCTTGATTCCAACATGTCGCCTGGAATAAAATCGACCAATTACCTCACCCCGCTAACCCTTAGATTTGCTTTTATCTTTTGAACTGTGTGTCCCTTGATGCCAAATGAGAAGCATTTCAATGGTCGATGCTTTCGGCCAAACATGGAGGCATCCCCACTTTCAGATGAGGAAGCGGTTTTGCTTGAGCAAGGTCGACAGGAGTTCGACAATGGTCGGTATTGGCATGCCCATGAAGCATGGGAGGATCTTTGGAATTCACTCAAACGTCGAAACGCATTGCAAACTGAAATCTTGCTTGTCCAAGGCCTCATACAGACTGCAGCGTTGCTGTACAATCATCAACGCCAGAAAGAACGAGGAGTTACCAATCAATGGGAAAAATTGGTGCCAAAGTTGACGTCTTGGAAAACAGCATGGGGATTTGACATTGAACAACATCTGTTGAACATCGCTGTTTACGTTGAAGATGTTGGCAAATGGCAACAAACCTATGAAAACGTTCGACTTCCTCTGAGTACTGAGGTGAGTGAATGACGAAGTTTGATGATGGTCTTCCCTCGCATTTCGTTGTATTCTCACAAACGCCGAAAGCGCAGGAACGCTCGCGCACGCTGTTTTTACGATTCAGCGTTTTTCTTGTTGTTCCTGTACTCGGCATTCTTGTCTTTGGCTCATCCATCGTCAGTGCATTCCTCGGAGGAATGTTCCTTTTGATCTTCGCCTTTGGCTTGCAGCAGTGGCAGGATTGGCAACAAACACCCTTTGCAGTGAGTCCATCCCACCCAATGATGGAATTGGATTCTGATAAAGAAGCGGAAGTGATGATACGATTGCATGATGGGCGTTGGCTGAAGGCAGGTAGTGAACGCTACAGGCTCATCGAGGATGATTTACTTTCAGGGTATAATTTGGTTGCGATGGATGATGATTACACCATCCTTGGCTACTTTACTGATAAGAAAACAATTGGTGCAACGCTTCGTCGGACAATGGCTCTCCTGAATCAATCGCTCGCCCTACGTGATGCGCAAAATGAGGTCGAAGACGAGATTGAGGATGCTCGTCAACGAGAATCTTTGGATTACGGTTTGCTTGACCGAGAATGGCCTGAAGAAATGGAACTTGAAGACGCCGCAGGACCCATTGCCAAGAAACTGATGCGTCAAGAATAGACGAATCTATGATGCATCAACGGGTGCATTGAAAACCTCCACCTGTCAGCACGCACCTATGGAACGTCACGTTCGATGGTCTGGAGTTCTCTCAGAACTTGATTCAGAACATGAGGATCTCCTGTTCGGAACATCGCTTTCTCGACGATTTTCTCAACTCCCGTTGTGGTTGTCGCATCCTGCGAACATTGGTATGTTCTACGGCTTCCTCATCAGCCTCGCATTGATCTTCCCTTACATCTTGAGGTACGACAGTCTCAATGAATCCTTCTCCAATTGGCTATTGTTTTCTGCCTTGTTCATGTCGGCCTGTTTGATTCTCGGATTCTCATCGTTGATCCTCGTCTCATTTTCGAATAGGATGCCTATGACGCCCCCAAGGATTGTGCTCTATCCAATGCCCTTCCTCGGAATTGCTCTTCTCGGATTGGATTATTCCAATATACTTGATATCCCAAGTGGGATTTCTTTGTTTGTTCTTCTGCTACCTGGTCCTGCTTACGTTCATCTTTCATGGGCTCCACGTTGGCGTCTTCTGTGCATGATTGATGAAGGCATCAACCCATTTGAGAGTGTAAAATCATACATAAATCCGCCTGAAGAATTAGCAGATAGTCTTGCAGGGGAAGATACTGAACTTCTGGAAGTTGTTGATGCCTTCGAATCCGAATAGCATTCAAATCAAACCAACTTTCGGTCCAATGGATTCCAAGAGTCGAAGGACTTCGTCCAAATCATCTTTTGAAAGTCCTGCAGACATTTGTGTACGAATACGGGCTTTATCACGAGCAACCATTGGGAAGACGATGGCTCCTGCCATGACGCCTTCGCGTTGAAGATGCGTTGTCATCGCCTTGGCTGTAGACGATTCACCACACATGATTGGAATAATTGGTGTGGTTGAAACCCCTGTGTCAAAACCAAGTGATTGCAATTCTTTTCGGAAGTAGTTGGTGTTCTCCCACAACTTTGCATGGTGTTCTGGTTCTTCCATGAGTACTTCGATAGCGGCTTTTTGAGCGGCAGCCACTCCAGGAGGTTGAGAACCAGATAGAAGCCAAGAGCGAGAATGATTCAATGCATGTGTCCGAGTCATTTCAGTCCCAGCAAGGATGCCTCCCTGAACACCGAGTGCCTTGGAAAATGAACCAACCTCAAAGTCCACCTGGCCTTGTAATTTGAAATGATCAACGATGCCTCGTCCACCTTCGCCCAGAACACCTTCACCATGGCAATCATCAACCAAGACCATGGCTCCAAATTCCTCAGCAAGCTTGTTCACTTCATCAAGGGGTGCATAATCGCCATCCATCGAAAACACGCCATCGGTAATGATCAGTTTTCGTTCAGCATCTTCATGCGCTCGTAGGACAGCCTCGAGTTCGCCCATGTCATTGTGTGCATACACGCCACGTCGAGCTTTCGTCAATCGAACACCATCGATAATTGAGCCATGATTGAGTTCATCACTGATGATAACGTCTTGTTGGCCTTGTACCAACGTAGGAATGAGTCCGACATTTGCTGTGTACCCTGCTGAATAAATCAAGGCGGCTTCAACACCCTTGAAGTCAGCAACGGTTCGCTCGGCTTCAAGATGCAAATCCATGGTTCCGGCAATGGCTCGTACCGAACCGCTACCAGCACCATAGGTCGTTGTAGCATCGACCATCGCTTGGACAACCTTCGGGTGAGTGGTGAGGTTCAGATAGTTGTTCGCTGAGAGCATAATGGTCGGTTTTCCTTCCATGGTACAGCGAGGCTGATTGGGGCCTTCGAGTGTTGGAGGCTCCCAAAGAAGGGACTTCTCATTGAGTTCGTCAAAGCGTTGTTTCATCCATGTCATGTCGCCCGGCATGGTCTCACCAATTGCCCCTCGACGAGGTTGATTAAGGGTTTTTGTGAGATATGGATTCAATACGCATGATGAAAAAGGAGAGGAGTTAGCGTGTCGTTGTGCAACTCAACGGGATTGTCAGTAGCGGGTTAGGTCGGGCGCACGTCTTTATGTCCCAACCACATTACCAAGAGCAATTCCGTACCATCCTTGGAACCACTGCTTGGCCTGGAACACTCAACATCAAAGTCGAGCAAGACCATTTGATTCAGTACATCGCTTTGAGAAACAAAGCCGGTATTGACACCCTCGATGCAGACTCGGAATCAATCGAGCAAGCAAACCATGTGGATGTTGATGCCTTTGAAGCACTCCGAGTTCGTGGATTTTTGCGCGACGGTGTTTCGTTTGGCGGAGCAACCGCATATCGGGCAAAAATATCACACAAGGATCAATCGATCGACTGTGCGATTCTAATTCCAGACCTTACACGCCACGTTGACGTGGTGGAGGTCATCTCGGGTCCGTTCCTTCGAGAACGCCTTGGTGTTGAGGATGGGAACGAAATCACCCTCCATGTTGGTGAATAATTAGTCCCAAATGCCCATGTCCATTCGAGCATCTTCTGTTGCGTGGACGCGAGGATCCCAACGAGGTGACCAAACCAAATTGATGTGAACACTCTCAAGGCCATCGGTTTGCAGAGCTGCTCGATGAGCAGCAGCCATGATCTCAGGTGCTGCTGGACAACCCGGTGAAGTCAGTGTCAAATCGATTTCAGCATGGAGCCCCTCATCACGGGTTTCAAATCGGACGGCATAGACAAGACCGAGATCGACGATTGAAATATCCAATTCAGGATCTTCAACGGCTTGCAACGATTGCATCACTTGTGTTTCATCAACCATTATTCTACCCCCGATAACTCCTTCATTACTTTGTCAAACATGTTGCGAAATCCATTGCTTCGTGATGGTGAAAGTGAATTGAGGATGCCCATCTCAACTGCAAAATCAGGTGTTAACGATTGAGCAGTTTCGACGGGTTGTTGATCGATGGCAATGGTGAGAATACCCATCAATCCTTGAACCAATTTCGAATCAGCGCCTGCGTAGAGGTGAACAGTGTTGTCTTCAACATCAACACGAACGTGAGCCTCAGATTGGCAGCCTTGAATGCGTGTGGAATCGTTCCACTCTGCTTCTGGCAATTCGTTCACTTCAGATGCGAGATCAAACACGTATTCCAATCGCTCCATTCTGTCAGCAATCGATTTGAAATCCTCAATCAACTCTGTGAGTTGTTCAGGATACGTCATGCAAATCGCTCCACAATATCTCGAACGTGTGTTAAGAATTCTTCAGCATCCGTCATCGTATTGTAAATGTAGAACGATGCTCGAACTGTGCCACTGATACCGAGGCGGTTGAGCAGGGGTTGAGCACAATGATGCCCCGTTCGAACCGCTACGCCTCGAGCGTCGAGGAGATGGGCAAAGTCTTCACTGTGCAGCGTAGGATGG
>JAPOIF010000008.1 GCA_029979085.1 Methanobacteriota archaeon | reverse complement strand
CGCCTCGAAAACCTACGTCTTCCTGAAGCGGAAGCGATGATTGAAGAGGCGAAGAAGGAATGAACCGCCTTCAGAAGAAACTTCAGCGTCGCTTGGTCAAAGCGATGACGAGTTGGCAAGACCCGCACATGGATAAGCCGCTAACGGAATCGCCATATGTTCAAGCCATTAACATCTCAGAACAAGGCGATGTTCAAGTTCGATACCAACCATCCAGGCCACACTGCCCATGTTGTCTTGTTGATGCACGAGCGCTACGTCGTCACCTTGCAGACATCAAAGGCGTCAATTCCCTTCAACTGGAAATTGTTGACGTACCCGCATCAGAACGTTGGTCAAGACTTGTCAACGATTGACGCCATTGCAAATAGACGTAGGCTGGTATTGTCCAAGCGATGATCGAAATCAGCCAAGTTACAATCGATCCAAGAACAGGCCCGAGCATAGGAAAAAGAACGATAGCAACGACGGCGTAGACGCCAACACTTGCCCCACCGAGCATCATCGGCCCTGCTGCTCCTTGAGGAACATCCTGGCCTTGAGCAAGCCATAATGCAATCATCGAGGTCAAGAAAATCGCAGGGAATGTACTGACCAATCCTGATACAAATGGATACGATAGGCTCGAGAACCAGACAGCGATACCAATGGCTGTTGCTGCCGCAGAACCACGTAAAACAAGTACCGATGGACGAACCGAACGACTTCCTTTCGGAGCTGGACGAGAAGTCCACGTTGTCCAAACACCTAGGAGGATGAGCAGTCCTAATCCGGAGATTGCATACGTGAACGCATCTACGCCTGATGCTTGCAATTCGCTTGAGACAAGAAGCCCTAGACTTCCAATCAACGTCCACACAACCAAAGAGAGAATCGTTGTCCCGACAAGGGACAAATCAAATTTCTGAGGAGCATGAATCCATACCAATAGAAAAATCGCATTCACCATCATACCAAGTGGAACAATCGACATTGATTGAGCGAATTCGATCTCACCAGATATGCTGTACATCCCAAGCGCTGCAGGTACGATGGTCGTTGGAATAGTTGCTAGAACGCCTCCTGTACGACCTCCAAACTTCTCAATCGCAATCGTGACCAGTGTAGCAACGATTCCTGCAAACAACGCAGAGAGAAGAATCGATGTAAGCAACATGGTCACTCAAACGGATCGATGTGGACAATTTGCTCAATGTCAATACGAGAATATCCGCGTTCCCGAGCATTATCAGCAGCCTTCATCAGCATTCGTCGGATCCATCCAAAGGCCATTAGGGCACTCAAGCGATTTACAGAATCGATGAAGTACATCGGATCTCGTCCCAGATTGGCATGCTTCCGAATATCGCTCTCAAGTTCGGAAACCATGTCGCCGTATGTTAACAAAAGATCTTCAGCAGCATCATCGGTAATGGCCATCTTTGCATGTGTTCGAGACATAGACTTGACATGCGTAATCGTGATGATTCCGCCTCCTTGAACCTCAACGCCTTCTTCTTCATGCTGTTCTTCGTCTTCATCATCTGATGAAGACGTCCTTTTGCCCATCGAATTGAGGGCGATTTGAAGATGCCGTGGCTTAATTGTGGAAACTCGATCTCGGCTTGCAGCCTCCTCACAGTGCCGCATTAATCGACCAAGGAACTTCTCAAGATGTTCAATTCCGCCTTGGACGGCAGCAGATCCAACCGATTCAACATGCTCGATTCGGTCGATCATAAGTTCACGCGTACGGTTGTAATTCAACCGAGTGCGCTGTGCATCGTCGAGTGTTTTTCGTTCTGCATCATTGTCAAGTGTTGCGGCTTCCATCAATGGTACGAGACGATCCAGTTCTTCACAAACCAAATCGACGAGTGAGTCTTTAACTGCCCCTGCAATCCTCATCGAGGTGAAAGTTGAGGCTACTGAACCGATGTGACTTGGAGCGTATGGTTTAGCCGGCATAGAGCCCGCTCACATTCCACCTCTTTGAACACACCGAGATGATTGGTTCCTACCATTCGGTCAACCACGGCCAAGCATCGTTGGCTGTAACAGCACGCATGCCTTCCTCATCTCGAATCCAGGTATCTTCAGAACCAATGCTTCCTTCAGCATATACCAACTTTGGTTCAATGGCCATGGTGCCACCAATTGGAAGAGGGCGGTCAAAACCAGCAGCCACAACAGGTGATTCATCGAGTTGCAATCCAACAGAATGACCGAGGAATTTCGATTGGTCTGGCTGCATACCCATGAGATGTTGCTCATGGCCGAGTTCGTGAGCGAGTGCTTGGCCTTCAACCCAGGCTTGGCTACAATGGCCTCCATTGTTCAGAACATTGACCACAGTATCTTTGACTGCAATCATATCATCAAGTCGCTGATGCCATTCTTCAGAAAGTGATCCTAGGGAGAACATGCGGGTCATATCGACAACATACCCTCGATGAACGTGGACGAGATCAACAAGAACGGGTTCATGTGGTTTGATTTTGTTAAATCCTGACCCCATACCTGCAAGTGGATGGGGGCCTGCACCACCGACTGCGGAATCAAAGAACGAAGGGACGCCTCCCGCTCGTCCAGAAACGATAACGCCTCGATTGCATTCAAGAGGGAAACGTCGCATCTGAACTTGGCCACCAAAGCCTTCACTACGACTCACCGATTCTGCGGCTGCAACAAGATCGAGTTCCGATATTCCTTCACGCCCAAGTTGAGAAACTGCCTCAAACATTTGGGTTTGAACTTTAGCGCCATAGTCCATTTGTTCTTGTTCCCAAGGTGACTTAACTTCTCGTATTCGATGAACAATATTCGTGACATCCTTGCAATCTCCGAGGGAAGAAAGTGCAGAAACAAACCGTTGGGCAAACGAGGCGGGAAGTTCACCGTATTGCAATCCAGGAGCCCCTGAAACGCCTCGTGATTTCAGAACCTCGGCGAATTGGCTGAGGCGAGGGAAGGTTTCGAGTTGGAATGGTGCATTGTCCCCACCTGCCTCAAAACGGGCACGCTCAAGGGATCGACGGACAAAGAAAACTGGGCCATCTCCTTCAGTGCCCTCTGCTGGTACGAACAACGAACCATCTTGGCGACCTCCTGCGAAATAATACAAATCGACAGGGTGTTGTATCAAAGCACCCGGAAGTGCAGCAACGCGTAGGGCTCGTGCAAGACGTTCAAGACGGTTCTCAAGTTCTGAGACAGGAACGCGCCAATCCTCACCCTCTGGCCCAGAGAGAACGGTCGTATCCCAATCGCCCATGCAATACCTCCTGCGTCGTTATTGAAAATCACTGCGCCTGTTGCACTCATCAAGCGACGGGTTTTGTTTCAGGCAATTCGAATGCAGGAGTTTGCTCCAGGCGTTCTTCTGCAATCTGACAATACTCAGTTGATAAGTCGACGCCGATGTATGTTCGACCGGTCTGTTTGGCTGCAACACACGTTGACCCTGAACCATTGAACGGATCAAGGACAACATCACCTGCAAAGGTGTACAACTCGATGCATCGACGAGGAAGCTCGACAGGGAATGGTGCAGGATGATTGACACGACTTGCACGTTCCGTTGCAAATCTCCAAATCGATTTCGTATGATCGATGAATTCCTGTTTTTGGATGGTGTCGATTCGTCCGTTTTCACGTTCCTTCTTCGAACGTGGCATCTTGTAATCACCTTTTGAGAAGACGAGCAGATATTCGTGAATGTCTCGCAAGCAAGGATTTGATGCGCTCTGGAACGAACCCCAGGCACAAGATGACCCAGCACTCGCCGATTTGTCCCAAATAATTTCACCACGCATCAGGAATCCAAGATTCAGCATGATGTTGTTGATGTAGGTCGAGAGAGGAATGTACGGCTTTCGTCCAAGATTAGCAACGTTCACGACCATCCTTCCTCCCGGTGAGAGAACTCGATAGCATTCAGAAAAGACTTCCTCAAGCAACTGAAGATATTCCTGCAGTGAAAGATCGTCATCGTACACTTTCGATGCGTTGTACGGTGGTGATGTGACCACCAATTGAACACAGTTGTCTGGCATTGGTAAAGAGCGAGCGTCCTGTTCGAGGACGACATTCTCAAACTGCTCTGGCAAGTTCTGAGGTGAACCTACATCACGGCTCGATGCAAGATTCGCATTCATTCTGCTGTTGTAGTACGTGGACGAATCATGGCTTTCTCGCTTCGAGACACCAAAGGCAGACGTTGCGGTACTCGCACGTTGTCGAGCACCTCCGAGCGAGGAATCATCCTCGGAACGCTTTGCCATAGAGCACAACAACGTTGGTTGCCTTATCACCTTTCGCGCCTTTGTTCTGCTTCTGACGCGCGTTTTTGACCCTTAGGTCGCATTTGGAGCGAGATCAAGGGAGGTAATCACTCTTCAACAGATTGAACGTATTCAAAAATACAGAACCTAATGAAAACAAGAGCAATCAAAAACTCCCTGCTCGTCGGAGATTCAATGGCGAACGTCCTCACCTTGGACAACATCAACGTCGAGGGCAAGACCGTCTTGGTTCGCGTTGACATCAACAGTCCATTGGATCCATCTACACGTGCGTTTCTCGATGATACGCGTATTCGTGCCATTCTTCCAACCATCAACAGATTGTCCAAGGCAAAGACCGTTTTGATTGCACATCAATCACGACCTGGAAAGAACGATTTCACCAGTACACTGGGCCATGCCCGTGAGTTGGGACGTCTGCTTGGACGAACGATCAAGTGGGTGCAAGACATTCACGGCGAGAAAGCCATGAAGGCGATCGAAGCGATGAACGATGGAGACATCCTGATGCTCAACAACATTCGAATGGATCCTGAAGAAGTCGGGTCAAAGGGCGATTCACTCGCACTTTCCGAAACGTCATTGGTTCAGGACTTGGCCAGTGTTGCTGATGTCTTTGTCAACGATGCATTCGCATGCGCACATCGTAACGCTCCAAGCATTGTTGGCTTCGCCCATCACCTGCCGTGTGTTGCTGGTGAATTGATGGCTCACGAAATTCGTCAACTCGATGTTGCACTCGAATCACCTGCTCGCCCTTGCATCGCCGTTCTCGGCGGAATCAAGGTTGACGATAGCATCGAAGTTGCCTTGAACATGCTGAACAACTCCATCGCAGATGAAGTATGGCTCACAGGAGGCGTTGCCAATCTTGCGATTCACCTTTCAGGCCATGATATTGGCGATGGCAATGTCGAGTTCCTTCGGAATGAATTGAAGGATGCTTGGGAGCCAACCGTTGATTCTGCAAAGTCTCTTCTCACCACATACGCTGACAGAATTGTCCTTCCTGTCGATGTTGCGGCGAACGTGGAAGGTAATCGAATCGATCTCAAGATCGAAGAGTTACCGATTCATGCTCCATTGTTCGATTTAGGGCTGCAATCGATTCGCGCACTTTCAACACGCATCAAAGAAGCAGGAACCGTCATTCTCAACGGACCTGCAGGCGTGTTCGAACTCCCTGACTTCGCATTAGGTACCATCGAAATGCTGAGTGCTTGTGCTGAAACCAAAGGGTATGCACTGATGGGTGGAGGTCACACTGCAACACTGGTGAGTCAACGTGGTATGAGTGACAAAATGGGTCATGTATCTACAGGTGGTGGCGCATGTTTGGACTACATCGCAGGGCGAATCCTTCCTGGAATTCATGCACTCGAGCTGAGCGCACAACGATACCAATTGGAAATTACACCTGTTCTTCACGAAGAATAAGGAGCCACAGGGGAGACTCGAACTCCCGACCTTCTGATTACGAATCAGACGCTCTACCAACTAAGCCACAGTGGCGCTGACCGAGGGCATGAACGCGTGGTCATAATCCCACCGATTCAAACACTAGGCTCATGAAGAAGCACAGGCAGGCATTAACATGGGCGATGACACAGCAATACGCTATACCAACACCGTCCTCTACGATGACGATTTCAACAAAATCGTTGGCGATGTCCTTCTTCACGAGGATGGATCATGGTCGGAATCACGAGGAGATGAAGACGTCATCGAGGAAATCGATGGGTCACAGCGTGTCCTTACCCGCTCCCTCCAAAACTGGCACACACACCTTGCCATGCAGTTGAATGCTCGAGACTTCAGCGATGGTTATCCATTGCATCGATGGTTGAACGAAGCGATTTTTCCAACCGAAGCACGTATCACACCAGACTACGTTCGAATAGGAACCAGTGCAGCCGCAGCGGAAATGATTCGTACCGGCTCAACGTTCGCAGCAGACATGTATTTCTTTCCCGCTGTTACAGGAGAAGTGCTCACCAATGCTGGACTCCGCGGTCTCATCGGTGGACCAGTAAGTGATGCTGCACTTCCTTCGCACGAGGATGCTGAATCTGCATTAGCAGAACTCGATCAACTCCTCGCACAAAACAAGCAAGACGATTTGGTGCAATACGCCATAGCAACGCACTCGGTATATCTCTGTTCACAAGAGACGTTGCAACGTGCAAGCGACTTGGCTCAGCGTCGAAGCGGCCGGCTGCATATCCACGTGAGTGAAACAAGAAAGGAAGTTGCAGATTGCAAGGAAGCGAATGGGTTGTACCCTGTCGAATATCTCGATTCGATTGATTTCATACAACCGGGAACCATCTTTGCTCACGCCTCATGGGTCAAGAAAAACGAAATTCGAATGATGGCTGAGAAAAATGTCACAGCTGTTCACTGTCCATCATCAAACATGAAACTCGCTTGTGGAGGGACGCTTTCTTTCCCTCCTTATCGCGATGCTGGCGTTGATGTCCGAATTGGAACCGATGGGGCAGCATCGAGTGGAAATGGGCTCAACCTGTTGCATGAAGCACGCCTGGCAAGCCTTGTTCAACGACACGACCACTGGGATTCAACACTTCTACCAGCACAAGACATCTTCGGGATCGCAACAAAAGGTAGTCAGGATTGGGTGGCATGGAATTTGGATGATATCCGTATGCGGCCTCTCGGTCGTTCAAACAATCGCCATTTGGCTAATCTCATCTACAATGGAGGAGAATGTCTGGATGTATGGGTCAATGGACAGGCTCTTCGGAAGAATGGCGTAACATTATCGCTCGATGAACGAACCATCATTGATGAATTAGACCATGCAGTCGAATCCTACTACGAAGGTGTTGAGTGATTAGGTTCGTCCGTAATACATCAGGACACTGCCAGCAAAAAGAGCGCCAAAGGCGATGAGCAAACTCAGCAGTGAATGCCCAAGGTGAACTTCGTAGGAGACAACGACTTCGGTTCCAGCAGGCAGTGCTCCATCTTTTGCCCCAAGAGCAGCGTAGTACGACCCTGGCTCCATTTCCCACGTGAAACCCTCACTGGCGATGGCTCCAGAATCGCCTGCTACAAAATTCGTCGACGTTCCGTCACAACCCATTCCAGGTGTGAAGAAATTGCTAGGGACATCCTCACAGCGCTTCTTTTCATCCGCATCAACAAGACCAATCCAAACATCATCACGATCCCAGGTAATGGTTAATTCAGCTGCGACCAAGGGAGTTAGGAAATTTTCTGGCAACGGTTCACCGGAAAAAAACGCTTGATTTGGCGTATTTGGCGTCGGTACATCCTCGATCTCTCCAGTGAATGTGTAACCAATCATACCGACCAAAAGGAAGACACCTCCAAGAACGACGAAGAAGACTCCAGCCTTTCCTCTACCGTTGAAGGAGTCCAACATACTCACACCTCAAAGAATGATAATGCAAGGATAGCATAGCAAGCAAGAAGCATAACGCCCTCAAGCCAATTGGTTTTGCCATCGTTGAGAATGAAATTCGCCACAAGAACCGACATGAAGGTCGCTGCGGTTTCAAGGATTCCAAATTCCAATGAAAGATTCACACCTAAAACCCAAGCAAAGAGAACCATCAATGGTGCAACGAAGACCGCAATTTGGACACTTGAACCGATGGCAATGGCCAAGGAGAGATCCATCTTGTCTTTTCCAGCAACGAGAACTGCCGTGAAATGTTCAGCTGCATTTCCGAAGAAGGGGAGCAGGATAACACCGATGAACAGGGTAGGTAAGCCCCATCCTTCCGCTGCAGCATCGACGCTGTGAACCAAAACTTCGGCCATCCATCCAACCAAAACAGTCGCAAGAATGAGAAGTATCCAAGCGTCTTTCGTTGTCATTTTCGGTTCTTCTTTTTCTTCCGTTTCAGAGGTCACATCAAAGAGATCCGAGTGGGTCTTAAACTGGAAGAAAAGAGACAAGCCATACATTAGAAGGAGAACGAGTGAGGCATATCGTGATAGGTTCAGGATATCAGAATCCGCCCCGGTGTGTGATGCTGCTGCTGGAATAATCAATGCTAGAACTGCGAGCAAAAGCAAACTTCCATTCATGGAAAGGGCTTCTTGATTGAAGGTTTGCGTACGATGTTTGTACCCTCCCCAAAGGAGAGCCAACCCCAACACCAAGAGGAGATTTCCGAGGATACTTCCGATTAAGCTTGCTTGAACCAATTGAATCATGACATCGGCTTGATCGGCTTGATGAGCTGCCGTCCAAATGGCAAGACCTGCGATGATGATTTCAACAGCGTTTCCGAACGTAGCATTGAGTAAACCACCGAGGTTTTCACCCGCTCGTAGTGCGATTTCTTCTGTAGCATGCCCCATAAGGAACGCCAGGGGCATAATCGCAATCATGGAGAAAAGAAACGTCATCTCAACATTGTGTTGAAACTCAAAGTACAACGTCAACGGGACGGCGAGGAGCAACCAATTCAATTTGTTATGAAGTGGGTTGAACGCATCAAGGACGGAGTGGTGATGATGTTCAATGTGCTCAGACATTTGACCACATCAACGATTCAGTCTTCGCTCTTCTTGCGACGAACAGGGCGCTTACGAGTTGGAGCAGTCTTTCTTGCAGGCCGCTTTCGAACGGGGCGCTTTCGAGGTTTGTCTTCCTCATCATCGTCATCGTCATCATCGTCATCGTCATCATCGTCATCGTCGTCATCGTCGAGACCAGCCCATGAGAGATCGTCATCGTCATCATCGTCTTCCTCTTCTTCTTCGGCTTTCTTCTTTCGACGTGTCTTGCGTTGAACAACATTGACTGCGAATGGATCGTCTTCGTCCTCAGGCTCAGCAGGTTCGGATTTCTTTTCTTCTTCCTTCTTTTCTTCTGCAGCCGATCCTGTTCCTGTGATGGCATCCATATCCAAATCTTGGGTTGTGCCGATGAATTCTGACATCCAGTCGTCGTCTTCATCTTCATCTCCGCTCTTCTTCTTCTTTTTCGGACCGGACAAACTCACTTGAACAATCAACAAGGCGACAACAAAGATGGCAATGTTGACCACAACTGCAATCCAGACCAAGACGTAAGGTGGTTCACTCATGGATGGAGTGACAATTTCAGGTTCTGGCTCAGGTTTGAGATCTTCCTCAAACGTACAAACTGTCTCACCCTCGAGGTTGTTTCGACAGAAGTCAACAACGAACACAACTTGCGCAGTCCTTTGATTACCAGCCGTATCAATTGCACGTACCGTGATTGCATGCTGGCCTGCGTCGAATGTACCTGCTGAGAAGTCCATATCGCTGACGAGAGAGGTTCCGTCGCCGTTGATGTCGGTAATTCCTTCTGCATTGGCCCATGGAGATGTACTGGTTGCCCCAGTCAAACCGCCGAAATTGAAGGTGAACCGATATTGGAGTTCAGCGATTTGAACATCATCCTCAGCAGCAAACATAAGGTTGATTTTGTTGCCGTAGAGATACTTTGAGCCCTCAGAAGATGGAGAAGGTGCATACACAGCGATGGTCGGCAATTGTGCATCGATCTTGTACGATGTGTTGGTGATGACACCTTGGTTGTCTGCAAGATCGACAAGCGTCATTCTGATCGTCATATCACTTGCTTTCTCAGATGCTGAAATTCTGAAATCAAAACTGTATTCTGGTCCTTTGTCAGGGTCGAGTTGATTGTCCGCTGTCTGCGTCATCAACGCTCCGCCAGCAGTTTCGTTGTAACCGCCGCTTGAGAAGACCTCGATCGACGGTGTCGTCTTGAGATATTCACTGACTTCAATCTTCACAGTGTACAAGCCTGGAACGAGTGAAGGGCTTGTGTAAGGCGTTCCATCTTCGTCGACGAGGATCATTTCAACTGACGGAGGTCGTGCGTCCTCGCGGAGGAGTTTTGAATTCAATCCTTCCAAAATTTCATTGTTGCAATTGTTGAATTGGTCACAAATGGTAACTGCGTACCAAGCATCTTGCTCTGAACCATTGGTAATTGGTACGTTTCGAATGATGGTTGCAGAATTTTGTAATCCAACATCGATGTTGTCCAATGCTAATTCCCAGCCTTCATCGTCGTTGGAACTGCTCGATGATTCTTCAAACGGGTTACCGTTGTAACGCCATATTTGGTACGTCTCGTTCGCCTCTTGCAAGTTCCCCCATTCCATGGCGACGAAACCAAGGTCACCTCGGCTTTCAGCATTCGTTATTTGTGGCCATGTTGGCGCAGTAATGTCAATCTCGACAGGGCCGGCCTCATTCTGGTCAAGACCAAGATATTCGTACGATCCATTTTCGTGAATGTATTGTGCCTCACTTGTAACATAAACATACATGAAAAGATTACCACCGGCTCCAGAGTCGTATTCTGGCCCAAGAACGATATCGAACACCTGCGTATTATCGTTCACAAATCCATGGTAAGCCGTTTGCGTTGCAAATTGCTGAGGATTTGTCGGTGTGCCCATGCTTGAGTAGATGTGGTATCGCTCACCCTCGACGCCAAGTTGATCCACCCACGTAACACGCACTGTTCGATCACCGATGAATTCGGCTTGAACGTCGGTTGGTTCCTTTTCCCAGTTGCTAAAGGCGTCTTCCTCGACGGAATCACGGGATCCAGCTACGCATGTATCATCGAAGAGGCCGATTGCGTCAACAGTCACCACGCAGTAGTGCGCCCACCCGAGCGTACCAACAGGTATATTTCGAGTAAAGTTGTATCGAGTATTATTGTCTTCAACTGCGTTGTCTTCGTACATGGATCCAACAAACATCACGCCTTGTTGGTAAATCGAATTAATAGTAGTACCAGAAACATAAACATCGTAGCGTTCGTTATCCTCTCCTGCTACACCATACCATCGAAGGTAAGTATATCCTGTTCCATCGAGGTTCACCCGTTCATCATCAAAAGTTGCTGAGAAGGTTGATACATGGGCTGGTGGGCGATTGTCTTCGAGTACGGGTACTGTGAGAGCGTTGCCAGATAAGAAGCGGAGATCGATGAAGTCGACACCAGGTTCTGTCTTGTTTGGGATGAAATAGGTGATGGCATAGTATGCCTCCTCATTGGTGTCTGGAGGTACAGTATGCACATAGGATGATGTATTGGCATCGGTGATATTCGCAATCAATGTGGCAACGGTGAGTCCTTGGTAAACGTTCCCTCCATTGCTACGATTAATTTCTGTAGTTGAACGCCAAATGAGGATGGTGGTGTTTTCCACAAGAGGTTCGGAATTTGGTAGGTTGTGGTAGTTGATCCAGTCAAGAGTCGTTTCACTGTCTGCAAGCGAATACTCCGCTCGGAAAAACAATGGCGTCTCAACCGGGGAAGTCACCTCTTCCACACCGATGGTCATGGACGAGACATCTGGGTTGAGTTCCTGAAAGGACACGTCAGCTACCCAACTTGGCGAGCCGACATTTGCACCCGATGAATCCCATTTAATTGTGACAGCATAGTAGAACGTATCGTTCGTGCCTGCTCCTACAAGGTAGGAAACGCTATGTCCGGGGTGCTGTGCAGATGGATCGCTACCTGCTGAACTCAGGCAATTGAGCGTCGAAAGATAGATGTTGGCAGGACACGCAGTGACAGAGTCGATCTCCTGTGCTAAATCGATGTTTAAGTCGGTGATTGGCTCCGTGTATCGATATACGACGTAGATTGCAGAGTGGTATTTTGAAACATTCGTGTTGTAACTGTCGATATTTTGCCACGTAACGGTCGTCGTCTCTGAAACGGGGTCGAATGTTGCAGCAATATGTTGGGCTTGCAGGTTGTCTGGGTTCGTATCCGCAGCAGTGGAAACTGGCGTCAGTGGAACAAGCATCAGCATCATGAGGAAGACCATGATGACGGCTTTCGGTTGGAGACTACGGTTCAGCGCGTTCGCACCCATCACACAATACGTCGCCGCCGCCCGTTAAGAGTATGCCGATAAATAACAAGAACAACCGACGTATTTGTTCCTCACAGATTTATTCCGACTCATCGTGATTTGGTTGCTCAAGAGGTTGTTCCTTATCGAGAGCAATAATCTCCTTTCTGGCTTGCGAGAAACGAACAAAGAACGTGTAGATTCCACCAAGACCGGAAAGAATGACGACAGCGGTTAGTGGGTTCAATTCGAGATGTTCAAACGGAGCAAAAGCGGCTGAGTAATCTTGAACGCCAATGAGCCAAAAAATACCCGTCAAAGCAAGTGCAGCAATGGTCAAGATGGTTCGATCTGCACGAGAAAAACCTCGATAATTCCGACCGCCGCTTACCGCTTGGGCTTGAGTTCCCATATAGGATCCTAGGATTGTGAACCATGCGGCAGCCCAACCAATGGCCGGGTCATCAACCCAAGCAGGGCTTGAAGCAATGGCGATGACCCACATCGCATCGAGGAGACGATCGAGCGTGTGATCGAGGTAATCGCCCCATCGAGACACTTGCCCGGTTTGTCGGGCGAGTTGGCCATCGAGACCATCGAGAATCATTGAGAATGCAATCAGCATGGCGGAACCGATGAGCATGAAGGCTCCAGTATCGCTTTTTGGGGCAAGAAAAACAAGTGCACTTGCTGCAAGACCAACGGGGAGGGCGAGCCAAGTAAGGATTGCTGGATTGGTTTTTCCAAGTCCAGAAACAAGCGGTGAGGCAACGGATTCCCAGCGTTTTCTGAGTTGTTCTAAAGCCATCTCAATCATTTCAACCAAGTGAAGAGGGGTCATATGCTTTCGGCAACATTTCCAGTTCCAATCCAGTCAATAGAATCTGCAATGGATTCTTGAACGGATTTCGATGCGTCGTGGTTCGAAATGAAATCAAGAATGGATTGGAGTGAAACCTGCTCGTTTGTTGTATCAAATTCGATCACTCTTGCTTGAGGATGCAAAGTGATGATGTCTGACCACACTCCGGAGAGGAGTTCCCATTCAACATTCGATTCAATCTTTTTGATGTCATAGCCATCGCGATGTCCCAGCCGTTGTCGTAATTCGGATGGATGGCAACGCAAAACAATGATCGCATCAATTGAACAGTGGTGTGAGAGATGGCCATCGATAATACAGTCTTCACCTCCATCCCATGCCCAATGAACGAGTTTTGAGGTTTCAACCTCAATTCCCGTTTCGGATTGTGAGAGGGCATTGACGTCTCTGGCGATCTCTTCAACCGTGATGACGCTCAAGCCATGTTCTTTGAGGCGAGAAGCAAGCGTCGATTTCCCCGTTCCCGGTGAACCAGTCAAAGCAACGACGTTTGGATGCATGCTCTTCGTCTCAACCAAACGACGTGAAGAATTAAACATGAGGTTCAGAATGGTTCAGTATGGCCGCTATCGCCCTCGTCCTTCTTACAACGGAGCCGGGGCGGGAGCAAGATGTTGTATCCGAACTCAACAAAATGCCTGAAATAAAGGAAGCTATGGTGCTTTTTGGTGAATTTGATGTTTATTGCAAGGTCGTTTTGGATGATTTTTCTCAACTCTCAAATCTTATACTCAATCATATCCGAACGCTTGTTGGCGTAGTGGATACCACGACACTAACCGCCGCATCCAACGGTCAATGAGGTGAGTTTATGTTTGGAATGTCCGATCCAAATCAAACGCTTTCACAGATGATTCGATATTTCGAAGAGGAGCGCCACGAGATGGTTGAAGTTATGGCGAGTGAATTTACCTCAATGTTGCTGGCAAACAAACAGCGTGATGGGGCTATGCAAACATTACTCGTCAAAGGAGTTCGGATTCTTGCAGAAGTGCTTTCAATACGAGGAAAGAACAAATTGGCAATTCAAGCAACATCTGTCCTTCTTCGAGAGCGCAAGAAATTGGAAAAGATTTTGTCGCAAACCGCGCCTTCTCTTCTTTCAAAACTCACACCCATTGAGCAAGATTATCGAACCATTGGAAGTGTGTATGCAAAAGCAGGAAAGGCATCGAAAGCAAAGAAATTCTTCTTCAAGGCGCACAAGAATACGCCTGGAAATCTTGCTGCCGTTCTTGCCGCCTGTCAGGTTGATGCCTCGAAAACCAAACATTGCAAACTGTTAGCGACTGAAGTCCAAGCCTCAGGACCTGTGATTTTAGACAACGGTGCCTATTTTTTAAGGCCGGAAAACGCTCCTGGAAGCCAAATCGATCCTGTTTTGGCGGTACTGGAGACGTGTTCAAACAACCATCAAGAGTGTGTGAGTCAAGCCCAACGTATTCGTAAGGAGTGTGACGAAATCGCAAATGGAATCCAGGCTGCCAACGAACGTCTTCAGTCAGCAATGGACTCGCTGCAGCCGAAACACGATTACTATCAGTATTCTTGAGTGGTAGCGAGGGATGGATTTGAACCATCGATCTCCGGGTTATGAGCCCGACGGGATATCCAGACTACCCCACCTCGCTAAGCCAAACGCCACAGTCCTTCCCTTTGAAACCACCGATGTGGTATTTTTTCATCCTCTTTCGGCACTGTCTTCTTCAAGGATGACCTCCAAGATACAGCATGGGCGGGCAAACAGGAGCGGTTCTCTTCGCCACCCTCTTGATGTGTTCAATGCTTGCAGGTTGTTTTGGCAATGATGATTCTGAACAAGAGAAACTCATCAACCTCGTTGTGCACTACGATACAACCAATGGCACAATAGAACAATCCTATCTTGGTGGTTCACAGATTTCTTTTACCGGCGTTACCTTTAGTTTTGATTTTGCTCGAACAACGTCGGATTATGGATTGGAAACCTTCTCACTTGAGCCGGGTGATGGTCGTTCGGCCATCACCATTGATGCATCTGAATCAGCAAACATCGATGTAGAGTACCAAATTCACGGAATGTACACGATTGTATTGGCCGCAACAGACATCAACGGAAACACAGCGAATCAAACCGTTGTTGTTCGAGTCGAACATTCCATCGATTGGAGTGAAGCAAATTCAGGCGATCCTGATACGATGGAAATCAATACAACACCAGGGAACGAAGCCTCAAATCCAAGACAAATGACAATCGCTTCGGTCGTTGAGAATCCAGAAACTCCTCTTGGAAGTCCTGTGAGCATAACCTGGGAATTAACCGACCCAAACTCAGCTAGCAAAGGCACCCAGTCAACCCAAATTCAAGATGGGGAAGATGCATCGTGGTCTATTGACCTGAACTTCCCAATCCGAGGTATGCACGATCTTCAACTAACAATCGATCAAGGGCAAGACAGAATCAACATCAATCATATTGTTGTTATTCTCTATGAAGCGGAGGAATCGGCTCCCAACCCTTACCAATCAAACAATGAATCTGAAGAAGAGAATTCTGAAAGTGAATGAAAAGTGAAAATCGATATCATGCAGTGATTTCGCGCTCATATCTTCAGATTTCACTGAAGGTTTGTCCCATTCTTCGCTTGATATACCCTCAGCCACTGGTTTGGCATGAGTGATACAATGAGCACGAAAACAAAGAAGAAGACAACAAGTAAGAACAATGAAGTCCCGACTGAGGATGAAGTGATACCAATGGAAGCCGTAGATGAAGAGGAGCCTGAGGTCAAGATCGAAGACCTCCCCGGTGTTGGTCCTGCAACGGCCGAGAAACTCCGTGAGGCTGGGTTTGACGAACTTCTCTCTCTTGCAGTCATGTCGCCTGCAGACCTTGCTGAGCAAGCTGAACTTGGTGAAGCGGTTGCAGGCAAAATTATCAATGCTGCAAAGAAAATGGCCAATATCGGTGGTTTCGTTTCTGGTGTAGCTCTTCTAGACCGTCGCCGAGAAGTACAGAAGCTTTCCTCAAAGGTACAATCAATCGATGACCTTCTTGGCGGAGGTTTCGAGACCCAGGCTCTCGTCGAGGTTTACGGTGCTTTTGGTTCTGGTAAGACCCAAATTGGGCATCAACTTGCTGTCAACTGTACCATGCCAATTGAAGACGGTGGTTTCGATGGTGATGTATTCTACATCGATACTGAAGACACGTTCCGACCTGAGCGAATCACGCAAATGGCTCGTGGCCACGGTCTTGATCCAGACATGGTCTTGAGTCGCATACACGTTGCTCGCGCATACAATTCTGCACACCAAATGCTCCTTGCAGAAGAAATCAAGCGAATGAGCAAAGGTCTCAACGTCAAGATGATTATCGTCGATTCATTGACAAGCCACTTCCGTGCTGAATTCATCGGACGTGGTATGCTTGCAAACAGGCAACAAAAATTGAACCGCCATCTCAAAGACTTGAAGCAACTCGCTGATGTGAACAACGCGCTTGTCTTAGTGACGAACCAAGTTCATTCCAAACCCGATGCAATGTGGGGAGATCCAACAAAACCAATTGGCGGCCACGTTCTCGCCCACGCTTCCACCTTCCGACTGTACCTTCGAAAGGCTAAGGGCGGACGACGAATCGCTCGACTCGTCGACTCTCCAAACTTGCCAGATGGCGAATGTGTTTACCAAGTCACCCAAGAAGGACTCCGCGATTGATGCGATAGTGGAAAAACGCATCCATCATGGAAATTCGGTGCAATACATTCAAGTTAGGATGAAGCAAGTTAACGACCATGCGCCATTTGATTGAACGAGTTTTGGAACTCTCCGATGAGGAAATTGTGCCACAACTTGACCCACAACCAAGTGGTCAAGGTACTGACGAAGAGTTACGAGCTCTTCTCGAATCACTTCAACCTCGAATCCGTGTTTACGGTGTCGGGGGGGCAGGGTGCAATGCAGTTGGACGACTCGATGCAGAAGGACTGTTTGAGAATTCATTTGTTACAGGGTATGCCATCAATACAGATGCACAAGCTCTTCTCATGTCTCCTCTTGAGCACAAGGTACTGATTGGACGAACGGCACGAGGACGAGGTGCTGGTGGCGATCCCACCAAGGGCGAGGCTGCTGCACTCGAATCTGAAATGGCACTTCGAGCCATAACGACCGATACCCAACTTGCCATCATTGCTGCAGGTATGGGCGGTGGATCAGGTACTGGTGCAGCAGGACATATTGCCCGACTCGCAAAGGAACAAGGAGCTATGACAATTGCAGTCGTTACCTATCCTTTCAAATCCGAAGGAGCTACTCGAAGGGAAAATGCAGAATGGGGACTTGAGCGACTACGTGAACACTGTGACACAATTCTGGTCATTCCAAACGAACGTCTCCTTGAAATTGAAGGCGTCAAGGATTTACCACTTGCTAGTGCTTTTCGAGTCGGTGACGAACTCCTCGTTCGATCCATCATTGGCGTAACTGAACTTCTTACCCGAGATGGAATGGTCAATCTCGACTTTGAAGATTTGAAGGCCGTTATCCATTCTGGAGCCGGGGTAGCGATGATCGGTCTTGGTGCAGGGTCTGGCCCTGGTCGAGCTGAAGAAGCAACATTGGAAGCCTTGCATTCTCCTCTCCTCGACCTTGACTTTAGTGACGCTCGAGGTGCCCTCATCAATGTCGTTGGAGGAAATAATCTGACACTTGGAGAGGCTGAACGCTGTGCTCAAATTATTACTGAACGTATTTCTCCGCATGCAAAGATCATCTGGGGTACAGCAGTCGACGAAACGCTCGATGATGAAATTCGAGTGATGCTTGTTTTGACGGGTGTCAAAAGTGAGCAAATTCATGGTTCATCAGAGCGACGTCAACTCAAAGCCCTTCGTAGCAGTACCATTGAATTCGTTAATTGATCAATCACGTATTGTGATGATTAAGAGTCCAACAAGGACGAGCATGGAAACCATTCCAACAGTGTAGTCCAATGGATTGAATTCGTCCGTTTTCTCGCCGAGCATTTCACCTTCATATTGTGTTCCAGGTAAACGTAAATCGAGGCTATTCCACTCATCGCCAGTACTTGCTTGATTGCCATTTACTGCATTTCCATAGACTGTTAAGTCAACGTAGGAAGAGTTGTCCGCGGGGCTCATTAGTGAAAAATTCCACATTCTCACAGTATTCCCAAGTTCAGTGTGCGTCCATCCATCATCCAATACCTGGATCAGTCCCTCTGTTTCATTGAAAAAGATGGAGCCCCCTGTGACAAGCAAACGAAATCCACCGCTTTCTCCATTTGTATTCTGCGGAATGGTTTGGGATGTTACTACGATTGAGAAGTTATAGGAGGTGTTCGACTCAAACGATTTTGGTAACCCATGGAGTTCAACATTCGTGTTCGTATTCTTTTCACCATGGCACAAACATCCTTCATTTGCCGCAGAACCAATGCCTGATGGTGCAGAAACGGCAACTTGAGCGAGAAGGGCGAGAACAATCACCGCAACTGTTGCTCGCATTGAAATCCCCTGATTTTACCACAATTAGCCTCCATTTGAATCTTTCATGTTCGATACAACGTGAACAATACTTCAAAAGGGGAACAGGATGAAGGACATAGCGATAACATGGATTTCGAACAACCCATCAGTCAAGACTTCGATGTTGATGACGTGGATATTTTTGCTGAACTTGGAACGCCCTCTTCTCAACAACATCTTACCTCGGATCCATTGCAGAGTATCTTGACCGAGGATGAGGAAGTGCCGACTACATTCGACCCCGTTCTTGTGGCTGAGTTGTTGCAAGTTCTTGCTCAACATACCATTCGTCAGCAATCGAATGACGGAGTTGAAATTCTTCCAGAGAATGCTCAGAACATTGATCTGAATTCCGCCCGAGTAACATTGTCAGATGATGAATATCGCTTGTCGTTGCTCGTCGAACTTCAAGGTAATCAGCAGATTCGCCCATGCGTCCGTGTCCAACACAACTCAGGAGAGTTTGATTTCGTCGAAGAGCGAGACATACCATCAGTGTGGAAGCCGTTGTATGACTTATTGGAAAATGCATTCAAGCAAGCGATTCAATCGCTTAAATCGAGTTCTTATTTCTAATGTAAAATGAGATCCCAAGTAATTTCGATATCATTGCTAAGCGAATTGGAAACAGAACAGTACTTCTCGTGAGACTTTTCGATAGTGCGGCGAACTAATTTTTCCGGAACATCGCCTTCAACGTGGTAGATCATGTTGACTTTCGTGAAAGAGCGTGGATACTCCTCTCTTCGTTCAGCATCTAAATCGACCCAGACTTCACCGAACTCTCTATTCTTTAGGCCAACAACGACGTCAACAATCGAACATGCTCCGATCATTTGAAGAAAAATTTGCATGGGTGAAGGCCCATCTTCCCAATCAACATCGATAGATTGACCACGTTCGTTTTGACAGTCCAGTTTCGTTCCTCCGGCCCATTGCACCTTGGCTCTCATAGAAACCATCGCGTCGGTTGGTTCTTGAAGTGGTTATTGGTGGGACCATTTGAGAACTATGAGCGGCGAACCTGTTGTTATGCAAAATGGAAAACTTCACATCCCAAATAACCCGATTATCCACTACATCGAGGGTGATGGAATTGGTGTTGACATCAGTCCAGTCATGATCTCTGTTGTTGATGCTGCGGTCACAAAAGCTTACGGTGGAGAGAAACAAATCGCTTGGAACGAAGTTCTTGCCGGTGAAAAAGCATTCAATGCAACCGGTGAATGGCTCCCAGAGGCCACATTGGACGCCATGCGCTCAGGTCTTGTCTCAATCAAAGGCCCATTGACCACGCCGGTGGGTGGTGGAATTCGTTCTCTCAACGTTGCTCTCCGCCAGAAGTTGGATCTCTTTGCTTGTGTACGTCCTGTTCGATGGTACGATGGAACACCCTCTCCTGTCAAGACACCTGGAGATGTTGATATGATTATTTTCCGAGAGAACAGCGAAGACGTCTACGCTGGCATCGAATGGGAAGCCGGTTCGGAAGGCGTCAAGAAACTCATCGATTTCCTGACCAACGAAATGGGTGTCGACAAGATTCGTTTCCCGAATACATCGGGTATCGGAATCAAGCCAATCAGTCAAGAAGGAACCAACCGAATCGTTCGAGCGGCTCTACAGTATGCCATTGATAATGACAAGGACAGTGTCACGCTCGTTCACAAAGGGAACATCATGAAGTTCACAGAAGGTGGTTTCCGAGATTGGGGTTACCAACTCGCAAAGGAAGAATTTGGAGCTGTTGAACTCGATGGAGGACCATGGTGTACCATGAAGAACCCAACAACCGGCAACGAGATCGTCATCAAGGACGTTATCGCCGATGCCATGCTTCAACAAATCATTACAAGACCTGCAGAATACAGCGTACTTGCAACAATGAATTTGAACGGCGATTACATTTCAGATGCTCTTGCTGCTCAAGTTGGCGGCATTGGTATTGCCCCAGGTGCAAACATCAACTACGATACGGGAATTTCGATCTTTGAAGCCACCCATGGAACCGCTCCGAAGTACGCAGGACAGAACAAAGTCAACCCTGGTTCGCTCATCCTCTCTGCGGAGATGATGCTTCGCCACATGGGATGGAGTGAAGCCGCAGATCTCATCGTGAAAGGTATGGAAGGAGCCATCAGTGCAAAGACAGTCACGTATGACTTCGAACGTCTCATGGACGATGCGACTCTGCTTTCCTGTTCAGCCTTTGGTGACGCACTTATCGCACACATGTGAAGGCATCACTATGGACGACGTTCGGAAGATTTTGCGAAACCTCTCCGATGCAGCATCTGAACGTGGTGCACCTCTTGATTGGTTCGAGGATCTGTACGATTTTGCTGGAAAGGATTCGACCTTCATTCCATGGTCGAAAGGCGAACCACATCCATTCCTTGTTGATTGGATGGACGAATATGCTGGGCGAGAAGGTTCTGCATTGATTGTAGGTTGTGGCCTTGGCGAGGATGCGGTTTACCTTGCAGAAAAGGGTTGGAACGTTACAGCATTCGACCTCTCAGAATCAGCGATTCGTTGGGTGAAGGAGATGCACGCTCATCATTCCATCTCTTGGGAAGTTGGGGATTTACTCAAACCAAACCCCACATGGATTGAGAAATTTGACCTCGTCCTTGAAGTCCACATACTACAAGCAATACCTGAGGTGTTTCGCATACCTGCGTCACAGAATCTCGCACCTCTTGTTGGCCAAGGTGGCCAACTGATATGCATTGGGCGGATGGAGAATCCATTGAATGAAATTGAAGTTGATGGTCCCCCTTGGCCTCTTGAACGTTCCTTCATCCAATCTATCGGACAAACGCTCAATCCAACAGACATGTACGTCGTTCAGTACGAAGAAGAGGAACACTTGCGATACAGGGCGGTTTGGCAACGCTCATGATTCACGAAGCCATTGCTTCAGTGTTCGACTGTTCTTTGCAATGCCAAAGCCAAATCGCTCCTCAAATGCACGGGCTACAACGGTAAAATCGCCATCATGGGTTGCAACAACAATCGAGCCAACGTTGTCAATCGGTCGATTGGAAAGTGCTGCTGCGTATTGCATAATCATACGATCTGGGGCTTGTGGATAGATGTTCTTGCCATCAATTTCTGTTCGAATGTTCTTACCCTCATAGTGGTGGCGCATCTTTGTTAACTCATCGTAGATCTCGCTATGTTGCGTTAAGAATTCATTCATGGATGATTTAACCTCATCACTCACGGCTTCGGCTTCGATTTCATCGGAATTCCCATCCCAGGTACTGAATTCGGAGATGATTTCGTTCACGATTGATTTCATGTTTTCAGTTGACATGGTCGATTCCAGAACATCATTGTCGACGAGCGCATTCTTGAAGCGAGTTCGTATATCATCGCTTGAACGAGCAATGTTCTCAACTTCACCTCGAACAACCTTCGGTAACCAAAGGTCGACCATATCGTTCGCTGCCAGATAAAGAAGATAGCCAGCGAAGTGAGAACGCTGATTGGTTGAATCCTCAAAGTGGTTGGAACGATTGAGTTTTTCCTGAAGTCGTTGGTACAGCGCATCGATGACAATGTTGGTATCGACCAACACAAGTGGTTTGAGCGGAAGATGCCTCAGATATCGACGGTCAGAAGTACGTATCTCGGATTGGTGTCGACGGAACAACATCAACTCTAAATTTGCAAGGGAGTCTTTCCGATGTGGGAAACGCCCTGAGAGTTGTGCTCGTTCAAGAATTCGCAACGCATCAAGAGGGGAGGTCTCACACGCCTGTTGAGCCAATGTATGGATGTCCATCGCTTCCGGATTACGCATGAGCATAATGTCGCGGTAGCGTCGATCGAATGATTTCGAACTCTGCGTACGATAATCACGTTGCAACGCATTGGTTGCTGCAAGAAGACGTCCAATGAACGGCTCTCTTGGCAGCGGTTTTGGGTGTTCATCAGGATAGGTGTGGAGCAAATCAAGTTCATCCTCTTTGAACACGGTTCTGGTTTTTGTTTTCTCTCCTTCTTCTGTCTCTTCAACAATCACTTCTTGACGACGAACGAAATTCTTCAGGATTGATGTTGCCTTTGCAGTCTCTTGAATAGAAGCTTTGTGTGAAACGTCAAGATAGAGTTGGAAGCGCTTCGTTATCGCAGCACGTAGATTTGGATGTTCTGACAACAGTTGTTTGGCTTCTCCCCACTTTTTATCAAATGCAAAATGGATCAAGGCCTTTCGGTACAGCATAATCTCTTCATCGTAAGCGAACGCCCCTGAATCTGCTGTGCGCTTGAAAAGACGGGCGGCTGAGAGATTCTTGCCTCTCGAGGCCTCAAGTGTAGCTTGTGCAAGAAGCGCCCATATGGATCGTTGATGATGTGACTGATACCATTGAACGAGTGATTCAATTCCAAGGTCAAACTCATACATCAACTCACGAACGCCAGCAACGATTGGATAGGGGACAGATGGCTGAGCCAGAACGGATTCGAGAATGGATATGACTTGACTCGAATCGTCTCCTCGTTCAAGTGAAAGTCGGACATTGTTCAAGCGAAGTTTTGAGACGATGGTTCGAAGAAGCGCATCCCTTAGGCCAGTCAATGCACCTTCTTCGATTGATTCAATGATATTGTTGAGATGCTTCTCATCCACAAGATGCGACCCTCCTGACGATAGTGCATTGACAATTTGATTGGTGGCTTTAATTCCCTTCTTGGACAATGTATCTGTTAATTTCAATTTGTTCACAGATTCCTCGATGCGCCCCTCAAGGAGAAGCAAGAGTTTGTGTTCATCATCATTGATGGAGGCAGGTACGTCTGTGGATTGAATCATTTGAAGTGCTTTCTTTCGAGCTTCACGTGCTACATCCCATATCTCTTCTTCGTGATGAGCGCCAAGGAGATGGGCTACGATAAGTGTCTCATATGGATAGGTTGGGATGGCAACGTCATCATCGATCAAAATGGTGGCTAACTCATCCAAATTAAGCGTTTGAACGAAGATATGTACGGCAAAGGATTGAACCTCCATCCATCCTTCTCCATCTTGGTTCTTGAGTAAAATCAGTGCCTTGGCTCTCAGTGAGGTTGGTAATGCATCTTCTTGAGCAATCGAAACCAATCCACCTTCGTCGATGTTCTTCATATTCGATTCAAGCCAATTGTAACCCTCTGGATTGTTTAGTTGAATCAAAAGTGGCAACAACTCAGAAGCGTCCGAATCGTGTTCGAGAGAAATGGACTTGATGATTTCAAGGGCATCATCACTGCGCTCTTCCTCAACGTAGCATTGAAGCATCTTCCAGCGAACGATGTCGACTCGACTCGTCGGTGCTTGTTCCTTGATGAGGATATCAAGCCCAACTTCAAGTTGCACCGTTGATGGATTCATTTGATCCAATGGACCGTTCATCCATACCAATTTGAGAAGGGCTTTGCCAAGGTCATCCTCATCCTGCGAGAAATAATCATCGTTCCATTCAATCGCATCTCCGGTCAAAATCATGGCTAGCTCATAGCGCTCAGCAAGAGATTTGTTTGCTTTACGAAGACGCTTCAGAATGGAGTCTGTCGGCGCATTTGTGTTCAAAGCAATCAACAGAGATACGAGGGATAGGTTCCCCTCAAACTCCAAAAGATTCGATTCAACATTTGGCCATTTTCCTGAGGAAAGTCGTTTAACCAAACGTTTCATTGCCACCAAATCCTCAGCGCTGTATTGATTGTCTGGTATCGACTTCAGAACATCAAGACATGAAGAGACATCGAATGGATCGATAGTGATTTCAGAAAGGTCGAGCGTCTTCTTCGAGGATGTTGTCTTCGATTCAACAATCGGGCAGGCTGAGAATTGACCGAAGAGATCGCTGCGTTTTGCCATTTCATGCCAAACTGGATGGACGCCTTGTTCGAGACACGCGCTTCTCAGTTCTTCTTCAAGGGGTGCGTGATTCTCCTCAGACCACTGATCTGCATGCAGGAACTTATTCACGAGGAGAAGAGCAAATCGAAGTGCGGGAGATTCATCACTCATCGTTTGAATATCATCAGGCGATGGAATCGTTGATTGTTGGCGTCCGCGGCGTCGCCCGCGACGGAAACGTGGAGATGGTGCAATGGTTTCTCCGTCCTCGTCTTGTCCTGGAATCTCTGTCTCGAGGACTGCGAGTTTCACCAGTTCTTTCCAAGGTTTTTCCATCAAGGTGAATTCGGGGCATTTGCCAACAGCATTGAGCCGGCGATTCTTGATTGTCTTGAATCCTGCTTCAAGACATGCCTCAAGAAATGATTCTTGCATCGCGCCCCCCCAGCATTCCCTCGACATTCCACCTTTCAACTCACCGCCGAAGTCACAAGCACAAGAGAAACGCATTCAAGTCGACCATCCCTCGGAAGAATCAGTGGGGAGAAAGCATGGTGACTCGAACGGTGATAATGTTGATTCACCCAATTCTTGCCACAGCCTTTGTTTTCTGGCTCCTGCGTCAATATGGTTGGAGAAAACGGGGTATGAAACTTCGTGGAGATGAACGGAAACAAGCACTTGCTCGTCATCAACGACATGGAGAATGGCTCCTCTGGTCAGGCATTTGTTTAGCGCTCATCGCCTTCCTTGCTCGTGCAATTTCTGGCATGCTCGTCGATAATGATTGGACTTCTGATCTGCTTCCACAGAACATTCACGGTTTCTCAGGACCGATTGGGTTGATTCTGCTCTGGCTTGTTGTTCGTCACGGGCGAAAGACTGCGGAGATGAAGGAAAACAACGAGTCCTTTTCGATTGAGCGAACAAAGCACGGCCGTGCCTCTGATATGATGATGGCACTGGTGATGATTCACGCATTCTTGGGACTCATTTACACATTCCAAGTCATCTGATTTGATATTCCAAATCAACCTCACGGTTATCCCACATCTCCATCCACCTCGAGAGATTCGCCTCAAGACCTGGGGGTTGGATTCGACATCCACAAGCATTTGCGTGACCTCCCCCGTGGGCATCAAACTCTGTAGCTAAACGGGAAAGATCGAAGCGATTTTGCCCATCGGGAAGGAAGGAGTTCGCATAGAAACTCGCTGAGAGAGGAGGTCGTGATTGGTCGCCAATTTCACCGTCTGAATAACCATGGATGATGCAACATGCATCAGCATCTTCTCCAGCGTGTGCTGTTATGAGATAGCCGTTTGAGCGAAATCCAGTGTCTTCAAGACGACAAATCGCAAGGCGATTGACGATGGTCGTTTTTTCCTTCACCAATTCCATCAATTCTTGACGAGAACGACGAGCTTCAGTCATCCTATCCCGAACAATGGGGTCGTTGTAAATCGCCTCCATCGAAGTGCAGTTTTGGAAAAGAGAAAGCAAATGATGCATGTAGTCTGCATCACTGTAACTTAACGTACGTGATAATTGAAGCAGAGAACCATCCTCGAGAAAGGTCTCAAGAGAAATGCCTCCAGAGTCGAGATCATCGACAAGGGGCATGATGTTCTCAAGGTGTGGGAAATCAAATTCCTCTCTGAACAATTCGAAGGCAAGGCGTGCAGCAGAGGGTGTGTGATCCCAGTGAACAATTCCTCCTTTTGAGATGTACGTGTCTTCCTCTGCGTCAGTTGGTTTGTTCGTCAAGTGATGGTCGAGATACCAACCACTGTTCGGATGAAAAGGAAGGTCGACTGTTACCGTATGCTCATCAATAAGGTCGTCAATAATCCCAGAACGAATCAGCGCAGCATGGGCGAAATGAACTTCTGCGTTTGGATAAGCCTTCTTGAGAACAACGGCTGCACACATCCCATCCAAATCTGAATCAGCAATGATTCGATGAACATCTGGGAACATGGATATGTCTGTCACGTTTTACCGTCCAAATTCGACGTATATTGAACCTATTGGGCAAAAGACGTACGCGAAGATATCAAACCATATTCCGAACAGGCGCTAACAGAGGGAATGGAATGGAAACGTCGTGTGGTGTCGTTTTGGTCAACATTGACAGCATCTTATTGCTTCAATACCCGCAAGGTCACTGGGATTTACCAAAGGGTCACGTTGAGGATACTGATGTCGACCATCTCGCAACCGTACGTCGAGAATTGGCAGAAGAAACTGGAATCACAGAACTTACATTCGACCACGACTTTGTCGAGCGTACCTTCTACACGTACCGGCACAAAGGTCGAAAGCGGGAGAAAGAAGTCTTCTGGTTCCTCGCTGAAACGGATTCCCTGGACGTCACCTTATCGCACGAACATCGAGATCACCTATGGCTGGATTGGGAACAAGCTCTCGCACAATTAACGCATGATGAAACACGCAACGTTGTACGTCAAGCATGGGACAAAGTAAAGTCAACACATTAGATGGTGTCAAGGTCAGCATCGTGTTCTGCTTGACGAAGGATTGAACTTGCAATACCCTCTTCTTTCCCTCGTTTACCGAGAGGCTGCCAAAGCATTTCCTCTTCACCAAGAACTGCAGTGATCCACCTGCTCAACACAAACAACCAGTCTGAAAGGCGGTTAACATAGGTCAAGACGAGTGGACGCACAGATTGTTCACCTTCATGTTCTCGGAGTTGAACAATACCCCGTTCAAGTCGTCGAGCAACGGTTCGTGCATGGTGTAGAACAGCCTGAGGTGGCCCTCCAGCAGGGAGAATAAACGACGTTAGAGGCTCGACTTGTGTGAGCCATGCATCCATGTCAGAAACCAACGTATCTGCTTGTGTTTCATTGATGAGCACCATATATTCGGGTAAATTCTCTGGCGGACAAGCCAATTCAGCGCCTAAATCAAACAATTCGTGCTGGATACGTGAGAGTGCCGTGTCGCAGATAAAATGCACTCGTCCGGCTCCCTTACGGTCTCCACCATCACGATGGTACATTGGAACGCGAGTACTTTCCATCCGTACCAATCCAATGATGGAATTGAGCTCATCACAATCTCCTACAACGGAAAATCGCAAATCGGATTTCAATCGACGACTCCCATCTACAAGGGAGGATTCGCCCTTATCTCCGCCACCGGTATGAACTCGATCAATCCGAACCATGTGCTCCCCCTCACTTCTTGGGAAGTTATGCTTCTATGAGTGGTTTTCGGGATGAAAAACCTTCATCGATACCGTAGTACCACTCAATATCGGACTCGCCACATGTCCATGAGTACAATTTCAATTGATTATCAACGACACCAAACCATTCGATTCGTCCTGGGTCTAGACCTGCAACACGTGCACCATGTCGTTCGATGTTTGTGATCGTTTGTTGCCAATGAGCAACAAGTCCGCCCAACAACTCGGACATCTCAACAACATGAGGGTGTTCTGGAGGAAGCGATTCAAGCAGAATTTCAATCTCTTCTGTCATATCATGAGCTTCATCAACAATCGCTTGAAGCGTTGAGAGTTGACGTTCAACATCAGGAAGGGTCTCACGAACCTGATCAATGCTGAGGACACTCAAGTTGTCCATGTCCAAACGTTCGATTTCGTTTTCATCCAAATCTTCCAAAAGCATGGGTTGACCAGAAAACAATGGTTCCCTGTCAAGATTGAACATGAGGGCATGTTCTTCATGGCACCCCTTAATCTCATCGGATGAATTTGATGCGGGATATTGATTTCAATGGTTGGGATGAATTTGCGCCGGGGAATCCACCTTGGTTAGAAAGCGCTTAACGAAGTATAGAGCCACATACATCCAAACTGCCACTTCTACAACAACAACAAGGTAATACCAATTTCCAAGCGAATCAATCATGGCAAAACCATCGAAAGGAACACCGTTGATCCCCATGTAAATCGCTTGGGCAAAGAGATTTGCAGCGGACCAACTCATAACCATCCAGAGAAACACTTTGACAGAGATTTGCTTGTTCATGTATCTAAATCGACGTTTATGTTCTTTAAATTATCTCGTTTTTGCGTAGATTTTGAAGGATTCAAGAAAATATGCCAAGAATCCGACTATTCTTCTTCTGCAAGAACAGGTAGTCGTAACGCTGCCTGAGCATCAAGATCTGTCAAGGCATCATGAATAGCGCGAATGAATTCATGAGCAACTGCGGATTCCCCTCCTTCGCGGTCAAGATAGGTTTTCCAGGTTTGAGCCTCATCATGTTGTCCAAGAAACAAGTGAATGCGATGTAAAGCGACATATGCCATCGGATTCAAATGCTCTTCATCAGCATCCCAGCCTTTCTCAAAGCATTCAATAGCACCATTTCGCCCAGTTAATCGACCTTGAATGAGTGCAACCATGCCTGCTTGCGACCACGCCTGCGGCAGTTTACCGATCAACAAGCCACGGAAAATAAGCCACGTTTCTCCACCGCCCAAAACGACGAGGGTCAGGAATCCTGACCATTGTTCAACTTTGGAAAGATCGTCCCAGGTCAAGACCATGAGGCCTGCGACTCCAACACAGAACATCATTCCAGAATACGGTGCTACGAGGACGTCTCGTTGGGTCTGCGCAAGTTGATAGACACCTGCAACCAAACCAAAGCCTCCAAGACCGGAAAGCAAAACAAAGTGTGCAAAAATGGACATCGGCTTTGGTGCAGCCTGCCCGATGAGAACGAGGGAAGCAAGGAGAATCACCAGCCAACCAAATCGAGCACTTGGTCGAGGAAATGGTTGATTCTTACTGTTGTAAACAAGGGCAATTCCAATGAAAAATTCGAAGGCAATGAGAATCCAGCGCAAACTTTCCTCATCACTGAATGGAACGGCCATATCTCTTCCTCCATCTTGCTATTGATTAGGATTGGCTCAAGCCTTGTGATAGGAAGTTCCTTTGATGATTTGAAAAGCTCGGTACAATTGCTCAAGGAAAAGAACGGCTGCAAGTTCATGTGGAAAGGTCATTTCAGATAACGAGATTCGTGGCAGGTGTTGTCCAAGATTGTCCCAACCTTCCGCAGGTCCAATAGCGATGTGTGTATCGGATGGATGAAGCGTCCAAGACTGTACCTTCTTAGCAAAGTCAACAGATGTGTAGGTTGTTCCACGCTCGTCAAGAAGGAACAACTGCCCGTTCATCGACTCAAGTTTTGAAAGATACTTTGGCAATTCATCGGTATGAACATGCACGTTCAGGCCAGAACTTTGTAGACGATCTCGATACGTATTCGCCAAAGAATTGAGCGATGGTTCTTTCAAACGTCCATGAAGATGAAGATGAATTCGCCCCATGCTTCGTCGAATACGTTCTTGTTTTTCATCTTCATGCGAAAGATGAAAGCGTAGAGGCTGAAAGAGTCTCCATGGGTTGGTGGCCGTTCGGTAAGAAAAGACCGGCTAGACATCGAATCGATGACCCTCTTCGGAAAGATACGCGTCAATGGCTCTCCGAGTTGCGGGATGTCTGCGAAATGAACTTCGATAATCCGGAAGGGGCTCGACGAGAAATCCGCCAAATGCAAGTCAATTGGCATCAAGCATATGCTGAAGGAACGCTACCTGAATACAACAGGGAAGGGCTTGAGAGTCGTGCGTATCGATTGCTTGCCTGTGCAGATGATGAGTGGATGGAATGGTTGGACAATGAAGAGTTTTGGAAACCTGGATGGCGCCCTGACCAAGACCTTAACGAGGATTGAAGAAGGTCATTCAATTGGACTTGAACATGAGCCAAGCTACGCTGCATGTGTTGCAAACTTGCCCATTCTCCTGGAAAGTACGCGGACTCATCGAACATCTTGGACTCGACGTACGTGAAGTTCAAGTCAATGCCATGCGTACGAAGAAAGATCTCTCGTTTACAAACGGCTGGAACAAGGTTCCCGTGTTTACCGATGAAGAAGGTGAAGTGGTCGTTGACTCAACACCGATTATGAACTACATCGATGAGAAATACAACAAGAAATCGCTCAGCGAAAAGAGTGGTACTGAACGATACGATTCGATGCTTGCTCATGTTGATGAGGCTTGGAAACGTGCAACAATTCCCATTCTGTATGGCTCACTTGGCTCAGCATTGAGCACTACACGACGTGTCTCCAAACTGGAAAAGTTTGGATTCATCTCACGAAGACTCTACGCATGGGCAGGGTTCCCAATCATGTGGGGGATTATTGCTCGGAAACGGGTCAAGAAGGATGGGAGAACGCCAAAGAAACTCTGGCACGACTTGTTAACTGATTACACGAATTCATTTGATGGACACTCGTTTTTCGGAGGACTGGAGCCGAATCTTGTGGACTTCGCTGCTTTTGGTTACATGCGTTCCATTTCGCCATTCAAACAGTTCAAACTTCTCGAAGAACATGAAATGGGTATGAAGTGGTACAGACTGATGGAACAACAACTGAAGTGATTTTGTGGAAAACATCAGGATCAATGGACTGGATTTTATTCCAATCGCTTCCGGAAGTTCATGGCTTGGAAGCGATAGAGGCGGCTGGATTTACGCCAGTCAACGCCCTCGATACGAAGTGCGATTGCCTTCATTCTACATCTTGAAAGACCCATTGACACGCGGACAAGTTGCCAAACTGCTTGGTGAATCGGAAACACCAGAGCATGCTAATGAACCGATGACCGGACTCACCATCAATGAAATTGAATCGCTACAAGCAACGATTCAGACGGCATTGGATTCAAAGAATGAGAAACAGAACTTGGAAGCTAGATTGCCCTCATTTCCTGAATGGAATCATGCTTTTTCCAATATTCATCTCGAACCTGGTTTTGTAGAAATTCTCTGCGATGCCGCCGCAACGAGCCACCGTGGTGGTATGATGGATGGACGGCCACGGCCTCGTGAAACAGATGGGCCACTCCAACATCACCGGCTTGCCGTTGAAATGCATCCTCGTAAAACTGGGACGCATGCAACATCGAACATCCCGGTCGATCGCCCACTTCCAAACACCGTCCTAAGGTTCGTTCTTTCTCCACATCGAGAAGAACCGGCGCGACGTGTTCCAATGAGTGCTGATGTTCTAGGCAACCTTCGCACAGAAATCATTTGGACCACAATTTTAGGCATCATTCCCTCATTTCTAATCCCAGTCATTCGAGGCTTTGGCTCCTATGCAATCGATGGGTGGGCGAATCTGTTGTTTGGAGGACTTGTTGCTGGGTTTGTTACGGGTGCAATTTGGCGCCCACGCCGCCCATCCATCCCTTACGAAGACGGTGTTCAAGAATCGGATGGCTTGCTTGCCAACGTTTCCCAGTAGGAATCCTTTCGCATAGAGTCTGCAACACAAATCGCTGCCATGTTCACAATATGACGAACGCCGTCTTGGCGAGCCACAAGTTGAACTGGGTGCTTCATTCCTTCAAGAATTGGCCCTGTCATTTCGGCATCAGCGAGTTGTTCAAGCATCTTGTACACGATGTTCGCCGAGGCAAGATTTGGTAGAACCAA
>JAPOIF010000089.1:4333-7271 GCA_029979085.1 Methanobacteriota archaeon | reverse complement strand
ATGAGAACCAACCAGGTTCGCAAGCCACCATGTTCATCGTTGATCCGTGTGGTAACCACTTAGAATTCAAGTCATTCAAAGATGAAAGCGCTATCTTTGATACGGCTTGGTAACCGTTTTTCCCGAATAAATTCATGATGTTATCAAATCAATTCTTCGATGAGTTGGTCGAACGTTTTCTCTTGTCGTTGCACGAGAACCGTATAGTAGAGAAAGAATGCTAACCCGATTCCTGCGCCGATAAGAAACAAAATTCCTTCATAATCTGCAGCAATAAATCCTCCAAGAATGGAAAGAGTTCCTGCTACTTGAGGCCACTGAGCAACTGGAGGATATGGAATCTTTTCAGTGTCTTCGATTCGCTTTCTTGCTTTTTTCATCTCCTTCCCCCAAGTCATGATTTGAAGGAAATTAATCGAGAACAATACAAAACTAATCAAGAGAAGAAGGCAACATATTGGGATCGCATCAAGTACGTCATCGCTTGAAAGGAGAATGACAAATGGAAGAACAAAAAAGACTGCGCTCAGAACAAATGATCCATTTCTAGGCTTTTGTGATCGTACATGGAGGTAGTTTTTGATCGAGTCCGGATCTTGAACGCCTGATGTAGCTTGCCTCCTAGGCTCGATTTCATCTTGGGAAACACCTGGCAGGATGATGACAGAATTTGGTGGAGTTGATGATGAGTCTTCTGCCATGACTCAAATTCGATTGATTTCGGGTTTAGATGTTCGCCCAATATGCCTGTTTCTGATGGTGATTTTAAGCAAAGAATTGAGATAGAGAGATGGTTTGCGTTGAACCATGGGGAGAGATGCAAGTAAGGCTCTCGGTCTCGTATGCATCATGATGTTAGCTCCTCTCGCTGGTTGTTTCGGGGAAGGCAATGATGATGGTTCAATACGAGAAAGTGATGTTGCTATCACTCCTGAAACGCTCATTGGAGGAGTTTTTCAGGGGCTCACAATTTCTGCAGAACGTGATCTCTCGGCCTTTGTTCCATACCTGATGATGAACCCTGAAACTGGTTTTGTTCAAAATTCAACTGTTGTTCATCTCAAGGCAGGAGAAAGTGTTCTGTTAACCGTACTTGCTCCACCTCGCACCGACACTGCGGTCGTTCTCCTCGGAGAGCATCAGCGTGTTCATTGGCCAATTCGTAACCTCAACGAATCGTGGAAAACATGGTGGGAACGTAGTGGTTATGCTGATGATAATGCACAAGGCATCTCCAGTATTGAAGGTGAAAATGGTAGTTTGAGCACCGTTCAAGCCTCAAGTATGAATGGCGGAGACGTTACTCCTGTCGTTCTGTCCATTGAACGACCAGCTGCTCCTGCCTATTCAGAGGCAGATGGTGGGCGTCACTCGACTGGTGTGGTTAACGGACGGACGACGTTCAACTATCTCTCGATGCTCAGCGATCAAACTGCAGATCCAACAGATGTTGTCGACGGTGCTCTTGGTTATCTCGATCGATGGGCAGGACAAGGAAATGCTGCCTACGAAGATGCTGCTTTACATCTTATCCAAACGCTCGAGAATTTCGGGCTTGAAGTGATCACCCAACGGTTTGTTTACGATTCACTCATGACTGGTTCACAAAATCCAGAAGCATACAACATCTGTGGATATCGATGGGGTGAAGTTGACAGAGACAAATGGATGGTGTTTGGTGCTCACTTCGATATTGCTCCTCCCGTCAATGCTGTCGCGCTTGACCCTCACATCTTTGGTCGAACCTATGGAACCAGAGTCGGCGCTTACGACAACACGGCTGGAACAAGTATGGTACTCACGGTAGCAGAGGCCATGGCCGGATACAGTACCCGCAATACAATGGTTTTCTGTTTGTGGTCTGGTGAAGAAGGTGGGAAGCGTGGAAGTGATTTCTGGACGGATGAATGGGTCAAGAACGAAAATCCAAACGTCGAAGTAACGAATTATGTCAATCTCGACATGGCTGGCGTGAATTGGCCTGGTGGCGGTGGCGCACCTTGTGGAGGAAATCATGGGCCTGATGGTGGTTGTGATCCAGACCCGGAAATCGATCCGGATGGATATCCGAAAGACGATGAGGTGTGGCCAATGCGAGTTTACATCGGTCCAAGTCTTGACCATGATGTCATGAATCAACCAGGAATGGTTGGGCTTGCAATGTGGATTGGTTCGGATGCGATTGGTGTTGAAGAACAAATGTCGCCACTTCTCGGCGAAGGTTACGATGCTGCAACATGGAAGGTCGATGATTGGTTAGCAAAAGATCGACCAGAAATTATCGTTTACGAAGATACTACTGCTCGATCGGATCATGCCACTTTCCAAGACAATCTTGGAACCGTAACAATGGGCTTTGGTGGGCTCGTTGATGGATATTGGTGTTATCACCAAACGTGCGATACACTTGACGAGATGATCGATTGGATGGATACAACCGGCAAGGATTACGGTGAAGAGCAAAGTGGAACAAGCAATCTTGTTGACGCACTTGATACCATCACATGGTGGGCGACGTATTCATTCTTCCACCTTGATGAGAATCCGGTAAAAAATGCCTACCTCGATGAATGATTCGTTTAATTTTCCTTATTAAAGGCACACAAGTTATATGCAAACGTCGCGAGGCGTCGGCATGGAAGATGGTCAGACGCCCTTTGTCAATTGGGTCAAAACGAATGCCTCCACTGTAAATGTGCTCTCAATTGTCATGCTGATTTTTGCTGCATGGGCAGCTGTTGAAATCGTAACAAATGTAACTGGAAACGAAATTCCTCCTGTGACTGGTATGGAAGCGAGCAGTAAAGCTGACGAAACACAGCGAATCAATAACGGAATGATTGTTGGCCTTGGGGCTGTTGCAGGAACACTAGGTCTTGTTTTGCAACTTCTTCTTCCTCGAGAAGAAACAGAAGGTGCTGATGAGTCAATTCCTGAA
>JAPOIF010000089.1:2199-4233 GCA_029979085.1 Methanobacteriota archaeon | reverse complement strand
CAGGAACACTAGGTCTTGTTTTGCAACTTCTTCTTCCTCGAGAAGAAACAGAAGGTGCTGATGAGTCAATTCCTGAAGATGATCAAGAAATCGATGAAGTCGTTGATGTTATGATGGAAGACATTGAATCTGAAGAAGAAGATTCGGACGGTGATGAGGAAGATTCTGATGATGATTCGGTGGATGAAGATTCTATTGACGAAGGGGATAGCCTTGAAGAAGGTGATGAAGTCCCTGAAGATGAAGCCGAGGAGCCTCAAGAAGAGGATAGCCCCGAAGAAGAGGAAAAAACTCCCGTTAAGAAGAGGAAATTTTGAGGTGAAGAAGAATGTGGGAACATCGAGCAGTATCGCATAAACAATTCAAAGAAAGTGGACGAATTACCCCAACTGAAACCTATGTTCAGTTGATGGATAAAGTCGAAGATTCTGTTAAAGAAGCGCAGAAGATGCCATTTGATCATGAAGAATTTCTCAAGTACATCCCAACTCAAGGTCCTTGGGAGCCAATTCACGAAACAGATGATACAAAGGGAGATCCTCGAACTCGATACATCGGCCCAGGCCGCCCGAAATTGTTGAACACCAACCTCTTTTTGGGATCAACATGGATTGAATCTGAGCGATTCAAGTTCGAGCGACGAATAAGCACACTCTCCGACTTCCTCAAGCAAAAGACAGTTGTCAATGCAAACATGTGGACGCCAAAGCAACTTGTTACCACGCAAACATTCTTTTTCTGTTCAACAGGAGATGAGGAGCGATTGGGCGGCTCAATGCTGACCGGTGAAACCGTGTCAAGCGGACACCCATTCCTCGGCAATGGCGGAGACGAAGACGGTGTTGCTGAATGGGAACCAATTCTCTGGGGTCTTGGCCACCGTGGTGTTGTACCAGATTCAGATCCACAAGACAAGGTCTACTATCCTTCATTGATGCACCGTGGTGTCGCTTTCAACAACCGATTGGGTTGGATTCGATATTCACCTGCTGGATTTGGTAAGGATGCAAGTGGATACTTGATGACCAAGCCAACAACATGGATTCAACCAGCTGTTGACGGAAACCGAGACACTGCTACTGCATTCAATCTCTTGGTTAATCTACCAGACCGACGTATCTCCTTCGGTGAAGAGGGAATTACTGACGTTTTCCTCACCACTGGAAAGACATCGTTGTACACCATGATGGGTATGATGTCTTCATCCACTGTTCGACAAATGTTCGGGGCTGGTTCAGAAATGGTTCCTCTTGAATTCCACTGCATTGAGCCAGGACTCGACGAATGGATCAAGAACGCAAGTGATGAAGACAAGTATGCTCGATTGTTCGAAGTTACTGCATGTCTCGGATATCTCTTGACCGATCCAAAGGTCGGTTCACTCGGTGGCGCTGCAAAGCGACGACGATTGTTGCTTTATCCTCACGACCAAGGCAACCTCCTAACGTGTGTGAACGCAAGTCAAGTTGCTGACCATGCACTCAAGTCAAACTACGCTGCAACGGTCTTCACCAAACTTGACCAAGCCGACTTCATGAACCGTGTTGCACGCCGATACAAGGCCTATGCTGACTTGGTTACAGCCAGTGACTTCGCTAAGGGTGCTCGCTGGATCAGCCAAGCAATGATTGGTGACGACAAGATTCTCGGGCCAAACGTCCACTCTATCCTTGCCGTCCGTGGATACGATATTCTCAACCTCGATGAGTACATGGAATCTTTCAACGATGTTTCCGCTGCTCCTGAGCGATTGATTCGACGTGTTGTGCAATCCGTTGCTACGAATGCCCTCAAGACCTTGTTCCCAATGGATATGCTCGGCGAAAGCAGTGGCGCTCAGCCATTCTCCCACATCTTCGCACCTGCTGGAAGCAGTGAACAAGCACTGGTCTACTACACTGACATTCGCTTCCTCGTACCAACATCCATCGACAAGCTACGTATGATTACTGGCGCACGTGGTGCTGACCGTGGTCGAATGCGTGAAGCATACGGTCAAATGACCGGTGCTGATCCAATGACTGGACTTTCCAT
>JAPOIF010000089.1:0-2101 GCA_029979085.1 Methanobacteriota archaeon | reverse complement strand
CACGTGGTGCTGACCGTGGTCGAATGCGTGAAGCATACGGTCAAATGACCGGTGCTGATCCAATGACTGGACTTTCCATCATTGATCTGTGTCTACCATTCCTTGCTGATATGGGTGAAGAATCCTGGCAAACTGGTACAGGTCTCAACGAAGATGAAATCATTGTTGAAGTTACAATGGCTGTCAACCCTGCCATCGTTTGGAAGAACTTGTTGGAACCAACAACCAACGAAGTCTTTGACCTACCAAAGGGCAAGAAGGGTACTTCTGCCAACGTTTGGGGAGACATGTTCATGAGCAACGAGCCTCTTCACGAGAAGATGACTAAGGATGGACAAGGACACTATCTCAACTTGCTCCGACTATGTTATCACTGGAGCCATGACAAGTCCAAGGAAATCCACGGTCTTTGATTAAACCAGATTCGAAAGCCAAATGACGAGCGTCATTGGCGAATATGGTGTCGCAAGATAGATGATGATCGGTGACAAAAAGATTAGGAATAGTGCCCACCAAACACCATTGTTCCAGTCTTTGACTTTCACACCATCAAGTGGCCCTAATGGAATCATGTTGAACAATCCAAGAATCAGATTTGCACCTATCCAATAGAGTACAATGTCGTAAACCATTGATTGCCAAACAAGAGTTCCGTCTTGTAGGTAACCAATTGTGCTGTAATCTTGTGCATTTGTCAGCATGAACAAGAACGCTCCCAATGGGATTCCGATTACAAACAATCCAAGATTGACCAACGGGCCTGCTATTGCAATGTGGCCGTTCTGTCGCCGTGTGACGAGTCCGGCTACCATCACCGCACCAGGAGCCATGAAAAGTACGCCAAGAAAAAGCGAGATGAGAACACCAAATTGGAGTCCTTTTGGATCTGCACGAAATTCTGCCCAGCAACCATTTTTCTTAGCGATAATCTTGTGTCCTATTTCATGGAGAACAAATGCTGGCCCTACAGCTATCAGCATTATTGGCATGGAAAGAAGAATTTGAAGAATCCATGTTGATGGACCGTTGATTGAAAGTCCACTAAGGCCTCCTGCAGCCATGAAGCCAAGGGCGAGTGTGAACGCCGCAGTAGCGTACAGAAGATGTTTCTTTTCTTCCTCACTAAAATGCCAAATTCCACCTTTGTGTAATGTTGGTTGTGTTTGAGACATTACACGGAAAAAATTGTTGATTGGCGAGGTCGATCTTGTTTGTTGTCCTGCATGAACTCGGTGGATTTTCTGCTGTGTTCCGTAGAACGGATTTGGTTCGATGATATCAGCACGAGGGTCTCGAACCATGGTATACACAAAACCCGGTCTTCTTTCAATCCTCGCTCGCGATGTACGAGAGTTCATGTGTTTGAACAACTAGGGTTCGATGAGCAACATGTCGATGCCAAGGCGAGCCATGAAGGACATGGGGTTCCAAGCGTGTTGCCTTTGGTGTGATGAGCCTGATGAAGCAGGTAGTTCACGGTGTGGCAAGTGTATCGCTTCACATAGTCGTATTCGTGATGAGATGGCCAAAGCACCTCCAGAGGATGCTTTCTTTCAATTTGCAAAAGAATTACTGGCTATGTCTGTAGCTCCCCATCGTCATGATAATGATCCGATCCATGGGGCAGTGTTGGAAGAGCAACAAAGGCGTGCTGGACAATACATACCAAAAGGAAAGGAACAAACAGAACAAGATGTGTTGGAGATTTTTGAGCAACAAAAGAAAATCGAGAAAGGCAACATTATCCAAAACATTGCGAACAAGAACCAATGGAAAGATCGCCCGCCTGAGCCTGAGCTCGCCCGAAAAATTGGCTCAGAAGCATGGGGTAGCGAGGATATTGATACGGAACAATATCACGCAGGCCGAACCGTTCCTAGCAAGGAAATCACCCCTGTCGACCGTTCTGATCGTGCTGGTGAAGATATGGAAATGGTCACCCGTACCAACATTAAGGCTGAAAATTCGGACGTTGATGAAGAAATCTTAGAGATACTGGAAAATGAAGAGTTGCACCAAAAAAGATCCAAGAAGAAATCCTGGGATTCTGCAGTTTCTGATATTCTCGATCTGCTAGATGGTGAAGATTGATTACTTATTT
>JAPOIF010000088.1 GCA_029979085.1 Methanobacteriota archaeon | reverse complement strand
GAGGACTTCATCGCCTTCCTGAACCCCCGAAATATAACCGATTCCTATACCAGTGTTTTCGAGCGAAGGAGATGGAGCACCCGAAGTCAATTGTCCAATTTTGGTTCCATCAAGAGAAAGAACATCTTTGCCCGGGCGTGGGAGCGGTCCACGCTCGAGATACTTGATTCCCCACCAGCGTTCGTCCGTCGAGGCATGCGAAAGAACACGATGACGCCCAATAAATTCATGCTCGGTATCAAGACCAAATGGAACATTTGTTTCCCAAGAATCACGCGCAAGGAAAGCATGCGATCCATCATCAAGTCCAGGCCAAAGGAAGTCAACTCCCGACAAAAGGTATCCCTTCTCGAGTCGTAATGTGTCACGTGCTCCTAGCCCGACTGGAGTCGCTCCCGCATTGACCAACGCTCGCCAAACCGAGGCAACATGTTCGTTCGGAAGGAAAATTTCGTATCCGGGTTCTCCGGTGTACCCTGTGCCTTGAATCCAACCGGTTACATCGAGTTGGTTCTCTGTCAAGTTCGACCACTTGAAGCGACCGACATGTTGCCCTTCGCCAAAAGCAGCGTCAAGATGTTCTTTGCTTTGTGGACCCTGAAGAGCAATAATCGATGTTGCGGGTGAGAGATTTTCGATGGTTACTCCTGAATCGGCTGGCGAGCAGCTCTGGAACCAGTCCCACATGACGTCGATCATTGACGCATTTGGTACGCCCAGAATTTCTGTTTCAGAAACCACTGCAAAAATCATGTCATCAATGATGAAGCCGTCTTTATCGAGGAAGTGCGTGTAAGCACAGCGACCGACTGGAATCGAAGACACCTTCTGCGTTGCAACCGTTTCCAGCCATTCACGAACATTCTGTCCCGAGAAACGAAACGTTCCCATGTGTGACACGTCAAATAATCCAGAGGATTCACGGGTTGCAAGATGTTCTGCCTTGATGTTGGAGTACCAAATTGGGAGTTCAAATCCATGGAAATCAACGATGTTACCATCGAGGGCGACGTGTTCATCGTACAGTGCAGTTCGAATTCGTTCTCCATCGCCCATTCTTTTCACATCCGTATTACTGCTCAGGTAAACCTCGCTCAATATCCTTTCCAAGTGCTACTACCGTATCCAAGAAGGCATCGAGTGTGTTCTCCGTAATGTTACGATTTGCAATGACCGAACGGAGAATGATGTTCTCGTCCACAGTGCTTCGGCTCACCATGAATCGGCCATCTCGAATCAGTCGTTCTCGAAGTTCTGCATTGAGTTGATTGCGCTCTTCTTCTGGCGATGAACCAACGTATCTGAAACAGACATTCGTCCACATTCGACTGCTGACGAGTTCAAGGGATTCATTGGAGCGAACCTGTTGTTCCAGATAATCTGCAAGTTCCATGAACCGATCGAGCATCGAAGCCCAGCCCGCATCACCAATTTCACGCCAGGCGAGCCAAAGCTTCAACGCATCGTTACGTCGACCGCATTGCAACGAATAACGACCTAAATCAACATCTGCACCCGTATCGTGATAGAGATAGTGGGCTGTTGCACCCGTTGAACAAACCGTACGAAGTATTTCAGCATCCTTCACGATAAACGCTGAACAGATTAAGGGTATACCCATCATTTTGTGGGCATCCCAACAAAAACTATCCGCGAGTTCGATGCCATCCATTAAGGAGCGATAACGAGGTGAAAAGAGGCATGAACCGCCCCATGCGGCATCGACATGCATCCACAATTTGTACTGATGTGCAACCGCTGCAATTTCTCGAAGAGGATCAAAGCTTCCACGCACGGTGGTACCACTGGTCGCCAAAACGGCGAATGGCGTTTGACCGTTGCGCAAGGATCGCTGAATTTCTTCTTCTAGTGATTCGACAAGCATCTGCCCGTGCTCATTGCATCGAACCTTGATGAGATTTGAATGGCCTATACCGATTACATTGGATGCTATGCTAAACGAATAATGAGACTCTTCCGATACGAAAGCCACCATATTTTGGCCATCAAAGCCGGAATGCGAAGAGAGTGGCAATTTGGCTTGTCGGGCACAAAGCATACCAAGCATGTTGCCGTTAGACCCACCGGTCGTCAAGGTTCCTTGACTGGTGCCAAAGTCAGCTAATTCTGCCATGCGTTTGAGAATGGACGATTCAATCAACGTGGCTATTGGAGCAATCTCATACGTGTACATGGCAGTATTTGTTGCAGCAGTTACCAATTCGCCTGCAATGGCCGAGACAGACAAACCTCCCCACAATGGATTCATGAATCCTGGCGCAGTTGTACGAACGGAGTGGCGAAGAACAGATTCGATATCATCCAATGCGGCTTCAAGGCCACGCCCTTCTAGAGGCAACTTGAGATCGGTGGTTTTCTGGAGCGATTGCAGTCGTTTTGACGTTCGAATGTTCGTTTCAGTCTGACTGGATTCGAGGAAATCTTTGACTCGGGCAAGGACTTCATCGAGAAATCCTTCGGCCTTCATGTGCTCAAGGAAGTAAAAGCGGTCTTTGAAGATGGTCCCTTCACCTGCCCAACATCATTGTATGCATAACGCATTTTTCTTTACATAGATTGAATAACTGTGTCGTTCTGCGAAGACCATGCTAGGAGAAACTGGAGATGCTTGGCTCACCCGATTACATATGCAACTTGCACGCGAACTACGTGGCCAAGGATGGTCGCAAATGAATATTGCAGCGATGTTAGGTACAACACAAAGCACCATTTCACGACAATATCAAAAGCCAGTTCAGGAACTTCCAGGCTCCGCTGATGAACTCATTGTCGACGGTTGGGCAAAAGAAATTGCGGGTGGTCTACTTTCTGTTGGCCAGAACGAAGAACTCCTTCGTCAGCGATTTATTGTTGAATTCCAATTTACTGGAAACCAAGTCCTTCGATTTGACAAAACGCTAACTGGGCTTGATTTGGAAGTTGATCAGAATGAACACGCATTGATTCGCCGGCTTGAATGGGCGATCGGTCGTCTTGATGCACGCATTGTCCTCCCTGTTCTTCCGAATGTAGGAATGAACATCGCTGCATGTCTCAATTCTGCAAGTTCAGCCAGTGAAGTCGCAGCGATACCTGGCAAGATTACTGCCGTTGAAGGCGAACTCCGTACCCACGGCAAGCCCCAATTTGGCTCGTCAAAACATCTTGCCGAAATGCTTCTTGAGACAAGAAAAAGTGATGCTACAAAAGCTGCAATCATTAACATTCGACCACCTGGTGATTTCGAAGGAACAGATATCGATGCGGTACAAGAAGCCTGCAACCAATTAGGATGGGAGCTCGCAGATGCTGATCGAACTGGACTTGAAGATTCAAATTCAACCATCGATGTTATTCTCGACATCGGTGATTTCGGTTGGGAACCTTCCCTCTATGTTGTCGGTAGCAGCCCGCTGGATGTCGTCGATCGCTGCCATACGCTCATCAAGACCCTAGGTGGAATGGAATGATTCGTTGTAGTCTAATCCTCAGTGTCCTTCTTTTTGCTCCATTGTCTGGTTGTTTGAGTCAATACACAATTGCAGACGAATGTGTGATTCGAACTTCTGCAGATGACAAGACCTTGACCATCGTAACGTATGACATCATTGCCTTGAGCGATGAGGTTCTTCAAGAGTTTACGAACTCCACAGGATACCAAATTGAAATGATTCGTACAGACGACGCAGGAGGCATCCTAGAACAACTCCTCCTCACAAAAGAAGCGCCACAAGCAGACCTTGCTCTAGGCCTTGACAATACCTACTTGCAAACAGCCCTCGAAAACTGCCTTTTAGCACCACATTCAGCTTCATTACCAAACATCAATCCACAAGCCCTCGCACCATATTCTGGTGATATGGCAGTGCCGTTTGATCATGGCTACGTTTGTTTGAATGTCGATACGCAAGCACTCGAGGAGAACAACATGACCGTCCCAACAACGCTTGAAGAATTGACAGGAGAGCAATGGAAAGGCAAGACTGCTTTTCCCAGTCCAACCACGTCCTCGCCAGGCCGTGCTTTCATGACAGCCACCATCGATTACTTCGAACGACAAAACGAGATGAATGCAATGGAATGGTGGGAAGACATGGCAGAGAACGATGCCATCTTTACGACAGGCTGGAGTGAGGCCTATGAAATTCATTACAGCGGTGGATATGGCGTATGGGAAGAGGGGCATATCGGTGATGCTTGGTTGACTGTATCTTACTGCCATTCGCCGGGTGTTGAGGCATTCTTTGGTGGGAACTCAACGATTTCTCAAGCGATCGATATCGACTATGCTTCGTTTCATCAAGTGGAGTATGCCGCTAAAGTCAATGGAGGAGGCTCTGCTTCAGCCGTAGATGCCTTCATTGCATTCCTACTGAGTGATCAAATCAATTCAAACATGCCTGAGAACAATTACATGTATTCTGTTCTCGAAGGACAAGATCTTCCTGAAACAGATGGTTATCGACATCACAGTCCAGTTCCATCCTTGCCCTCTGAAATTTCAACAGAGCGCATTGATGAAGAAATGGAAGACTGGCTTATGGATTGGCGTCAAGCAACCCGTGCGCTCTGAGTTGGCAGTATGAAGGCAACTCTTGGACGCAGTGTCCCTGTAGCCCTTTATTTGTCGATGATTCTTGTGCCCCTGCTGTTTGCAGTCGATCGATTGGTGTTCGTAACTGGAATGAATCCATTTCAGGCAATTCTTCATCTCGATGAACATCCACTTGGAACTGATGCCATCACATTCACGTTTGCTCAGGCTATCCTTTCAGCACTTCTTACGCTTATCCTTGGGCTTCCCATTGCATGGTGGCTTGGTCGCTATGAATGGAAACGCATTGGAATCATTCGAGCCGCATTGACGCTCCCATTCGTGACTCCCACCGTTGTTGCTGCAATGGGATTTCTCGCACTGATCAAGGAAGGCGGACTTCTTTACTCAATGGGCATCGATCTTCGCCATGAAACAGGATTGATCGGTGAACTGTCTTCCATGATTGGAATTGAGTATTCAGGCCATATCATCGCATTACTTCTCGCACATGTTTGGTTCAATCTTGCCCTTGTGATTCGATTTGTTGAACCAAAGATATCGACATTACCACCCCGATATGAGGATGCTTTTCGAATGCTTCCTGCCGGACACAGCCGGTGGAATCGAGCCCTCTACTTTTGGTGGCCTATGCTGAAAACATCCATTCTGTCAGCGTTTGTTTTCACCTTTATTTTCTCATTCACATCGTTTGCTTTGGTTCGCTGGCTTGCGCCGAACATGTGGACGCTCGAAGCCTTGATGGCCGTTGAAGGCGGGGCTGCAGGAATTCCTGGATATCGGGTTGATGTAAGCCAACTTGTTCTTGGAGGTGCGACGCTCCAAGGCTTGGTGCTGTTAGGAGCTTTGGCATTAGCAGGACGATGGCAACGACAACAATCCAATGAGATTGAACTCGTCTCAGAGGGCTATTTGCGTGGCTACACCGGAACACCAGGGAAAGGCGCTCGTCTCGGTATTTTTGCTGCAACCGTCTTTGCGCTTGCCCCACTTGTACTGATGGTATTCTCTTCGATACGTATTCGAGATCGAACTTCGGATTCGTATCGTTGGAGTTTCGATGCCTGGGACAGAGCCTTCAAGGGTGATTTGACATATGCCTCGGTGCCTGAAGCACTCACCAATTCTTTGGCTTATGCGTTCGGATGTTTGGTGCTTTCTTGTCTCCTCGGTTTCTTTGTTGCGCAAACGATTCATGCTCTTGAGGAACAAAACAAAACGAGATTAGCACAATTTGTGGATGTTTTGTCAATGCTTCCACTTGCCCTTTCTGGCGTCATGGTTGGTTTGGGCGTTCTCCTTGGAATCCTAAAGATATGGCCTGTCATGTTCTCGTGGTATGCGCTTCCAATCTTGCCCCACGCGATGCTCACAACACCGTTTGTTGTACGTCTTCTACTTCCTGCTATGCGTGAAATTGACTCAGATTATGATGATGCAGGAAGGATACTGGGATATTCAGCCTACCAACGATTTGTCCGCATCAAACTTCCACTGTTAAAACCGCAACTCGTTGTCGCTGCTGCCTTATCGATGGCATTCTCCTTAGGTGAATTTGGTGCGTCTTGGATTCTGTTACGTTCAGGTGCCTGGGACACATTACCCGTCCTTGTCGATCAAGTCATGTCGAGACCGAAATACTTCGAACTTGTTGAACCAATTGCCATGGCAATCGCCACAGTACTGATGTGCATGACGTTCCTATTGTTTGTTATTGCTGAACGTTTTCGAACTCATCAAGGGGGCGGATTTTGATGTCATTGACCATCGAACGACTGAATGTTTCCTTCAATGGACATGACGTTCTTCACAACTTGAACCTCAAGTTATCCTCGGGGGAAATTGTGGTCATACTCGGGCCAAGTGGTTGTGGAAAAACCACGTTGCTGCGTACTATTGCAGGGCTTCAAGAACAAGATTCCGGAATAATTTCCTTGCTTGATGAACCCATTCATGACCGCTTATGCGAACAACGAGGCATCGGCATGTTGTTTCAGCGACCTGTCTTGTTTCCATTCAAGGATGTGCTTGGGAACATTCTCTTTGCTTACAAGAAAAAGAATTTGCAAAACATGGATGAGGTTCATTCCGTCATGAATGAGATGGGACTTGTCGGAAAAGAGCAGCAGAGCATTGAAACCCTTTCGGGTGGAGAAGCGCAACGTGTTGTTCTGGCGAGAATCCTGCTTACAGAACCCAGACTTTTGCTTCTCGATGAACCTCTTTCTGCATTGGATGTCGACCTTCGTCGAAAAATCGCCCTCGAAATTCGAAGCATCCTCAAGTCCCGTTCCATACCTGCCATCCACGTCACACATGACCCTGCAGAGGCCGAACTTATTGGGGATCGGATTCTTCATTGGAACGAACTACAACCTGGTGGTGACGATGAGGAGTAAAGTGCTCGACCCAACGCCTTGGAAGATGTGGAACCACATCTGGAACATGCGTAGCAATAGAATCGTTTTTGCTGCCTTAATAGGGGGATTTTTTCTTCTTGCCATAGGCATTCCTTATGCCATAACAAACAGAATCTCCCAATCTGTAGGTTGGACTGCATTCGATCCTAAACTTTCAATCGACGATTCGATAACGTACATTCCATGGATGAATTTAGCCTACTTCTCATTTTACGCCTATTACATTCTCATTCCGTTTTTTGCACGAAATGAAGTTCAACAGAAGTGTGCGATCTTGTTCTCGCAGCGCCTCTTTACAGCAACTCTTCCTGTGTTCTTCATCTTCCTCATTCTTCCAGTCGAGGTTGATCTTCGTTCCGACGTTAAGGGGGACGATGTGCTCACAACATTGCTCAC
>JAPOIF010000087.1 GCA_029979085.1 Methanobacteriota archaeon | reverse complement strand
GTCTCTTCCTCACTCAAATCTGGTTCGTCTGGTTGAATCTGGGGCTGAAACAATACGGAATTCTGATCGAGGTAAATTCGGTCATCAATATGAACATCTGGTGAGGTTCCCCAAGTTCCTTCCAACGTAAGTGCATACCAAGCCTCGTCCAACACGTCAAGCGTCATGTGATGTTCGAGTGTGGTAGGATTCAATCGCGTGATTTCTTCCCATGCAGGAGACATGTCAGGATTTGGAGATGTTGATGTCCACAAAACGGCATCCCCACTGATGAATTCCGAAGCAAGGTTCCAGCGGAAGTGAAGCGTTTGATTGTCTTGATCGATCTGGAAATCGTAAATCGAAATCGGCACATTACGTTCGATAATCGGACCCACCTTGCCTGAAACATCGAATTGGTCAACCTGAGCATTACCACGATCATCAACAAGTCCAATCGCATAGTATGAGGTTAGCATCCAATCTGCTGGCAACTGATGAATAAATTCTACACTCGTTGCATCCAATTCAGCCAAAATCTGAACACCACTCTGCTCAATTGAAGCAATTGGATTCGTAGCATGATAAATTCGAATCTTGGAAACCTTTGGCTGCGTCACTTCACTCCATTGCAATACTGTTTGAGATTCGCTAGGATTGAATTGTGCGGATAGCGATCCTCCATATCTTGGCGCTTGGTTATCCTCAACAATGGCTTCTGCAAGGCTGTTACCGCTGTGGAGACGCGTGTCCTCACGGGCGGGATAACATCCATTATCATCGCAATACGCAGGATAATAGCAAGTCAGTGTGTAGTACGTCTCTCGATCAATGGATTGATTGGTCCAATCGATTGTGAATTGTGAAGCCGTGGAAGGAATGAAATTCGTAACGAGCATTTTGTCCATACTATCCCACGTTGATTTGGTGGCTGGGATGGTGTGTTCATACAACGAATGATAGAAGTTGTTTCCTGCGCATGAAGGTCTCCAGGAGAAGATCGTTGATTGGTTGGCAACATCATACGATGCTGCAAACAATTCAGGTGCAACAGACGCTGGAACGATTTCTCTGTGTCCAGCTGGAATCTGAGAGAGGCCTGAACTCGCCGCTTCTGTTCGAGAACCATCCCGCAAAACGGTAACGATGGCATACGAAACTTCTGACGAGGTTCCCGGTGCAGGCTCATAGACGAGAGAATGCCCTTTACCTGAACAGACTTCATTCAATTCGTTCATGTAACATGCAGGAATTTCATCTGCGATGATGGTTTCCGGAGTAAAGGCACTAGCAAAAAAACGGCCATTTTCGATTCGATGAACTTCATACGTTGCCATTTTCAATTGGTCAAGGAGCAAACCATCGGTTGTCTCAATGTTCCTCCACTGCAAAATGGTTGCTTCAGTATCTGGAAAGAACTCTGCCCAAGCATCACGCGCTTCCAAGGTTTCATCATCACCTTCTGCAGAAGTTGAATGCACAAGTGAAGCAAGTGTGAGAAGGAGTACAAGGCAAACGGCTTGCGTTCTCATAGCACAATACCACACTGCATCCATTATCAGCGTGTCGCATTGCTGATGATACACCTAATCGATGAAGCCAAGAGTATCATCGAGCATGTTGAGGGCATCATCGAGATCGGGTAGTTCTTCAGGTGCTTCTCCACTGCTTTGATGAACCTCCTGAACTGGAGCAATGGCTTCGGGCAGTGGTCCATCGCTAGACATCCAATCCTTCCACTGCTGGCTTCGCCCTTCGCGGCGGGCATCCATTGTCATCCACAACGCTTCGAGCCGTTCTGGTTTGAGGAGAGGAAGATTCTTTGCAAATCGATCTGGATGAATCTCATCCATACGCATCAACAACTCTCGAAGACGGATTTGGACAACTTCATCACCATCGTTCCACAAGGAAGGGATAATCTGCCGAACATCATCAGGATAGGTTTCAACATAATCACGGAGACTAAGAACAATGTTTCGTCGAACGATAGGTACGTCATGCTCCAACAGAGATACGAGACGATCAGCCCACACATCCTCATCAAGGAATTTCAAATCGCCTACAGTTGCTGATGCGGCAGCGAGAACGCTCTCATCTTCATCCATGAGCATCTCATCAAGAAACGGTACAGCCTCCCAACCCGTTCGACGGAAGATCCGAGTCAGGACATCTGCCATGCCACGACGAAGGAGCAATTCTTTGCGACCATGGAGAATCCTTGCTACATGAAGCCCTTGTTCCTGATCGTATTCCAATAGTCGCGCAAGACAGAGGACGACTTTTGATGCAACCTCTTCATGCTCGTCCTCAGCGCGTCGGACAAGAATGTCAACCAAACCCAGTGGTTCGATTAATGCAGGTCGCTCGAGAAGAAGTTTGACCCACTCCATCAGGAGGAGGCGCCGGTCGAGCTCGTCTTGCTCCAAACAATTCAAGAGCCATTTTGCAGCATCAACACCAGCATCATGTGCAACGACAGAAGTGGTTCTTGGAACAACGGCATTCGGATTCCATCCCATATTTTGAGGTCCATCTTCTGGTTGTGTATGCCAGGTGCCAGGGCGTTCTGCTAATGCAATCGATTCGACCAGGTGATAGCCTTGGTGCACGGGTTGGCCATAGGGCGTTGATGCGAGTCCGTTGACCAGAGCGACAGCAAGCCACCACCGATCGGTATTTGGTGCGCTTGGATCGAATGCTTGGGCAAGCCAGTCAGTTGCAATACAGAACAACATGCGTTGAGCAACATCATCGGTTCGACGACCTAGCCATTTCTGATGGACTTCAAACGGATCATCGCTCAGATTCATTCGATGTGGGACGATGAGATCGACTATGGTTGAGAGATGGCGGTCAAACATACCAACATCTGCATGAAGCATGGAGAGCCCTTGCGAAATCAAATCCTGATCGCGTTCAGGACTTCGTGGAGGGAAGTCGGGATCGGTGATTGGAGGAGATGGTAGTGGCCACACTTTCGTACCTTCTTCTAAGGCATGAACCAACTGAGTAGCAACGACTTCAAACGTTGCTTTCGCAATCGCATCGCGGCTCTTGCTCATGAAGAACCTCTCCTTTCCTCAAATATCCAACTCGATGTTGAGGTTCTGAATCAATTCCTTGTAGCGGTTACGAATTGTAACTTCAGTGACACCAGCAACTTCGGCAACTTCGCGTTGTGTGCGTCGCTTACCACAAAGAACGGATGCAATGTAGATAATAGAAGCAGCAATTCCTGTTGGTCCACGACCGCTTGTCAATTCCTTCTCTTGAGCGGCCTTGATCAATTCATATGCCTTGGCTTCAACTTCAGAATCCAATCCGAGACCTGAACAGAATCGAGAAATGTAATCTTCTGGCCCTGTTGGCATGATCTTCATCTTCAATTCACGGACCATAAATCGGTACGTACGTCCGATCTCTTTTCGCCCAGTTCGGGATGCTTGTCCAATTTCGTCAAGTGTTCGAGGTACGCCACATTGTCTACATGCAGCGTAAAGGGATGCTGCGGCAACGCCCTCGATGGAACGGCCACGAATAAGACGCTTATCGACGGCTTTCTTGTAGTTGACAGCCGCTGCTTCACGAACGGTCTTTGGAAGTTCGAGACGGCTCGCCATTCTGTCAAGTTCCGCCAAAGCCATTGCAAGGTTGCGCTCAGTAGCGTTGCTCACACGGCTTCGCTTCTGCCACTTTCTCATGCGGTAGAATTGGGAACGGTAACGTGAGTTGATTGTCTTCCCGGAGTAATCCTTGTTTTGCCAATCAATATCTGTTGAGAGACCTTTGTCGTGGAGCATGACCGTCATTGGTGCACCTGTACGAGCTCGTTGATCTCCCTGTTCAGGAGAAAATACTCGCCATTCTGCACCTTGATCGATAACGTTGTCTTCTAAGACAAGCCCACAGTCGTCACATGTGACTTCTCCGCGGGTTTCGTCTCTCGTTAGGCTTCGTCCGCCACATTCTTGGCACTTTACAATATCTTCAACTTGCTGATCATCCATAACATCTCACCTCATGAATATTGAGAAATAGATATATCAACGATTGGTATGGTGTTTTTAAACCTTATCGTTCGAATTTTTTGTGAATTCTGAGAGGAAGCCAGCGAATTGGTTAAACCTCGATGGCCTGTGAGAAGAATGGGGTTGGGGATGCAGGGAATGCCGGATTTCATTTCGCTCACGCCCGGAAAGCGAGTTCTTTTCCTCACCAAAGACCTCAATTTAATTCGCAAGCAGTTGTATGAAGGGCTTGATTTGCGAATGGAAGATGTACGAGTTGAGGATTTGCTCGATGACATCAACACCGATGTGATGACACCTGCATGGGTTTGTTTCGATCACGAACCGGCCATGATTGCAAAGAATGCTTACGCAGGATTGATGCAAAATGGCCTCCGAGTATTCAACGAAAATGCGCTCATCGACGGGAACTTCGAAGTGATTGTTTCCGGTCAAAGAAAAGGTACTGGATCGAGTCGTGAGACGGCGGCACAGTGCGAGCGATGGGCGGGAATTCGAATTGTCATTGCAGCATCGTTCGCCCCAATTCACGAACGGAACAACATCAACCTTGGTCAACTCATGGGCGATCATGCCATGTTGGAACGACTCCAGAATGGAGAATCCTTACCGCTGAGTGAGTTCACTTCACAATACGACGACGTTACAGCATTGATTCTTGAGTCTGGAGGATTGTTTGAATTCTCAAAGCGCCTTAGCACCGGTGAAATCGAGCTCCCTGAACTCCCCATGGAGCAACGTCCGATGACCATGGCCGAGAAAATTATCGCACGAAATCTCGTTGGACAACCAGATGGTGTTTGTGTTAAACCGGATGACCCTGTCATCGCACAGGTACAGGGAGGCTATTCTCACGAATTCACAACCGCCCAGGTTCACACATTCCTTCAAGAGACATACGGCGAGGATTACCAACTCACCAATCCTCAGAAATTCGGTGTCTTTGAAGACCATCTTTTGTACGCCCATCACAATCCGAAATTTGTTCCATTTATGCACAAGGTCGAAACACTTCGAGAATTGCAAAAGGTGTTCCAGGCGCATACAGGGGTTCGTGACTATTCCGCTATTGATGGCGTCTCACCGGGAATTTGCCACCAAGTAGCTCGTGAAGAATTTATCGAAATCTCTGATTTTATTCAAGCAACTGATTCCCACACATGTATGGGTGGAGCATCAAATGCACTCACGTGGGGCGTAGGCGCAACCGAATATGCAAACCTTGTTTCGGCAGGTTTCACTTTCGTCAAAGTTCCAGAATCGATTCGATTTGAGTTATCTGGGACTCTGAATGAAGGATGCACTGCAAAGGACGTTATTCTTCACATCCTTGCCGATCATGCTCGAAAAGAATTGACCCTCAATCGCTCAATGGAATTCGGAGGCCCTGGTCTGCAATCACTATCTGCTGACGAACGAGCCACACTTTGCAACATGGCAACAGAATGTTCCGCTAGGACGGGAATCTGTGAAGCTGATGATATTCTCTACGATTGGATGGAGGCACAAATGCCTCATCTGAACATGGCTGAACAGCGACAGCGAGCAGTTGCTCCAGATGATGGCGCTCACTACCATGGAGGCGTTCATCACATCGATTTGTCCTCCATTCGACCGATGGTTGCCCATCCGGGTAATCCTGATGAGGGAATTCCGAGCGATCCAACCAATGGCGCTTACATCGATGAGATTGGCGAAGTCGCCATTGATATTGCGTACGGAGGGTCATGTACGGCAGGAAAAATCGACGACATCGCGTACTATGCCCAAGTCTGTCAAGCCGCACAAGCGCGAGGTCTCACTGTCAAGGAGGGTGTTGATTTTTACATTCAATACGGCTCTGGAATTGTGAAAGACGTTGCTGTCTCGAAAGGATGGCACCAATTGTTCCTTGATGTTGGCGTCAAACTCATCGATCCTGGTTGTGGCGCTTGCATTGGAGCGGGTCCCGGCGTATCGATGACACCGGAACAAGTCACAGTTTCTGCAATCAACAGAAATTTCCAAGGTCGGTCTGGCCCAGGGAAACTGTACCTTGCAAGTCCACTCACCGTAGCAATGAGTGCTTTCTCAGGAACGATTCGTTCGTGGGAACCAGAGACCATTGGCGATTAGAGATTCTTACAACGCCCTCTTCCTGCTCAAACTGTATTGGAAGCGTCATAATTTGGCCGAAACATCAAGTAGCCTCGCCAATCGACTGCTGTTACCTGCTGGCCCGAAGTCTTGGACGGAGGAGGACCTGAGGTGGATGTGTCGAGTTGAGCATTGCAGAAAAAATGGCAGCGAATCAAAAGCAAGTCGCTATTTCAGAGTTTTTTGAAAAGAACAAACATTTTCTCGGGTTTGATACTCTCAATCGAGCCCTCATTACTGCCGTCAAAGAGGCTGTTGATAATGCCCTTGACGCTTGCGAAGAGGCACGTATTTTGCCTGATATTATCGTCAAAATTACCAAACTTGACAACAAAAAGGACATTCTTCAACTTGAGGTTGAAGACAATGGACCGGGTATTCCCAGAGCAAGCATCGAGAAGGTGTTTGGGCAGTTGTTGTTCGGGTCACGGTTCCATGCCATTCGACAATCGAGAGGACAGCAAGGAATCGGAATTACCGGTGTTGTGATGTATTCTCAACTCACGACAGGTGATCCGACCCACGTTGAGTCAAAAATAGCCAAAGAAGCAACGGCTGTTTCCGTCGATATTGGGCTTGATACCCGTAAGAACAAGGCCATCAAATCCAATCAAGATCGAATTGATTGGGGAGAAAAAACCCACGGCCTGAAGGTCAAAACCAAAATGAAAGCAAAATATCAACGCGGTCGACAATCCGTTTGGCAATATCTTCGTATGACGAGTATTGTCAACCCTCATGCAGATATTCTCTTCATCGACCCTGATGGAGAAAAACACCACTGGCAACGTGTCACTGAACGTCTCCCTGGACGAGTTGAAGCCATCAAGCCACATCCAAACGGAATCGAGTTGGGTCAACTTCAGCGGCTTTGCTCTGAATCATCGGAATCCAGGATGACGACATTCCTACGCCGGACGTTCTCAGGCGTTTCTGGACGTGCTGCAAAGGAATTATGTGAAGTTTCAGAACTTGAAGAGAAATTGAAGCCTAAATCACTCTCAGCACAACAGGTACGTGCCCTTCTTGAAGCGTTTCAAGGTGAGCGTTTGCTGAAAGGGAAACCGGTCAAATTACTCAATCCTCCAACTTCTTGTTTGTCACCGATCGAAGAATTGTTGATCAAGAAGGGGCTTTCGAAAACGATCGATTCAAAATTCGTCACCACCATGACCCGGGCACCAAGTGTTACACAGGGAAATCCATTCCAGGTTGAAGTTGGATTAATTTTTGGC
>JAPOIF010000086.1 GCA_029979085.1 Methanobacteriota archaeon | reverse complement strand
AATTCAAGGAGCACCGGTAACCTCCAATGTAACAAATGCCTTTGTTATGGGAGGAGAGGCTCATAACTGGAACGTGAACGGTGTTAGCAATGTATTGCTCGGCAGTAGCCTCACCCTCTTCGGTGATGTGCAGTTCAGAACCACAGATAGGTACGTTGACGCATACCACGTAACATGTTCAATTTATGCCGATGGAAGCACCACAGCAATCACAACTGTCGATGGAACCAGTCATGGCCCCTCTTGGCAGAATACCAAGTACTTCGAAATCACTATCCCGAGTCCAACCACAGCAGGAACCCATTACCTCACTTGCGATTTGATTCGGGAATCCAACTCACAATCGATGGGGACATGGACTAGTGAAAACATCCAGGTCATTGATGACACATCAAACCAAGATGACGCAACAATTGTGGTTGGTTCTACCATGAATCTGCAGGAAGCATGGGGCACTGTTACCATCGATGCGATTGATCTCGATGCTGGACAGGAGTACACACTGGATTGGGTTGTTGAGGACTATTCGCTCTCAACACCAACAGTCATGATGCAAAACGACCACATTTGGGTTGCTGGAAACGATGGAACGTACACCTACGAACTCGAATTCCATGATTTGGCTGACACGACTGATGCCTGTATCACAGTGGTCTTCTCTGCGGGTGACGATGAATTACAAGTTGTTGACAACGTTTGCTGGGCATCGGCTTCTACTGCTGATGGTGACGGTGATGGTGTCTATGACAAGAACGACCTTTGTCCGGACACCTCAGCAGGTCTTGCTGTCACAGCTGATGGATGTTCAGACTCAGACAACGATGGGTTCGATACCGATTTGGAAATCGATTGCAATACCGATCCAAACGATGCTTTGAGTTTCCCAACGGATCTTGACAATGATGGAACCTGTGACTACTTGGATACAGATACAGATGGTGATGGTTATCTTGACGTTGACGAACTTGCTGTAGGTACCGATCCATTCGATCCGTTGTCAAAACCTGCCAACCGTTTGCCGGAGTGCGCTGTCTACTACAATCTTGAGATTGATGGAATCCCTACCTCCTTCGATGGAGAGGCTGCCATTCCTGCATTGTCTGGAGTCACTGCAACCACAGCTGCTGCTTCTTTGACACCAACAACCGTAACGATTCCTGCTGGAAGCTATTACATCACAGCACACTGCATTGACCCTGATGGTGATGATGTTACGGTCACGGTCAATGAGATTACAGTAGGTCCAGTTGCAGGAGAAGTAAGTGGAGCGGTACTCATCGAGATCGGTGAAGATGTCGATGAAACCATGGATGTTCAGATCACGTGGTCGGATGGTACGGATTCACTCACTGCTCTGGTCACTGTTGAACTTGATGGAGGCAGCCCAGGTTTGATTCCTGGATTTGGCACAGCCTTGACAATCATGGCGCTCCTCGGTGCAGGCATTGCTCTCGCTCGAAAGGACGACTGAAAGAGACATCATGCCGAGCGATCTCCGTCATTTATGGACGCTTGAGAAAGAGCGGATCTTCCTCAATCATGGATCGTTTGGCGCATGCCCAGAATTTGTCATTGCCGAACAACGAAAGTGGCAGGACTTGATGGAGCAGGAACCGGTTCGTTTCTTTGAAGAATTGATGCCTGACGTACTCCTCAAATCAAGAGAAGCGTTGGGATCATTCCTCTCTTGTTCTGCGGACGACTTGGCCTTCGTATCCAACGCAACCTCTGGCGTCAACACCATTCTACGTTCGTTGCATTTCGAAGAGGGGGATGAAATCCTTGTCCCCAATCATGCCTACCAAGCATGTCGCAACACCATTGATTTCGTAGCAGGTAGATGGGGCGCAAAGGTCGTTGAAGTTGCTCTTCCTTTCCCAATCGATAGCCCTCAAACGGTCATTGAATTGATGAAATCAGCATGCTCTGAACGAACGAAATTGGTCATGATCGATACGGTCACAAGTCCAACTGGGCTTCGAATGCCGTTTGAGGAGTTGACATCATTTTTCGAAAGCAGAGGCGTTGAGGTTCTCCTTGATGCTGCACATGGCATTGGTATGATTCCACTCAACCTCGACGAACTGGGCGCATCATACGTCACTAGCAATTGTCACAAGTGGCTTTGTGCACCAAAAGGAAGTGCATTCCTCTACGTTCGGAACGACAAACAAGGCAAAATTCAGCCTCTTACCATAAGTCACGGGCATACGTTCCCTCTTGGAGATACGACTCGATTTCGTCACGAGTTCGATTGGACAGGAACACAAGACATCTCCGGGTGGTGCGCTCTTCCTGCTGTCATTGAAGGAATGGCTGAACTGGTTGATGGTGGCTGGGATGCTATCATGCAGCACAACCACAATCTTGCCATACAAGGAAGAGATCTGCTTTGCCAACGTCTCGGAATTCAACAACCTTGTCCGAACGAAATGATTGCTTGCATCTCAACAATCAAGCTACCTGGTGAAATTCCACCAAAGGAGAAATTGCATGAACCCGATCCACTGCACCATATTCTATCCGAGAAATACAACATCCAAGTTCCCGTTTGGTCATGGCCAAATCCCGAGGGACGTTACCTGAGAATATCAGCACAGTTGTACAACTCAATTGAACAATATGAGCTTCTTGCAGAAGCACTTGTTATCGAGTTAGGACTCAATTCAGATTGAACAAACCATGTCTGTACCACAGCACATAGGTGACTTAATTTTACCACAATCATCAGGGCAGCGAGTAACGGAAACGGTTGTTCCGTCTGCCTTGGTGATGGTATCAGGTACCATGTCAGCGCCACACTTTGCGCACTTCATTCCAACGACGCCCATTCCACATGCATTACAAGAGTATTGAATCATGGCCTTTCCTCAAGGTGGAAGTGTTTAGGCTTTATTCCTTAAATTGAGAAGAATTTGTTGAGTTTGAATGAATCGTTGCAAAAGCCAATCGCTATATGAGAGCGTATGAACCACCCATCAATGCGTCCTGTCTTCCTAGCGGTCACCATTGTCCTTGCAATGTTTAGTGGATGCTTTGGAGAAGATGCTGAGCCAGTAAAGGAATCGGAGTTTCTTGTCGAAGCACCAGAATCCATTCTTCGTGGACAATATTTCACAATCAACGTTTCCTCACCGGTTGATTGGACAATGAATCGCAGCCCTGGTCTGTTTTTCATGGACGAATACAACGTTCTTCGGGACGATGTTGAGATGACGTTTGATGCTGATCAAACAAGTCTCACATTCTTGGTTTTGGACAGTGAGCGAGATGATGTTGTCCTAACCATCACAGCCGGAGATGATGTATGGAATGCAACGCTTCCACTTGTTGATAGTGATGAGTTCATGCTTGTTGACGGACGTCGAGCGTACGAGACCATCGACATGCTGACATCGCAATACAACAATCGATGGTGCGCAAGTGCATCGATTCACGAAGGTGGAGCCGCATACGAGGCAGCAGCTGAAGCCATGGAAGACAAGATGTGGGACATGGGCTTTGATCATGTTGAAATTACTCGATACGAAGATGACCCGGATCAGCTCAACATTGTTGGCTACAATTGGGGTCGAGTCAATCCGGACGAATACATCGTTGTTGGTGGCCACTTCGACATCGCTTATGCTTTCACGCCTCCAAGCGGAGGAACAAATGAAGGTGCAAACGATGACACTTCAGGTTCGACGGTTTCACTGGAAATGGCACAAGCACTGGCAAAGATGGAATTTGACCATACTGTCGTCGCAGCCTTGTGGGCATGTGAGGAAGAAGGACTTCTCGGGTCGTTAGCATACGTTGCACATCTCCCAGAGAATGTTTCAGTTCGAGCCTACATGAACTTCGATATGGTTTCGCTCAACTATCCGATTACACCTGTCACAGAGCCGATTCTTGACCCGTTAACAGGAGAATTGTTCTCTGCAACAAAGTACGATTGGACGATTAGTATCGCTGGAGCAAGTGATGAGAACATGAATAGGATGTACGACTGGGTTGGTCAAACCATTGATGAAGACTTGGCGTACCAACCTACGGAAGGAAATCCAATCACGTGGCAAATCGCTGAATCGTGTGCTTCCGATCACTGTTCATTCTTTTCTGCAGGTTATCCGACCTTCAACTTCTTTAGTCCAGGCGGCGATATCTCATTCTGGCAAGAATGGCATTCTCCATCAGACACATTGGAATTCATGACTGCCAAAGCAGGAGGGCCTGAAGGCATGGCTTCAGGCTTCAACAGTCTTGTATGGTCTTCACTTGACTTGTTTATTCGAGTCGATAATGCGGAGAATTTCCACGGTAACTGGAAAGAATGATGCGCATTTTCTTTCTGATTGAAATACATTCATTCATGAAGGATAAACCAGCCCTCGGGATATGGACACTCGTTTTGCGAGGTTTTCACAGAGCATGGTTGCTCATCGAAAACGCGTCCACATTGCCGTCTTCATACTGACATTGTTCATGATACCTGGCGCACTTACTGCACTCCAGCCAATCGATATGGAATCCTATGAGATGGAATCACCTGAACTCACTGCACAGACAACAATTGATACTGAATTTCCGACAAGTGAAATCATTCTTGGATTCGTGGTCTCTGTAAGAGATCCCTCTCACGTCGAAGAGTTGAGTACATGGCAGCCAGCTTCAACCATCGATGGAGGTACACCTGACTACACCAGCATTCCTCCAGCAGATCAAATCATTGAAGCAGGAGAACCATGGGTCGGTATTTCTGAACCTGATGGAGGAATTCTCAATCTCACCATTTTGAAAGAAATCGACCATAAGGCGAAGTTGGTTGAGGAACATCCATTGGGACAGTCGTTGAAGCCATTGGTCAACGAAGTCACAGGGCATCAAACAACGGGGGTCATGTCCCTTGCAGACATCTTTCGCGGCTTCATGAACAATACCTCCATTCTCACTCAACCTGGCCTCTCCCCGCTTGGTGTTCCAACACCAGCACCCACAAACTGGACTGATTGTTTTCCTCTCGATTGCTTGAGTTTCGATGATGAAAACATCACTCAGGCTCACATTGACATGGCTGCCGCACGAATGGCCGAAGGCAGTAACAACGATTTCCTACGATGGATTTCCTTGGATCGTGGCTTTGTTTCCGATGTCACCTCTATTCAACAAGGCCCCATTGGCGGTTCACTTGATTCTGAAGGGAATTGGCAAAACGAAATGACGGGTTATGGTCGATGGAGTGGTTCAGCATCTTGGCTCTTGGTTCAACTGGATCGAGCATCCCTTGAGGAGAGCGGATGGGAAATCGTTTGGAAAGATGCGAAGCAGGAAAAGTCCATCCGAAGTTCCGATGAAGGGTTGGTCATTGGAGGCTATCGATTAGCGAACAGTGAACTTGTTCTTCATCCTCCACAATATTCCGAAGCGTACTGTCTTGAAATCCAGGAAGAGGAAGGAGCAGGATGTTCGGTTGAATGGACATACATGGACCTCGAAGGTCACCTTCGCTCTCATGACCGAGCCTCATTAACGCTCCTAGTTGGCCAGGGTGTCAACGTTGAAGTCAACCGAGAATTGCAATCGTCAACAGGACTTATCGCCTTGATGGGCTTGATCATTCTTGGCTTACTGTATGTCAGTTTGCGACGATTAAGCGATGTTGCCATCGTCGTAGTTGCGCTTGGAGGTGCATTGCTATGGATGCAAGGATTCATTGGCCATATCTCAAATCTCACCGGTTTCTTTGGCTTCGACATTATCGCCCGTTCACAGTTCTCAAATCTGCTGCCAATCTTGGTTCTTGCATTGGGAATCGATGACTCGCTTCACGCTCTGCATCGATACAAAGAGGAACGTAAACTCGGCAAGAGTGCTTCGGAGTCTGGCACCATTACGCTCACACGAGTAGGGCGAGCTATCCTCCTAACATCTGTGACGACAATGGCTGCTTTCTCGGCGAATCTCTTTTCCGATATTGCAGCGCTACGAAGTTTCGGCATTGAGGCTGCAATGGGTATCCTTGCTGCATTCCTTCTGACCGGCCTTTGGGTTCCACTGCTTCGGATGAGTTTCGATGAATGGTTGGAGAAGCGGAAAGGTGAATCAATCAAAGAACGTCACATAACGCACTTGGTTCCTGAAAAGTGGTTACGGGGAATGACCATCCAAAGCGGCCGATTCAAAAATTCGGTCGTTATTGCCATCCTCGCATTGCTTCTGACCGTACCAGCAAGCATTGCAATGTCCAACCTTGAGGGTGACTTTGCGGTCGAAGACTTCCTCGATGAATCTTCAGACTTTGCTCAAGGCGTCAACATTGTTAATGAACGATTCTCGGATGAGGGTGAGCCTGCTATGCTTCTGATTGAAGGAGACGTTCTTGATCCACGAGTCTATGCTGGAATTGACGAACTGCGGCAACGTATGAACACGCCGAAAGAGGGGATTCCAGAAAAGATAACAAAAACACCAGATGGAAACATCGACCTTCTCGCTCTTGATGAATTGGTGTTTGCGGCACAAGGTTCGATGGTGCTCGATGACGAACCGTTTCGAGCGCGTGGTTGGAATCCTGATGTTGAAGGAAACGGTGTTGGTTGCAATACGACGCAAATCGGGTTCATCGATACAGACGACCGTGATTGTCTTGCCTTCATGTATGGTTTCCTTACCCTCGAAGGCGTTCCAGGAATTGGCCCAATCCCTTCAATTCCTGCAAGTATTGTCAGCCTCTACATCATGCCAACTCAGGAACTTGACCCTACTCAACCATGGCTCGACATCAACGGCAACCCCGCCGAATACGAGCATATGCTGATTCGATTCGGTATCACGGGACCTGAAGATTTCCCGAGCTTAGCCCCTGCCATGGACAAGTTATGGGAAGACCTCGAAGTCTTCACCAATCTCTCAACTGGAACTCATGATGCTGCAGGAACCGCTCCAACTGAGGAGAAGCCGTTGACCTGGGTGATGACCACTGGACGTCCTGTGACTCGTTACGTTGCATCGACCGAGATGCAAGATGAGATGCAATCCTCTCTCGTCCTTGGCTCTCTCTTTGTCTTCATCTCATTGGCCATTGGTTTCAGGTCCATCAAGCAAGCCCTTGTTACACTAGGGCCAATTCTCCTCGTGGTTGTCTGGCTCTATGGTTTGATGGAGGTGGCAGGTGCAAGCCTCAACATCGTGACCGTGACCATCGCAACCATCTCGCTCGGCGTTGGTATCGACTACTGCATCCACGTTACAGAACGGTATCGCGAAAGTCGCGAGAAAGGCGAGTCGCACAAACAAGCTCTGCACGCTGTTGGCGGTGCATGTGGCCTTGCCCTCATCGGAAGTGCAGCATCGGACATTGCCGGCTTTTCAGTCATCGCATTGTCTCCAATGGGTCTGTTCAGTA
>JAPOIF010000085.1:3319-7406 GCA_029979085.1 Methanobacteriota archaeon | reverse complement strand
ATTCTTCATGGCCGAGGTATCCCAAACTCCATTCCAAGCGCCAGCTTGTGACGTCTGCGGAAAAGACGCCGTGGTTGAACAGGCTTACTCTGGCCGCATTCTGTGCGGTTATCATCTTGAGAAGTCGATTCGAAAGAAAGTAGGCAAAGAGTTACGGAAACAACTGCATCTCGACAAGTCGAAACCAACAACGGTATTTGTGGCAATCTCGGGCGGAAAAGACTCTGCAGTTCTGCTGACACTCCTCGTTGAATTGATTGGCATGCGTCGAGATGTTCGAATCGTTGCTGGATGTGTCGATGAAGGCATTGACGGTTATCGGCCACCTTCGATGCAGTGTGCGATCGATTTGTGTGAAACGCTCGGCGTAGAATTTATTTCGACTAGCTACGAAAACCTCGATTTTCATCAAATGGATGAAGTTGTAAAACGTTTACCAATCATTTCTGAATCAAATGAAGGTGTCTCGATGATGCCCTGCTCGTATTGTGGCGTATTTCGTCGTCAAGGCATCAATGCATTGGCACGACAAGTTGGAGCGGATGTGGTTGCACTTGGGCATAATCTCGATGATATGGCTCAAACCGTTCTCATGAACATGACCAATGGTGATATCGACCGAACGTTACGACTTGCTCCTCATACCGATGCGCCGGTGGATGGCTTACCGCCGAGGATTGTACCATTGCGATGGATTCCTGAACAAGAAATTCATCTTCTTGCCATGCACAAAGAACTGCCTCTTCACCATGAGGAGTGTCCTTACGCACAAGGAGCGCTACGTTGGCGTTACAGAGATATCGTTGCTCAACTCGAGCAAGACGTTCCTGGTACAAGGCATAGTTTGGTTCGTATGTCGGACAACATCAAGCACGTTGCCAGAGAGGGTACGCCTTCCATACATTCGCACCCTACAAAATGCGAACGCTGCGGTTCACCAACGTCGGGTGCAACATGCAAAGCATGCGATATGCGAGATCTTCTTGACGTTGACCTAGAGTAGGTTGTGAATCAGTTCGTCCAGATCTTGTGGACGTTGACAGTAGTGACATCGAAGTGTAAGCGGATCCGTTTTGGTGACTTTCAATCGATGTGGAAGCGGTTCCCTCGAATTCTGCGTGATGCAGTTTGAGAAGGTACAACGTACCACGTTTCGTACCTCTTCGCCAAGATTGACATTCAGTTTCTCTGCGACTGAATAGGCTCGGATGATGGCAATGCTTGATTCAGGAGCAACCAATGCCAAACGATCGAGTTCGGATTGTGTCAATTCACGGTCTTCGACTTTGATGATGTCTTTCGCACCCATCTTCTTCGATGGAACGTTCATGACCAATGATACAGGAACGGATGTATCACTCGATAGATTGAGCAATTCAAGCACTTTAAGCGCCTGTCCTGACGGAATGTGATCGATGACCGTTCCATTCTTGATTGCAGTAACTCGTCGCATGTTGTGTTCGTCAGCCATCAGGCATCACCTCCACTGATTTCAGCAGGAACTTCGATGTTCAACAGTCTGCAAAGCAAAGCCATTCGAGCAACAACGCCGTTGAAGGCCTGCTCAAAATAACGAGCATGACGTGTCGAATCCACACTGGGGTGGATTTCATCAACACGTGGCAATGGGTGCAGTATGACCATCTCTGATTTCGCATTGGCAAGGTCACGTGCATGCAATTTGTACGCACCAGCGACCTTGGCATACTCATCTTCATCAGCAAATCGTTCCTTTTGGATACGTGTCATGTAAACGACGTCTGCTTGGTTGATGTTCCCAAGCAGGTCTTCTGTTTCGGTCACATCAGCACCGTGTTCACGAAGATCTTCAACGATTTCAGCAGGCATTCGAAGGAGGTCAGGGGAGGCAAAAATCAGTCGGCAACCAAATCGAACCAAGGCATGTGAAAGGCTGTGAACGGTACGGCCGTAACGCAAGTCACCTGCAAGAATTACAGTAAGTCCTTCAAGCGTACCATGAGATTGTTGGATGGTGAACAGATCGAGCATGGTTTGTGTTGGGTGATGACCAGCTCCGTCGCCTCCGTTGAGAATGGGGACACGTGCAGCATCCTGAGCATAACGTGCAGCTCCTTGCCGAGGGTGGCGCATGGCGATAATGTCAGTATAACCGTCGACCATTTGGATGGTATCGAACAACGTTTCTCCCTTGACAACAGAGGACGTTTTGACATCTCCGAGGTTGACAACATCGCCTCCAAGACGCTTCATCGCCGTCTCAAAGGACATTCGAGTACGTGTGCTTGGTTCAAAGAACAGGTTTCCGAGAATCTTGCCCTGCAACAATGGGAGATACATTTCACCTCGTGCGACGGGCAAAAGTCGTTCAGCATCAGCAAGAATGCTGTGTATGTCGTCGTTGGTCAAATCGTCCATCGTGATGAGTCCTTTCATAGGATGTCCCCTTCTTCACCAACCATCCAAGCACACCCTTGAACATTGTTGCCAAGCAGTATGCAAACAGTCGGTGGTTTCTTCATCGAAACCATTCCTGCTACAATCATGCTCTGGGGCGATGTCGATGAGGCGATTAAGGCTGAACGCTTGCTCCGCATCCAAAGAATCGAGCGATTGAGTACCATCTGTGCTTTGTTTTGCTTGAGTGGAGCCATCTGGTTGGCTTGGCCTGTCCTCAAAGACGCCTTCGTTGGCGATGCAAGTTTACTCACCGGCCTCGGTATGCCCGTTCTTGTTTTGTTATGGGGTATTGTCATCCAAGATTTGATTTTAGACGATCCTCGTGCAAGAACACGTATTGGTGCAGCTTCGAGCGTCGTATGGCCTGTTTTGCTGATGTTTGCATTGCGCGCCTATTCAACGAACACAACCGATATTCTTGCTTCAGCACTCTTTGCTGGATTGGGTCTAGCGATGTATCAATCCTCAGCGAACACATTGCGCGGTGGAATCGATGTGATGCGCTTCCGAGCCATGATGACCAGCATCGGGGCACTCACCGTTCTTGGTATGCTCGTTGGTGATCGTGCAGGTGAAACCTGGATTGTCGAACCAGTCGATTGGGCACACCCTCTCTTGAGCGTGTTTGTTCTTGGCCATGTTGGCTATCTTTGGTTCATTGGAGACGATATGCGGGAAGAGCGGAAAGCGTTCCGTCAAGAATTGGATTCCATCGAGAATCGTCTGCTCGTTCTCCGCTCGGAAGGTGCAGCCGTTGACCAAGCCAGTAGCCTTGTCATGACGGCCAAGGAGGAAGGACACATCGATCCAGTCTTTGGAATGCGACTTCTTCTCGAAGCAAGTGAAGACATTGAGCGTTCCCTCTCTCTTGCAACCGATGTCGATGTTGTACGCAGTGAAGCATTGCTCGTCATCCAGCATGCAGAAGAATTGGCTCCATTGGCCAAGCGACCTCGTAAATCCTACGAAATGGGTGAGCGGGAAGTCAACCTTGGATCCTTACGCGAAGCCGAGAGTTTGTTCCGACAAGCTAAGCGTAGAGCACAAGAGATTGTGACGTGGTGGGAGCAAGCAGAGGAAGCAATTCGAACGGCGGAAGAACTCCTCACCGGTCAATCTGGAGCCACCATTGACAATTTGCGACAAATTATTCGCGATGCGAAAAAGCAACTCGATCGTGAAGCACCAAAGAAAGCCTTTGAGTTGGCATGTGTGATTCCCATTCAATTCCAAGCCGATGGTGACGCCAAAGAACGTGCTGTTGAAGTTCTTGGTGATGCAGCAAAGGCGCTCAAGGCTGCTGATGGATTTGATACTTCAGACCTCGAACGCCGTCTTGACCAGGCTGAGTCCGCTCTAGAAGCAGGTGATACAGGTCAAGCCATTGGCCTAGCAGAAGGTGTCATCCGTGTCATACAAATCGAACGTGAAGCCATGGAGACCGTTCGTCGCGCTCTTCGACAACGCAAGAAGATCACTGAACGATTCGAGGGTTTTGAAGATGAAGAAGCATGGTCAAATCGATTCAAACAAGTTCAATCCGCAGCCGATGAACGTCAATGGAGTCATGCTGCAACCTTGCTTGAGCGACTGACGATTGACCTTGATGCGCTTGGTAATGAGCAGAGTGAAGCCCAAACATTGCTTG
>JAPOIF010000085.1:0-3221 GCA_029979085.1 Methanobacteriota archaeon | reverse complement strand
GCTGCAACCTTGCTTGAGCGACTGACGATTGACCTTGATGCGCTTGGTAATGAGCAGAGTGAAGCCCAAACATTGCTTGACTTCGTTCGACAAGAATGGGCCGTGTTGAGAAATCAATGCAATGCTTCCAGCATTCCCGTCACTGATGATGACATGAAGCAAACCGAGGCTGCCATCGCCCTTGCTGAAGAACGATTGAGTGGTGGCAAGGTTGAAGCCGCCCTGGAACAACTTGGGAAAGCTGATGCTTCAATGGAACGATTGCGAAGGCGGGTTTAATCAAACCAATTGCCTTCGAATGAGATCGTCAATGTTGATGCCACTTGGAAGACCAAGGTCAACAGGCATACCCGCAATGGTGGTGATGATACCGTACAAGTGGAGATAAATTCCGTGTGGAGCCTGTTGTTCACCGTTGTAAGGAATCTTCTTCCAAAGGTTTGATTTCATGTAGAATTTTGAAACGGATTGGTCTTTCGAATGAACAATCCATGCATTCGCCCGACCTGCATGCTTTCGTGCAGTCGTTGAACCGAGCCGAGGAGGAACAGTTACAGTATGGAGGACTGGCCAATCACGCATCCAATCACCTGCTGAATCGATGAGCATCGTCATCTTGGTTTGCTCAGTCGCCATTGCATCGAGAAGCCCCAACTCGTTGAGGATTCGTACCAAAGACCGCACGTGAGGATGGCGAGGTTCACTCACTCGCAATTCGCGTGCTATGCGTACAGCAGTGTTTGGTCGGCCAGCATCGAGGTGCAACAATGCAACAACAACTCGTCCGTGACTCCATTTCGTTGTTGGCAAGTCTGCATGTTCTTCGTGTTTTTTCATGAACGATTCAAGCATTGAGAGCGCTTCTTCGCTTCGGTCATCCAACCGCATACGGGCACAATCACCCAACAACATCAGACGGTCTGCAGGCTTGTTTCGATAGGTTCTGTTCCCTCTCGGATTGCCCTCAGCCGTTCGAGTGAGCAGGTCGATGTTTCGCCGCATCAATGGATCGATGCTCAAAACCGGTTGTGAGGCGCTTGGAATTTCACGTTTCGAATCGAGAACAGCAGCAAACCATTGCAATCGTGCAGCCTCGATATCGCTCTTATTCAGCAAGGCAAGTCGGGGTGCAGCCTCGGGCAGATCACGTTGACAAAGGCTTGCAGCAGCAAGGATAAGGCGAGCAACTTGTGCATCTCTTCCGGTCTGAAGTGCGAGCAAGGAAACCGCGTTCTCCTCAGCCTCTTCCCACCGATTTAAGCCAGCAAACAATTGCATCTTCGCTCCGGTTTGTCGAAGCAAATCCAAGCCCTGGGTTGATGATTCTGTTGGATTCAAAATTTCGTCGTAGTGCTCGATTGCTCGAGTCCACTTGTCCTTTGCAATGAGTTCTGTAAACGGACGTTGTTTGAGGTAAATCATGTCCTCCATCTGTGTTAACATTTGACGCTGCTCACTGATGCTTGCATCGAAGGTGATGTCATCGAGTTTTGAACCAACCTGAAGCGACGTTAACCAGATGAGAAGGAAACAAATTTGGCCACCAGAAGCCAGCATCCACGTCAACTCTTCCATTGCATCTTTCTCGACATACGTGCAAAGTGTACCTTCCCAATCACCGCAAGAGGCTCCTTGTGGAAGGAAACTAGAATCCCAGAATGTGATCATCGCAAGGGCAAGGAGAAGCATCGATTGTCCAGCAAATCCTGTGAAACAGAAATTCAGAACTTTGGCCTGTTGGCTTCGCTCCGCTCGCAACAAACGGCTATCTGCGAGACGAATACCTCCACGTCCGGACACATCTTGAACGTCGAGGAAAAGGATTCGAGCAACTTCGTAAACGAACAGAAAACCGACCAAAGCAACGTTGAGAAGAAGGAACAACAGGATCGATGTGACCAATGGAACGCGTAAACCAGGGTCAGGAATGTTGGAAAACAACTCGATAAGGAAGAATCCAAGAATGCCACCTTCTTCCATAATGGTTGCTTGTTCACGGTATTCTGGTAGGTCGATAACTCGGTCAGAATGTGTGAACAATTCAGGTGCGACAATGATGGCAATCAATGAGAGTAAGGTGTTGATGGCAACAACGGGCATGGCTAAGGTGTTGAGATGGACAATTCGTGCAATCACTTGCTGTCGAGCATTTGGTGAATGATTGTGGAACGGTGAAGGATTACCTTGAGCGATTTGTGCTGAGGACTGACGTAGTGCTTGCCATGAGGTTCCCATGACGCGTCCATACGCAACAATCGATGGTGAGAAGGCGAGCAACAACGAACCGCTCAATCGATGCGTAAAGGAAACGCCCCATGATCCAAGAAGCGAATAAAACAAACCGACGCCAATGAACCAAAACATGGTGAGGGCAATGTACGCAGTGTTCCGTGCACCACTTGACTCTTGCAATTTCGCTTTTCCATGACCAATCGGTTTGATGATTTGGGCGCCAAGCGATGAACCGGATGAGATTACTGCCGGCAGAATAATGAGAATCAAGGCTAAGGAAATATTCGGTGCATGGAAACCATCACTCATATCCTGTGCGTAGATGATGTACTCAAAGAACAGCAACAAGGCTCCAGTCAATGCAAACAGGTAGGTTGCAACACCGAAGCGCATCCCGCGAGAGCGAAGTAAATCACGAGCTTCACCGAAGGATTCAGTCACTGTATGTACTTCATAACGCATTGGTCCGGTCTCAAATGCAACCTGCAAACCGCGTAATTGTCGTGGGACGACAGTACGCCAAAACAGCAGTGCGATGATACCTGCTAAAATCAATGGAACGACGGCGATGGAGGCAAACCCCTCAACAATCACCGGCCCAGTCATAGAAATCCCACACGTTGCTTCCTTTTATGGAATGCGAATCAATGGAATTGATGGGTCTAGTTTTCCTCACTCTTTGGAACAAGACAAGGCTCTGCCACTTTGTTGTCAATTTCCTGGTTGAGATCGTCAATAAACTGGTCAAGAGGGATGTCAGCGATTTGATCACCTGTTCTCGAGCGCAAGGACACACAATTGTTGTTCATCTCACCATCACCGAGGATCATCAGATAAGCAGGGCGCATCTTGCGGTGGGTTCGAATTTTCTTACCAATCGTGTCGTCTCCATCATCGATTTTGACCCGTACCCCACAATCCTTCAATTTCTGTGCGACCTTGGAAGCATATTCCTTGTGCTTTTCAGAAATCGTGAGAATGTGGACTTG
>JAPOIF010000084.1 GCA_029979085.1 Methanobacteriota archaeon | reverse complement strand
GTCTTGAAGTGCGCGACGCGCAGACGGGTCAAAGCGCATGCTCTTGAAGGTCAATTCGTTCGCCGAATCATGCCTGAGCGAATTCCATTGGCTCGCCCATCCTGGACGGACGAGATGCGCAAGGCTGCCATCAGCACATTGGATTCTGGCCGTTGGGTCAAAGGGCCACAAGGTCGAGCCTTTGCTGAAGAATTTGCAAAATATTGTGGTGTTGAATTTGCTTCTCCTTGCAACAGCGGTTCTGGTGCGCTTATCGCTGCATTACGGCTTTTAGGCATCGGCCCAGGAGACGAAGTCATTGTTCCTTCATTGACATTTATTGCAACTGCAACCTCGGTCTCTATGACAGGAGCAGCACCAGTCTTCGCCGAAGTTGAACCTGATTATTGGTGCTTGGACGTCGAGGATGTGAAGAAACGAATCACTGGGAAAACAAAAGGTATCATCGGCGTCCACTTATTCGGCCAGTGTTACAGTACTGAGCTTATCCACTTGTGTGAAGAACACAATCTCGCTTTGATTGAAGATGCTGCACAAGCCCATGGTGCGTCCATTGTTCACAATGGAACGCCAACTATGGCTGGTGCACTTGGAACAGTGTCCTGTTTCTCCTTCTTCCCTTCAAAAAACGTAGCCGTTGGCGGAGAGGGCGGGATGATTACATCTACTGATTCAGAGATTGGAGCCAGAATCAAATCCATTGTCGATCATGGCAGAGACGGGTCACTTCAATCTCAAGAAGTTGGAACCAACATGCGGATGTCTGAGGTGTTTGCTGCCATCGGTCGTGTGCAATTGGAACACCTTGACGGTTGGCTTGACAATCGCCGGTCAAACGCTGCAATATTGACCGAAGTAATCGGTACAAATCCAAAGTTGAATGCCCCTCAAGTCCGTCCGGATTCTGAGCACGCATGGCACCAATATTGCATTCAAGCAGATAGTATTGAGTCCTTCATACAACATATGGCCGCCCATGACATCGACGCACGCCAAATCTATCCAGTTCCTTGTCACCAACACCCCGTTTATGCAGACCATCCTCAGGCCAAAGAGCAGTTCTCAACGACGGATGTTCTCTCTCAGCGACTCGTCGCAATACCCATTCATCACGGCCTGACGGATGGTGAAATTAATCGAATCGCGGATGCTCTTCGATCTTATTCCTGACGGATCATCTTGACAAGTGAAGCATTTGACCATCCCTCCAGATGTGTCAATTCCATGCCGACCCATTCTGGAAGAAGAACTTCAGATGCCTCTGTTTCGAGTTCAACTTCTGCGATGATGAGTCCTGCTAGATCGCCTTCAAATTCATCGATTTCCCAAAGCATCTCGTCCGCTCCGTACCACAGATAACGATTTTTCTCGATGTGTGGATGGTAAGAATCCTGAACAATGCTCGCTGCAACATCTGCGGCAATCTCCCACTCGTATTCAGTTGCTGTAGCGCCCTTGCGTACCCCTTTGAGGGTCAGAAAATACGTTTTGTTCCAGTTCCGAAGGCGTACTGTCCAATTTGGATTTTGACTGATTGTTTGACAGAGAGCAGATTCGACGTCAGCCACCATGACTATATTGTCATAGGAAAGTGAACCGGTGGCCTCAGATGCTGTGAACAAGTCTGCTTCAAGATACCATTGTGTAATGTGAATTTTATCCGACGATTCTGCAATCCATGGCCTCTTCTGTCGGCCGTCGACAAGAAAACGTCGTTCGATTTCGACATTTTCTGGCATGGTTGAGCGTACACGACTTTAGCACATAATGATGTCCGAGCGGATGTCAAATCAACTTACCATGGATTTGATATGCATTCATCCAAAAACAGGAGTCATGCGAGGTGTGAACCTTCTTCGGCTTCTCGTCCTCCTCGGCCTTGTTTCTTTGATTTCAGGGATTGCAATCTTGGATTCTGATAACGAAGAAGCATTTTCCGAAGAACCTCCAGCAGAACCGGGTGCTGATGCATTTGAGGAAGAAAGTACTCCTGAAAGCAACGATGCCCCTGCAGAAGCAGATTTCGCTCCAGAACAGCCTCTGCTTGAGGATGAGGATGAAAGCGATCGTGGCCCGCTTATGATATTGTTTGGCGGAGGCGTGCTTTCTTCTATTTTCGTAGGATCATTAATGTTCGAATTCATGCGTGTCTTGTTCATCGTAGCGTTCCTAACGCCATTGGTTGCAAAAAAGAAGCATGACAATGAACGAACTCGTGGGCGTGTTCTTGGGTTCATAGAAGCAAATGCTGGTATCCATTTTTCAGCACTTCGAGACGGTCTCGGGCTTGCAAATGGTGTGACTGCATATCATTTACAAATTCTCGAAAAGGAACGTTCTATTCTTTCATGGCGAGATGGGAAGTTGCGGCGATATGCTGTTTCAACGATTGATTTGAGTGATATTGATTCGATCAAAAGCCCCCTGGCCGGAACCCGCCTGGCGATTCTAGAGGTGTTGTCTCAGTCGGGAGCCATTGGCCTGAGTGGAAAAGAAATTCGAATGCAATTGGAAATCTCAAGACAATTGCTGTCTCATCATCTCCGTGCACTCGACAGTAATGGCTTCATCGAAAAAACAAGTTCATCCAGAAAGGCACTATGGCGAATCTCTCTCGACGGTGTTCAGGCATTGCAAGTTGTTGTATAGAAAGTAAAATCAATTTACCAACTTCTTCATAACGTTGCAGACCCTCATAGGTTCATGAACAAAGGGATGGTTACCTCAATCGGCCTCGTACTTTTGATGCTCACAGCAGGGTGCATCGGCAATGTGCGTGATGAAATTATCACAGAACTACCTGATGATTGGAGAACCCAAACAAGTCGAACTATTTCCCAGCCGCATCTGATTCAGTTCGACTCATGTTTGAGCATGGAATACGATCTAAAAGCAAGCATTGCTGAAGAATACCGAACTCAATTGTTGCAAGCAGTCGAAGAACAATACTACTACGGGTGGGGAATGTTCGAAGATGACATGGTTGCAGAGGCTGCCATGGATGGCGATTCGGCATCAACGGGCTCTGCACAGCCGCAAACACGCACCCAAGGCGAGGATTTCAGTGGAACCAACAACCAAGAGCAGGGTGTTGATGAAGCGGATTTCATCAAGACGGATGGATACTTCATCTATGCTTTACAAGGTTCAACCCTCTCGATCATGAGCGTTCCAGAATATGGGGAGATTGAATTTGCAAGCAACTCTTCCATCGAAGGCTCGCCGATCTCCATGATGTTACGCGGTGATCGATTGATCGTTCTCTCGAGTTACAATCCGTGGAGTATCGACTCCGAAGATGAATTGTATGAATATCTTCGCTGGGACGGTGATTACAGTGAATGGCGAGTGAGTTCGATGACCAAGTACACGACGTACAATGTTTCAGACCGGACAAATCCAGAAGTTATCCAAGAACTCTATCTCGAAGGATACAATGTTGATGCTCGTGAAGTTGATGGTTCGATTCGAGCCATTACGCATTCTTGGTTGAACATTCCTGGATTGTCGAGCTGGCTCAACATGCCAAGTGCATATTACGAGCTTGAATGGGACGACCCACAACGAAAAACCTACCGAGAAATGATTGCCTATGAAACAATCCAAGCTAACGACGAGGTGCTTGCTGCCATGGACTTGGAGGATCTTGTCCCGAAGATCTACCAGCGTATTGATGGTCAAATTTTCGAGCATGACATGCGCTCTGAGGCGTGTGAGAACTTTGCAAAACCCATGGATGGTTTCAGTCGTGGGTTTACCAACATTCTTTCTCTTGATTTGTTTTCACCAACCTTCACCTACGAGTCAGATCACTTACTCAGCAATCATCCAATGGTCTACGCTTCAACCGATGCACTCATCTTAACAGAAAACGCATGGGATTGGTGGTGGTTCTGGGGCCAAGATGATGTTGATGATATGACCAACATTCACACCTTCGATATCTCTGTGCCCGGTACAACAACCTACACTGGTTCAGGTCGTATTGATGGACAGATCTTGAATCAGTTCAGCATCTCAGAGCACGAGGGCGTTCTACGTGTTGCAACAACAATTGGTCAATGGAATCGATGGTGGATGGACGATCCTGAACCGATGTCTTCGTCGGTCATCACGCTTGTCCGTGGCGTCGATCCTGAAACCGACCAGCAAGTCTTGCTCGAATACGGTCGGTTGGACGGGATTGCAGAGAATGAACGTATCTGGTCTGCTCGATTTGTAGAAGATCGTGCTTACGTCGTCACATTTGAGCAAATTGATCCGCTTTGGACCATCGATTTGTCGGATCCTTCAGCACCAACAATTCTCGGAGAATTGGAAGTCCCAGGTGTTTCAACGTACATTCATCCGCTTCACGATGACATGCTTCTCACCATTGGAATGGGGCCTGCTGGTGAAGACGGTTTTGGGCTTGATTGGTCAAGTACACGTCTTTCGACCTTCAACATCAGCGATTTGACTCAACCGGCTGTAGCGGATACGCTCATGCTCTCGCCCGTTGATGACCCTGATGACAACCGATGGACGTGGTCGTATTCTGAAGCGAAATATGAGCATAAGGCGTTCCAATATTGGGGGCCGAAAGAAATGCTTGCAGTGCCCCTTTCAACATATCGATGGGTTGAATCCTACGATACTGAAGGACGTTACAGTTGGCACTATGAATACGTTTCAAAGGCTATTATTGTCAATGTCAATGAAGCCACTGGTAGCATGTCCATTCACGGGGAAGTCAACCATTCTTCCCTTGTCAATCATGAAGATGTTAATCATTGGTGGGGCGGAAATGAAAACATCCGTCGAACGATTTTCATGGGCGATTTCATCTATGCATTTTCAGGTGCTGGTATCACCGTCCACAATTTGACAAGTATGGAATTGGTTGATGTTGTCACCTTTGACATCGAATATCCGGAGTACGCCTACTACGATTACTAGGCACGGTGAGAAGCCAAACCTCAATTGCTGAGAGACTGCCCTCAAACTATGCCGCAACGAGTAGGTGTAGTTGGTTGTGGCAGATGGGGGTTGAAGCATCTTCGTGCGTTGGATAAGGTTGCTGAAGAAGCGGATGTCGAATGCATCGTTGCATGTGATGTTCATCCAACCGCTTTCAAACGAATTGATAGTGATCGCATCTTGTTGCACAATGACCCGCACACACTTGTCGAGCAGTTCGACCTCGATTCTGTCATCGTGGCAACGCCCAACGAGACCCATTACGAACTCGGAATGATGTTTCTCAACAAAAAGATCGATGTCTTTCTTGAGAAACCAATCGCAACAACGTTTGATCATGCATCATCGCTTGTCTCGACGTCCGTTCACGTAGGAAAGACGCTCAAAAGCGGATTCCTTCTACGATTCCATCCGTGCATTGTCGATGCTAGAGCCCAAATTCGGACGGGCAAAATAGGCGCTATTCAATCCATTCGATATTCCAAGAACGTACAACGTCAAGGCGATGATACGGCTCATGCGTTGGACACATTAGCCATCCATGGAATCGATTTGGTCGAGTTTCTCCTCGATGGACAGACCCCCTTGCGGATCTCTGAAGTTGTCGGTTCTCGTACATCTTGTGCATTGACATTGGAATATCCAGATCAAGTCGAGATTTCCATCGATGTTGGATGGGAGGCTGAAGCCGATGTTGCCGAGTTGGAAGTGATGGGTCGAAACGGCAGGATTCTTGTGAGATTACAGGAGCACGATGGATATGAAATTCTGGACGATGAAGTTACCATCAAATCGGTCGAACCCAATCACACTCCGCTTGAAGCAGTTCTTCTTGACTTCCTAACGTCTGACTCAACATCCTTCGCAGCCTCAACAGGTTCCATTCTTCGAACCATCAAATGCGTTGAGCGGGCTCGTTTGCAACTAACAGCGCAAGGACGTTCAAAGACACGAGAATTGAAGAGATGAAGCCAACTGGGTCAATCATGAGCCCCGAACGTGTCATGCTTTGGCTTCTCGCAGGTGTTACCATAGCATCCATTGCAACATGGTTGCTCCAAGATTCTGTTTTTGATGCTGCAGTCACATTTTCCATTCTTTCCGTTCTTGTAGCGATGATTTGGGGTGCAACTCATTACGAGAAAACCATTCAACTTAGTGGAATGAAGGGCGGGGGTATCCTGAATATTCTTGCTTTCATTATTGTGACTGCTGGTCTCACGTATTGGTGCATTTACTTCTACGATTTCCCACTTGTTGGATCGATTATCGGAAGCATAGGAACCAACGCCTACATTTGGTGGACGTTTGGTATGCTTGAACCGGGCACTCCTTCGGCATAATTGTGCCAAGTGTCAAAAGCCTCCGTCGTGGCATACTCACAATGGCAAAGCATGGTGAGCATCCTGAACTCCCTTCCGAACTGGAAGAATTGTTGGAAGCAGATGTCCACACCATCTTTCTCAAGGCTGATTGTCCCCCTCGCGTGAAGCGTGGAACCATTGGCCAACTCAAGTTGATCGAACTCGAATCGAGTGAAGAGTGGGATAATCTCCGTTTGGAATCGCTTCAAGAATCGCTACAGACCGTTGCTGAAACCAATCAACATCGGAGTGATTGTTTCTTGGAAATCGATCGCAAAGGCTGCCAAGTTCTCCAATTGGGCGACTTACGGGTTACGTGCGCAAGTCCTCCATTTTCAGACGCTCGTGAAATCACAGTTGTCCGGCCTGTCGCAAAACTCTCCCTGAGCGATTACGATCTCGACCCGAAGATTGTTGAACGTCTCTCAAACCATCATCGCGGCGTCTTCATTTGTGGACGTCCGGGTTCAGGGAAAACGACGCTTGCCCAAGCCATCGCCGAATATCTCGATGACGACATTGGTGCGATGGTAAAAACGATGGAAGCACCACGAGATTTGCAACTTGCAGACCGAATCACACAATACGCTCCTTTGGAAGGTGACCTGGAGAAAACGGCTGAGATTATCTTCCTCGTTCGACCCGATTTCGTCATTTTTGATGAAGTTCGACGTGCTCGAGATTTTGAGATCTTTGCTGACGTACGACTTGCAGGTGTTGGGCTACTCGGCGTAACACACGCTAACTCAGCTCTCGAAGCCATTCAGCGATTGATCGGTAAAGTCGAGCTTGGACTCGTCTCTCAGGTTCTGGATACCGTGTTGCATGTCGAAGCGGGTCAAATCCAACAAGTACTCGAGCTCAGGATGACTGTGAAACCACCCTCTGGAATGCAAGAAGAATTGGCTCGTCCCGTGATTGAAGTGGTTGAATTTCCGAGCGGTAAAGTGACACACGAAATGTTTGCTTTTGGTTCAGAACTTGCAGTTGTTCCTGTAACAGAAACAAATCAAAGGAAGCCTCTTCAGCAACTCGCACAAAAGCAATTGATCCACACAATCCGACAGTGGGCTGGCGTACACGTTC
>JAPOIF010000083.1 GCA_029979085.1 Methanobacteriota archaeon | reverse complement strand
AGATTCAACGGTTCATCCTCCCACCGATGACCGGTTTGTGCACCAGTGCTTGGAATTCCTGAATCCTCAGACTCCAGAGTTGTGATGCTCGAGCCGATGATGAGTTTGACTTCCATCTCGGGTGTGTACACGCCCAAGGCATCTCCTTGGACACGCAAATCGATGAAGAGTTCATCCAACATATCGGGTAGGACAGCAAGTTCAGTTTGCGTAGGTGTCATATCGAATTCAAGAGCTACGGATTCGGGCATCAACGGATTTGCCTGCACGGAACCAGAGATGATCTCTTCTCCAATCGGCACCGGTGTTAACTGACAATCCTCATCTGAATCACAAGAAAAATACAGTGTGCCTCCAGATTCTTGGTCGGTTAGTGAACCGCTGGCAGGAAGTGAAGTCATGCAGAGAAGAACCAAGACAACAGTCCATCCTCTCCTCATTTGCATGGATTCACCTCGTCTCTCCGAGATATGATGACTTGTTTAGTTTGCTTCCTGCGCGTTCACTACGTCAATCAGTATTGTTGAGCACGTTCTGCATCGAAAACGTCCGTTCGCTCTTCGTTTTCTTGGATATTGATTGTCACAGGTTTTGCACACCCACAACCACGTTGCAGTTCTCTGGCGAAGGTATTGGGTGAATTCACGTCCTCGTTCATGTCCTTCGTGTGGCCACATCGATTCTAAACGACGAAAAGCAGCGTCATGGAATCGATTCCCCAATGCATGGAGGTACTCATGAAAGAGAACAAATCGAGCGTAATCGTTCCAGGAATCCTTCAACAAAATGGGGTGAAGATCGATGGTTTCGACATCTTCAGTCTTCAATTCGGTGGCATTTGCACCTCTTCGAAATCGAGTCACACCGTGACGTTGTGTGGCATTTCGTCGCAAAACTGCGAGCGGAATCGATTGCAAGGCATTGAGCCGTTCCTCGCTCTCAAATTCCATCGTTTTCATTTCATCGAGGACTTCATCCTTCAATGTCATCAAGACGCTCGCTTGCTGACTGGATGGTTTCGCCATGACCGAACCTCAATTCCACCGATGATAAGCAGGATGCCCTTCTTTGACGGCAACGAACAAACCCTTCCCAGTTGCGCAAACCTTGTCGTTTGCTGTTAATTCCATTCGCACATGTACCCGATCCTCTCCGACCTCTTCAGGATAGGCTTCAATGTGTAATTCTGCTCCAAGTGGCGTTGGTCTTCGCAACGAGACTGAATACGATGCTGTGACTGTACAGGGTGGCTCATCCAACCCGTGTGCGTCCATGAGTGCGATAGCTGCTGCCCAGTTTCCGTGACAATCGAGCAGTGTTCCTATGATTCCACCGTTGACCATTCCAGGAAAGGCCTGATGCTCCTCAGAAGGGGTGAATTTGAGTTCCAAACCGTTCGCTTTCCGATATGAATCGATTTGCAACCCCTTGTGGTTTGCTGGGCCACATCCGAAACAAATCGATGTGGGCGCATACTGACGTTGAACACCCTTTTCCATGGGCTTGGCTTGAGAAAGCAGCCCTTAGAGTCTCGCCTATGGCTTGCGCTCAATGGTTCCGAAATCCAAGGCTTTCGGTGGCCTTATTGATGATTATCTTGTGTGAATCTTATCTTTTGATTTCCTTCTCCATATACGTGACAAAGTGATCCAAGTGTTTGTTGTACTTCTTCACGAAGTTTTCTGGGAGTCGTGAGATGATTGAACCGCGTAAAGCTCTGATGTTGCGTCCCTTCCAGTACTTTTGCAGATCACCAAACATTTTGATGTTCATAAGTTCTTGAGCGAATGAATTCTTGCAGCAACGTTTGTTGGTGTTGTTGCTTCTTGAATTGGACTTGACCTGAGTGTTTGTTGTTTGGTCATAGTTCATTTTGCTGTTTCTTCTCCCTGTGCGTTTTTTTCTTCCTTTGTTCTTCTGATTGTTGCTCATGTTCTTCTATCCTCTATTGCTTTCTCGTAGTGTCAAGCGATTCCGCCATTCACCAACGTCATTCAAGCGCAGATTAGAGGTCGTCACAGCATAGTAAATCCCACAGGGATATTAATTACGACTCGAGACTTTATAATCCCATTGCAAGGATGTCCCATTATTGACACATCAGAGAGCGTTGTTCGGCCTTGGCGTGTTCATATCCATGACGGGATGGGCAGAGAGCTCGAACGTTGCAATTCATGCACGACCGAAAGGAATCCGCGAGTGGAATCAAACTCAAATCGTTGTTTTTTCCAACTTGAGCAAAGATTGCCTCCATTTGCTCAACATCTTGAGATACAAGATTGAGCGCTTGCTTTGTTTGTGTTTGTGTTGATGCAACCGTGTTCACACTCCACTTCCTGTACTTCAGTGAAAACTGGATGATCCTTGAATCATGTTCTCCGTACATCATGAGTAAGGCTGCCTGCCGTTCTCGTTCACTTCGTGTAGCTTGTCCATAGAGGTTGAATTTGACCAGCGATGTTCGATCTCGCCCATAGTGAATGAAATCAGGTGCAGCGTAAATTCTGATTTTCCCTTGAAGCACGGATGTGGTTGCCTCAATTCGTTCAATGGAACCCTCGCTCAGGAGCGCAACAAAGTTGGGATTCTCAAGAAGTTTCAGACATGCATCAACACCCATCTCAATAAGGTGGAGTTCTGGCTCTACAACAGTAAATGATTGAGCCATTTGCTGTGATTGAATGGTTCTGATTCGCTGATTTCTCCGTTGAATTGCTTTCGTATAATCCGCCTTCACCCGAGCCCGAATCAATCCCTTCGACCATTGGTTACCAATTCCATGATCTTCGATGTAATCGAGAAGAACCTCACGAATTGTTTGATGCAAGAGAACCCAAGGTGTTTGAATTTGAAATGCAACAGAAAGCAACCGACCCTGGGCATGATGTTTCGAGAGTTGAGCCAACCCGTATCGTAAGACAAACGCCCTCGGACATCGTTGAAGCAAGTTGATTCGAGTGTTTGACCATGTTGGCTGATAAGGGAACACAATTGGTTGAGTTCTCATCAACCCACTTGAAGGCTTTCCTAAAACACTCCAATGGAGCGGAGTGCAAGTACGCCGTTGATGGTTGCCCAGATACTGATGGGGAGAAGAACAAGCCCCATGAATCGAGCAAATGTTTCAGAACCTACTCTTCCGAAGATGTTTGAAAATGGTCCGCCCCATGAGGCTATAAATCGTAGAACAAGGATGGTTAGTCCTGCAAGAAGAACATTTGCAAGCAACAACACAATGGCGAAAACGACACCCATTCCACCATTCAGTGCAGCAGCACCTACGCCTTGAGCAATGATTCCGGGATCGGCAAGCCACGACAACCAGCCGATGAAGATGCCAAGGAAGACATCACGTTGCATGTCTTCTTTCGGTCGCCAATCTTGGAACGAGGTTGTTGTTCTCCCGTGAATCAGCGATCCAAGAAGGTCAGCCTCAAAGGGCGCTCCCCGTCGCAACGTCATGGCACACATAAAGGCAAACCAAAGGTACATCAGAAGAGAAACGATGTAGGAGACAGTAGAGCCGAGTGGTAAGAGGCTGACAAGAAGTGGAGGAATATGAACCATCAAGGCTCCCAAACCACCTGCAAGGACGATGCTTGCCCAGAGGGTGCCAGGAGGCAATGGTTCCTCTGGTTTTGTCCAGCCTTGTTTTGGAAGAGCAAGGAAGAGCAGGAACAAACCTGTTGGGAAAAGGACTGAGAAATATGTTCCAAGACTCGTTGGACCTCCTCGACCGATGGCGTCAATCGCATCGTTCATCGCTTTTGCACCTCCAGTCGGCGATTGACTCCACGTGACATGCATGCTTCGATCGACGAGCACCAATGAATCTGCGTTGCCTGTAGGCGAGGTTGAAACGAACTCTTGGTTGTAATCAAGAACAATTGGCCAACTGGTATTGATGGATGAACGGTAGGAATCAACATCGCTCATCATGGAATCATCTCCGATGACGATTTGCACAACGGCGACATCATCGCGCTGACCAAGCAGCAATTCAAGCTCATTGGCTTGATCTTGAGCGGATTCTGAACCGGGGGCAATCGCTCCAATTGCGAGAACATTTGCATCACCCATCAATTCGGACAACGTCGTGAATTCAGCACCACTCGATTTGAGTTCAGCATCGATCAGTAAGGCATTCTCGTTGAGTTGCGCCTCGGTATTCAAATTGGATTGTGAGAACCCAACTGGGAGCATGAGGAGTGTCATCAAGACCAATGCAATGAGGATTGGTAGAGGCATTGGTGGATCGGCGTTGAATCCTTTGTAGGCGAAGCCGATGAAGCATACAATCGTTGACAGACTTAGCCACAACCCTGCACTTGCAAATCCATCGGATTCTGCTTTAACTTCAAATCGAATAATACCAAAAGCATGACAATCGGCATTTGGATTTCCACTCGTTGTTTTCACACAGACTTCGAGGTTTGAGGTTCCCTTTTGGAGCACTTCTTTGCCCGTCCAAATCCAAGCAGTATCGTTGTTTCCAAGACTTCTCTCCATTCGGATTCTTCCGATTGAACTCTCCATGACCATGTCTCGATCACGGTTGGTTTTCACATCGTCATCGAGTGGTCCACGAAGTACCCAAGAGACGGCAGGGTCACCGTTGCCATCGATGAGAACATCATCGACACCCCATGGAAGAATTGGCAAGAATTCAATGTGGGCTCTTCGAGAGGAATCAACCCGAATGCTTGCGGATGGTTCGTAGACCTTGCCGGTCATGATGATGCCACCTGCGTTGGTCTCAAATCCTCCCCACTGTACGCGAGCAAGTGTTCCTTCACACAAATGTTCAGCGCTCAACGAAACAGAGAACGTATCTCCGGCGTTGAGATCAATATCCATCATGACAATGTCGCCCGAAAAATTCTGAGGGTCATTTGATGCAATGGTATCGAGTGTGTGTGTGATGGATGATTCGTAGACTTGTGAACCACTGATGCTGACCGACATCAGTAACGTCGTAGAATCATCTCCTGGTGTCAGGGGATAGGATGGATTCACACACTGAGTTGGTTGCGCAAAACCTACTTGTGGAACCAAGTAGGCACTGAAGTATGTGGACATGTTGATCGTACCTCTCATCGAGTTGACAATCGGTTCGGAGGTTAGTGTAAAAATAGGGACGAGTCCTGAATTCGGGGGGACATCTGCAAATGCAAGCGTTGCATCAGGCCGTTCACGTTGCAAAACGGAGGTTTCAGCATCTTCTCCTTCAACATAGAGCCGTTGTTCAAAATCCATCTCCCATTCAACGTACCCTGCTTCATAGGACACATTCTCAATGCCTTGAACAGAAGTGAGCGCTATCCCAGAGATGAACAACGTCATCAGCAGCAGGGCTATGACGTGGCGATGGCGCATGACACGCTGAGTGTGAACCAGTTCATGAACTCGGCGGCGATTTACATCGGCGTTCCTAAGTAGACCCACATCAATGCTACACCTGCGATGATCGACAATGCATTGACCGAACCCTTCGTCAAGAAGCCTCGATTTTCGAAAACTGCTCCAAGAACACTGTCGATTTGGCATCCTAAGAATCCAAGTCCTGCAACGACTGCCGCAACGATGAGACCATCACTTACGGTCGTCGAGAACATGATCATGCTCGCAATGAGGGCACTCACGCCGATGAGGATTCCACCAACAGCTGCTGCAAGTTGACCGTTCGGAGAGAAACCTCCATTGACACCTGCTTCGCATGGCTTGAGGGTTGTGATCATTCGAACGCGATTATCGAGGCATCCAATTTCACTCGCCCACGTATCGGAGGTTGCAACGGACACTGCGGCTGCGAACATCCACAAACCATGCTCCCAATCATCGACTAGAAACGCAAGCAAGGCGACCAAAGCCGGCATACCACCGTTTGCTGCAACATTGATCCATCCCCGGTGTCCATCGGTTGATTCGCTCAAACCGAGTTCAGTCTTCTCCTCAAATCTCCATTTTGTTGCTAAGTGACTACTCAAGAGGAAACAAAGCAGCAACAAGAGCCATGTCCAATGGCCAAGACACCCAACAAAGAATCCCAGGGCTGCTGCTGCAACAATACCTTGCTTATCGAGGATACGTGCTCGTAGGGAAGCAGCAACGAGTCCGAAAATGAGCACTGTTGTGATGACGATGTTTCCCGAAACAAAGCCACCTGAGGTGAAATCCATAACAAGGCCTCATGTCCGAGCCCAAGTGATTGGTTTTGTTCTTTGCGTAAGGTCTGCCTCGCTAAGAGGTGTTTTTGAAATCAAGCATCCTCTTCCATAGCGGCGAGGAGAACAAATCTGCCGAGAACCCAGAGCAACGATATGAGTACAACAATCCATGTTAATTCTACGAGGAGTCCAGCGAGGGGATCAAGGTTAACGGAAATGTAGGAAACAAGAACTGAACTTCCATTCCAGAAAGCGTGACCAAACATTGCAATCCCTAACATGACTGGGAGAGAGGTGGGAAGTTGGAGGCTTGATGATTTGGAAAAGAACGATTGTTGGGTATGGAATCCGATATCTGTATGTGAATATGTTGGATTGAGCGGGTTCACAAGGTTCCATTGTTTGACATCAGGTATCTGATTCGGCTGTCGACGTTGCTCAAGGATGTGACCAATGGCATAACCGCTACAAGCCGTCCACATGGCATGACCAGGAATTGAACCAATTCCTCTGATAATTGAGGTAAGGCCGTATGAGAATGCCATGACCTCGCCAGCGAAGAGACTCAACAGAATGTACTGAAGATTCTCAAGCAATGCAAATCCTAAACCTACTGTAAATCCAACTTGGAATCCACGCTTTTTCGAATCGATCAGGCCTGCTAGCGAAAAGACAGCCAAAGCCTTGCAGAGTTCTTCTCCGACTGGAGCGGAGACAATGATGGTGATGTTTTCCACCAGTGTTGCTGATGCTTGTCCTCCGCTGAGAAAAAGAACGGCACCTGGGGTGATGAACGAATTGATGATGATGGCCGGAAATGTCGAAAGCATTCCTGCAATCAGCATCGCCTCCCCTTGTTGGCGAGTTGTCGAAAGGTGAAATCGAGTCGATGAAAAACTCCACCAGGCAAAGACAGGCGTTGAGAATCCAATCAACCAAGCGGGTATCGCTACAAACAAGGCGAGGAGAAGAAATCCAATATTGCTCGAATCGATCAACAGAGGCGCAAACGCTACCGATGAGACAATGACACCTCCAAGAAACAGCATCCACAAATGTTTGGCTACAGGAACACGGAGAGGATGTCGAGAGCGTACGATAAATTGCCGAATTCGGGTTGGAACAGGTGTTTGCAGAATCTTTGAATTTGATAGAGAATGAACGTGGCTACCATCTGTCGTTGGCTCGGCGATGATAAGGTGCTCAAGCTTAGGCCTACGTATGTACAAGAGCAAGACCACCAAGGGTGCTGAACACAACGATCCTGCAATGATCAATGCACCATCCAACGGTCCAAAATCACCATCAAGATCCCCATCAAGAAATCCTGCTGCAATGAGAACAACAAATTGTGCGAGCACCCAAAGCAGGATGACAAT
>JAPOIF010000082.1 GCA_029979085.1 Methanobacteriota archaeon | reverse complement strand
ATCGCCTGTGAGCATAATGACTTCCAGATTGTTTTGCCTTGCATGCTTTAGCGCGCTCTTTGTGGTAGGCCGAAGGGCATCGGAGACCTCGATCCATCCGAGTAATTGTTGACCTCTTGAAACGAAAGAAATGGTGACGCCTTTCGCCGCTGCTCGTTGAATATTCTCAATATGCGACGATAAATCAACATCGTATTTCTCCATCAATGGTTCATTTCCTATGGCAACAACAGTGTCGTCCAATTCTCCGATAATGCCCATGCCTCCAACGTTCTGAACGTTGGATACTTCTGGTCGCTCACTCGTGACATTTGACCAAGCTGTGGTGATGGCATCTGCGAGAGGGTGTGTGCTTCCGTGTTCCAATGAGGCAGCGATACTGAGAATTTCTCGAACTTCTCCTTCAATGAATTCAATATGGGACACTTTCGGCTTCCCTGTGGTCAATGTTCCCGTTTTATCCAAGACCAGAGTTGTCGTTGCATGAGAACGTTCCAGAGCTTCGATTCCTTTGACCAGCAATCCGTAACGAGCACCAGTTCCAGTTCCAACCATGAGTGCGGTAGGAGTCGCTAATCCCAAGGCACATGGACAGGCAATGACCAGCGTTGAGACCAAGGCAAGGATGGCTATTTCTCCACCCGAACGTGAACCAAATCCATCGGATAAAAGGCTCCAGTATCCAACGGAAAGAAGTGCACAAACAATGACAATGGGGACAAAGATAGCAGCAATTCTATCCACATAGCGCTGTATAGGAGCTTTGCCCATTTGTGCCTCATCAACCAATTGGATGACGTTGGAAAGAACCGTTTGGTGGTACGGCTGAGTTGTTTCAATCGTCAATGGAGCATCGATGAGAATGGTTCCTCCAATGACCTCATCTCCGATCCGTGCTCGAACTGGATATGTTTCTCCAGTCATCATGGACATGTCAATAAGTGCTGAGCCATCCAAAACGCGTCCATCGAGTGGAATTGTTTGACCGGTCTTTACCAGAATCTTCGTCCCAGGTTCAATCTCCTCGACAGTGGTTGTTGTCGTGCTCTCGTCATCGTTGAGAACGTGAGCCGTTTTTGGTTGAAGATCCATCAATGAAAAGATGGCATCGGTTGCTTGCAATTTTGCTCGTCCTTCGAGGTAGTTGCCGAGGAGAACGAAAGCAATAATCAGTGCAGCACCATCAAAGTAGACGTGTTGTGTTGTACCAAAAATATCTGGAAGGAAGGATAGCATGGGCTCAAACATCACCAATGTTGACCAAAGAAACGCTGTCGTTGTTCCCAAGTGAACAAGAACGTCCATGTTTGCACGTCCATTTCGGATTGCTTTCCATGCACCGAAATGGAATTGTTGACCCATGTAGAGATACACTGGTAATGTGAGCAAGAAGGCAATCAACCAATTTGCGTTCATTCCATTGCTGCTTCCCAAATCGGAAACGAACATGGAAACGATCAATGTAGGAATGGCCAACAGGAGTGCAACGCTTGCTTTCCTGCCTTGTTGGCGAACTGCATCAATTCGTTCTTGTCGAATTTGTTTGGGTGATGGCATGGAACTTGCCATGAAGCCTCCGCGAGTCACGGCCTCTTCGACAGCCGAGTGGTTCTGGTTTGAACCCTCTCTCCACCGAACAACCGCTTTTTCCAATGCAAGGTTTACGCGTACATGTTCAACATTGTCGACTTTACTGATGATGGAATCAACTGAGGCAACGCAAGCAGCACAGGACATGCCCTCGATGCGATAGGTTGACTCGATACCCATAGGTCTCAACCTGTGCTCGATGCTGGCTGTAAAAAGGTTTGATGTTAGAGAGGAGCAAGGTCAAGCCGACCTGACCAAAGGTCTAATCCCCGAATTCGACAAGGGAACAATTGACCCAATTCAAGAAGTACAGATTCGTTTTGTCCATCCCGAGCTTCTTCCAATAAGGATAAACCATAATCGTCGACATAGAGATTTTTCTTGCTTGAAAGTTGCTTGAGATGCATTCGACCGTGCATAGAACCGTCGTCGTTGAGATCCAGGAATATCCATGGCGTTCTCAAGCCGATCACTCGAGCATTCCAATTCTGTGATTCTGAAGACATGAGGTGATAATTCAACGTCATTGCAACCAGTTCCCATTCCAACAATTGAGCCATCCGTCCTTGTTGAGAGCAATGCTCGCTGAGCGAAGTCATTTCTTCTTCATCGTAGACCCAATCCTTGTTGTGCAACATGGCCTTCAATTGCCGATGGACAATGAGGTCGGGATAACGTCGAATTGGGCTTGTAAAGTGGGCGTATGCGTCGAGATTGAGACCAAAATGCCCAATGTTGGTCGCATCGTATCGTGCACGATTCATCAGTTGGAACAAGCCCTGGTCAACGACTCGTCGTAACGATGAGCGAAGGGCACTGGCTTGCTCCTGTGCTTGCCGTAATCCATCCAACATTTCATCTCGAGCATCCTGCGCAGAAACATGAGCGAGATAATCGGCAACCTCGGCCTTTTCATTGTTGGATGAAAGGCCACTCAAATCGATGTTTTGACCAGCCCATGCACCAAGCAATCCTGCCAATTCATCCGTATCGTCCTGACCTTTTGACTTTGAACGAGGCTCAGGGAGTTGGATTTGAATATCGAGGGCTTCAAGTTGCTTGTTCAAATCCCGAACATCGATGGAATCGGGCATAGGATGGCATCTCCAAGGCACTTCTGCACCTGCTTTTCCGAGGATTTCACCAACGATGTTGTTGGTTTTGACCATGAACGTTTCAATCATCTTGGTAGCCTTATTTGGCCATTTGACTTCGATGGAGACTTCGTCTTCACCGTGAAGACGTGGCCGTTGTTCACCTTGTTGAATGTTCAAACGCAGTTCATCTTGTTGCCATGATTCTGCCAACGTGAACAATTCATTCCAACGTGCATCATCCAATGTGTCTTCGTAAGCAAGATTCTCTTTGACAAGGATGACAGCTTCGTGGGCGTTCGAGGAAACAACATTGTTCTCATCATCCAGCACCATTTGAATCACCATGGCAAGTCGAGGTACATTTGCCCTCAAAGAACAGAGATCGTCCGCAAGCCGGAAAGGCAGCATTGGAAGAACAGCATGAGGAAGGTAAACAGACGTAGCTCTGGCTTGAGCCGTTGCATCAAGTGAGGAATCTTTGATTACATAATGTGCTACATCAGCAATAGCAACCCACAACGTACGCCCATGTTCATGTTCTTCGAGACATACAGCATCATCGAAATCCTTTGCATCAGGCGGGTCGATTGTAACAAAATGCAAGTGTCGTAGGTCGCTTCGTCCATCCTCCAATGCGCTGGTTGCATCAACATCGGGCAATTGTTCGGCCCATTGTTCGAGACTCGATTCGTAACTTGATGGAAATGGGTTGTCGTTGTTCTTTCGTCTCCATTCCAAGCGGTGTTTCAAAAGTTCAAGAATCGACCAACGTCCTGATTGAACCAACATCATGGCAAGGGCGGGTTCAAATTCTGGAAATCGTAACCCTGACTTTCTTGCAGCAAGGCGTTTGAGTTCAAGTTTGAGATCGAACTTCTTCCAGGTCAGGGCAATCTCAGGATGAATATAGATATGTTCGGGCAATGGTGTATTGAGAATCAAGGATTCCCAGGCATCGATGATGTCACTCCAGAGGTCGAGATTGGAAAGCGGTTCTTTTTCGAGCCGAGAAAGTTGAGCGGTCCAATCAGCAACAGATTGTTCAATTTGAAGGATTGATTCTTGAGTTCGCGCCGAAATGGTGTTGTTTCCTTCCCATTTGAAGTGTTGACCGCGCTGACGGGATGAACGAACCAATTCTTGGAACGCCCCAAGGGTTCGTTTTCGGTAAGCCTTGGCATCTTCTCGGCTTGGAGGCCTTGTTTCGTTTTCGATGAGAAAATCAACCATTTCATCGGCCGTCCAGCACTTTTTCCAATGATCGTCAGATTTGAACAACGACGTAAATCGCCGCCAAAGTCGTTCTGAATCAGGGCTTTGCTTTGAAGCAGTTCGACTCGGCCGACCCATGTCTTCACAGCCCGTGATCTCGCAATCCTTCGATTGCCGCTTTTTGTTCAGGAGTAAGTTCCTCGAGTTCAACAAGAACGAATTCAAGGTCGAGATCTCCACCATTGTATCCCGCTCCGGCCATGCGTCGTCGGTCACCGGGTTGGCTGTTCTCAGCGACTGTGAGGAAGCCCGACTTTCCATTGAGCAATTCAATTTTGACTTTACCACCGAGCATCATTGTTGAGTACGGAATCGCAATTTCTTGGATGAGAAGGCCATTTTCCCATCGACGCCCCTCGCCTGCATCGATTCGAAGCGTGACATGAAGGTCTCCTGCTATCCCCTGTGGATGTTCGTTTCCTTGCTGTTTGAGGCGTTTGACCGTTCCGTGCTGAACGTTTGGCTTAAGTTTGAGTCGAAAATTTTGGTACACTTTTGATGCGACATTGTTTGCTCCAACTTTGAGTCGTTGTGCTTGAAATTGAATCTCTCCGCCCTTTTCCGCTGTTTCAAGATTGATGTCAACTGAGACGTGAACATCTGTTCCTTTTGGTTGCTGTTGTGGGGCGCGACGGCGTTGCTGGAATGGGTTCTGCTGCTGGCCTCCAAACATTTGTCCAATCAAATCTTCAAACCCGCCTCCCATGCCGCCACCGAAAGGAGAGCGTCCACCTCCTCCGAACATGTTTTCCATACGCCGTTTTTGATCGTATTCTTGTCGTTTTGAAGCATCACCAATGGTTTCGTAAGCCGCTTGAACTTCCTTGAATTTAGCCTCGGCAGCATCGTCATCTGGGTTTCGATCTGGATGGTATTTGCGTGCTAATTTGCGAAAAGCACGCTTGATTTCGGCATCCGATGCATCGCGAGAAACACCCAATGTCGAATACGGGTCCGGTGAAGCCATACACACATTGGATGGGTTCACCCCTCATCAACTCTTGCCGTGATTTCGAACAAAAATTGAATCCATCTTCGATGGAAGTGGTTATAATGGGTGGTTAGGTCGGTAGGAAAGCACGAGGTTGTACCATGTCTGATGAAAAAAGCGAATCCCGCTCATTTGAGGATGTTGTCCAAGACCGCCAAGATTGGATTGAAGCCCAATTCCGCAAGATTTCTCGCGGCTCTTGGGCTCGAATCATTCGAATGGCTCGAAAGCCAACTCCACAGGAGTTCAAGCAAACAAGCATTGTTTGTGGCATCGGCCTTTTCGTTCTTGGTGCGATTGGATTTATTCTTCTTGTCATCATGGACAACTTCATTCCTTGGCTCATTCACGATGTATTCGGAATCTAAGGTAACGGCGGTGGGATCATGACTGAAGCATTTATCGCGTTTGTACGATTTGAAGAGAAACTTTTGCTCCTGAGCAGAAGTAAAGAAGACAACGATTTCCCTGGTCTTTGGGATGGTGTTTGGGGCGTTGCAGAGACAGAAGAAGAAGTACTTTCTCGAGTGTCTGAAGCAACTGGTCTCCCTCTCGAAACGCTCGACTACATCCGAGATGATGACCCAATTGGTATTGAGATTGGACGAAACTTTGTTGATGTCAGGCCAATACTTGTCGCAACCAGTTCTGAAGAAGTCATGCCAACTGGCCGATACGTTGCATACGAGTGGATTGACCCAGGTACACTCCACGAGAAGAATTGTCTCTTTTCCAACATGGATATGGAAGGTGCAGACAAGTTGTTCCGTGAAATGTACGGTTCCGTTGGTTCATTCGTTTACATTGTGAAGACAGCCATTGGCTCTGAACCTCGAGTAGCTGATGAAATGTATGCTCGACTGCATGGTAGCGGTTCTCTTACATCCTTGCAAGGCGAAATCTTCTCGGTTCTCCATCCAACCAACATGCGTGGTTATCTGTTCGTTGAGTCGAGTGCTCTGCACCACGTCGAGAAGTTGATCGGTCGTTCCGGTGGTCGAGACCCAACCGCACGCCGTGGAATTTCACAAACACCGCTCAAGAATGCAAAGCAAGTACTTCCTGGCGAGTCTCCATTTTCAGCAGTCATGCCGTACCTTGAGCCAAAGGCTGTTACTTCAGGTATCGAAGTTGGTTGCATTGTCGAGATTATCTCTGGAGCGTTCAAGGGCGAGAAAGCTCGTGTTACGAGTGTCTCTGAAACCAAGGAAGAGGTCAGTATGGAGTTGTACGAACAGCCAATTCCAATGACGCTCAACATGCGTGGCGATCACGTACGTGTCATCGAACGTGTTGGTTGAAGTTCCATCATTGGTGTTGATTGATGGTTACCTATGATGCGAAACGCATTCAATTAATTGGGCGCATTCTTGTCCTAGCATCAATCATGGTCTGGTTTTATCGCCAAGACTTGATGTCTCTGAATTTCATTATCATTCTTAATTTCGTCATGAAGCTCATCATAGCCTTGGTTGCAAAGACATCTCTCTTCACCAAGAAGGAGCAAGATGTAACCGTAGTCTCATTCAAACGAAAGGCGAAAATTTTCTCTTTTCTTGTTTCCATCTTCATGGCCATCATTATTCTTTCAGCCACGGCCTTCCTAACCATGTCGGATCAAGTTGGCGGAGACATTGGCGAATACGATTCCCCGAACTATTACGATGGAAAATTCAACAATGTCCAGCCAACGGATGTTGAAACAGGTTCGTTCATTGGCGTACTCATGGATTACATGGTCGGAAATGCTGACCGTTCGCCTGGGGAAACTGTTCCAACCCAACCGTATCAACAAACTGACATTGAAGAGAATGATGTCCGAGTGACTTGGTTTGGTCACTCAACGATACTCATTGAAACACATGATTCAACGCTCCTCTTCGATCCAGTTTTTGGTTCGGATAACCTCAATCCACTGGTTTTCGGTCCAGCACCATTTGACTATGAGCATACCTACCAAGTCGATCAATTACCAGACATTGATTACGTCTTTATTTCTCATGATCACTACGACCATCTCGATATGACAACGATTCAATCTCTTGACGAATCAATGTTCTTCGTGCCCCTTGGTGTTGATGAGCATCTCAAAGTTTGGGACATTCCATCCAACCAAATCATGACCTTTGATTGGTACGATGAAACCAACATCACAGAAGACTTCCACATCGCGCTCACACCTTCCCAACACTTCTCAGGCCGTGGCCTCAACAGAGATGCAGCACTTTGGGGCTCATGGGTTGTTGAGATTGAAGGCCACTCGATCTATTTCAGTGGCGACAGCGGGTATAGCGAAGAATTTCAGGAAATCAACAATCGTTACGGACCGTTCGATATCGCCATTTTGGAAGCTGGACAATACAACGAGGCGTGGGATCAGATTCACATGTATCCAGAGCAAGCAATACAAGCAGCCATCGATCTTAATGCAACCACAATGCTTCCTATTCACAATACGAAGTACATCCTTGCACTTCACGAATGGGACGATCCACTTGAACGCGTCTATCTGGAAGGAAAGCGAACAAACCAAGATGTTTCCACACCGATGATTGGCGAATCCTTTGTTCTCGGAGAGCAGATGGAGGACAACCCATGGTGGAGAGAGGTCGCTCAAAACAAGCCATGGTTCGTAAAAACGAGTACAATTGTAGGATGGTTGTTGCCACTCTTCTTCTTCGCTGGATTCGGCATGATTGTCCACAAGCGTTTCATG
>JAPOIF010000081.1 GCA_029979085.1 Methanobacteriota archaeon | reverse complement strand
GTGGATGTCCGTCACGAGCCACGTCGTCTCGTTGGACGTGTTGTAGGCCCACAATTCGTATCCGCCTGCGCCGTTCCCTCCCGTTGCACAGAAGTAGGCCACGTCACCGACAACGAGCGGTTGGCCACAATTGGTACTCGACGTGGTCACGTGGTCGTCGCCAAGGGCCGAATCGGTGGATTGCAGTTCCCATGCGGTTGCATTGGCTGGGTTGTATGCCCAGAAGCTTCGCGGGTCGTTGCTGGCGCCACTCCACGCATCAAACAGCAAAACGTCGTTGCCCACGGTGTGGAGTTATTCCCCCGCCTCTGAACCTGAACTTGCACTTCCCGAGTAAATGTCCTCGATCATCCAAGTGGTAGCGTTCACAGCAGAATACGCCCACACTTCAGCATGGCCGCTTCCAACCGTTCCTCTCATGTAGAGGATATCTCCAATCACCTCTGAAAAGGCCCCACTATGACTCCAAACCTGGTTGAGTTTCGTCAGCGTCCCGTTGCTGTGATTGTAGGTGTACCAAAATCGGTGAGTACCATCGTGTGCTTTGAAGAACAGGACGTCTCCATCCTGTGCGGGATAAGCTTGGTTTTGGCCAGGATTACCGTTATTGGAACCGGAACGGATGTCAGAAACGAGCCACATCGTTTGGTTGGTGGTGGTATAAGCGTAGAATTCTCTTCCTGTTGCTGCTTTGTGACCGGAGAAGTAGAGGGTATCATCAACGGCGTACGCCATGTGCTCGCCCACCCAAGTCACGGTATTGTTCACCTTCCACGTGGAGTTGTTGCCAGGACTGTAGGCCCACAATTTCTCATTGCTTCCAGCGTTGAAGTACACGGTACCGTTGATGTTGAAGGCGAAGTTCGAACCAGGGTAGGTATCCGAACTTCCCACCTGCCACGTTGTGCCGTTGCCCGTGGTGATGTTGACGAAGGACGGTGCGAGGTGGGCGTAGGTGTTGTTGATGAGCACGTTGTCTTCAGGGATGTACTCGAAGTCTCCCGGTGCCATTGGACCGACGGTGATGTTGAACGTGGTCGAGGATGAACCAGCGGTATTGTTGGCCCAAACCGTATAGCTCGTCTTCATTTGTTCAAGGGTTGGTGTTCCCCAAATGCTACCGTTGGTGGTGCCGAAGGAAAGGCCGTTCGGCAAAGTTGGACTGATCGCCCATGAAGTAGTCGTTCCGCTGGTGCTGTTGTTGGTGAACGTTGGTGTTGCCGTCGTGATGACGGTCTGGTTGGTCGCTTGAATGTCGGAGTACGTGATGATGCCAGGCTCACCGGTGATGTAGAGGGTGAAGGTTCCCGTTGTGTTGGCTCCAAGCGCAGTCACCGTCACCGTGAACGTTGTGTTGGCCAGTGCTTCAGTAGGCGTACCCGAAATGGTTCCATTGCGCCAGTTCATGACAAGGCCGTCGGGAAGCATCGGTGAAATGTCATAGATTGGAAGAGCCGTTAGCCCTTGACCTGAACCTTGCACCTTGGTCAATTGAAGCTTGGATGTACCTGGGGCGATGTTTGGAATGAAGATGTCGTCATTGACGTCAATCGTCATATCACTACCCCAACCGCCGTATCCAGAAATCATTGTTGCTGTAGACCAAGACCCTGAAGCATTTGTCATGTACATCACGTCTTTTGCAGTGGATCCATAATGATACGAAATGTGTACAGCGTCGTTTGAGTCAACATCGACCGTTGGCCAATGGGCGCTTCCTCCGGAAAGTCCTGTCTGTTCCGTCCAACTACCTGGTGTACCGGAATGCAAGTAGATGCGCTTGGTGTTGAGATACTGTGATACAATGTGAATCGTATCTTGTGAGTCGATAACGATGTCTGGAGAGTTTCCAATGTTGAGGGTACTGGCAACGGTCTCGTTTTGCCAGACGCCGTTGATTCGACTCGATAACCGCAGATCGCTGCAGCCATCATCACAGTAGTATGCGACATGGAGATTGCCATTGCTGTCCATAGCCATGACAGGATCATGCCCTTCGTCTTTCGAGGTGTTGGTGATGGTCTCATTGACCCATGAACCACTTTCATCGGTGAAATATTGCAAATCACGATAGGTGTTGTCGTTGATGGTTGCAACGATGTGCACGGCATCGGTAATTGGATGTACGACAATGGCTGTACCTCTGCCACCATCGTTGTCGAACGTTGAATTTCCAAGCGTGGTTAAGACCCACGTTCCTGAAGCATTGGTCGCATAGCGAAGCTTGTCGTTGGCATCGTCGATGTAGGCAATGTGTAGGGCTCCATCTCGGTCGATGGCAACCGATGGATGGTATCCCGTATTTGTGCCGTTATCGATGATCGTCTCGGTCCATGTTCCTCCCCATTGGTAAAGTAGACCAAGGCTGAACGTGCTGGCGCCTGAATCGTTGCGAGCATAGACAATGGCCATTTCACCACGTTCACCAGAATCCGAAGCCAACCAGTGCGTACTTCCTCCGGGTGAAAGGTAATTGTTCAGCAGGCTCGTGGTGGTGTTACTCACACCTGACGTCCAACCGTAAATGCTCGCCGTGTGCGTGTAGGACATGGTGATGTTGGCAAGCGCACTGTTGACGCTGCCCTCTCGATTCGTTGGTGTGATCGTTAGTGATCCACCAGAGGCTTGGACTGTGAGTGAGAAAGTGGCCGTATCCGAACCACCCGTGTTGGTGGCCGTGAGAGTGTAGATTGTTGTCGAACTCGCCACGGTTGGTGTTCCCGAAAGCGTGCATGAATTGGAGACTGAAAGTCCTGAAGGCAGTGACGGTGAAACGCTGCATGAAACAATGCTTCCACCGCTGTTTGTGGCGGTTACAGATGTCATGGCGGTTCCCGTTACGAGATTCAACGTGGAGGGTGTGAACGTGATGGACGGTGCGACATCGTTGACAGTGAAGGTGATGCTGACCGAGTCCGAGCCTGCTGAATTGTTGGCCCAAACTGTGTAGGTCGAAGCAGAAGCCACAGCCGTTGGTGTGCCCCAGAACGTTCCATTGGACGTTCCGAAGTTCAAACCTGCAGGCAGAAGGCCTCCTTCGAGTTCCCACGTTGAAATTTCACCACCCGTATTGGTTGGTATGACCGGGGAGATCGCTGAATCCTTGGTGTAGGTATAGGATGTTGGCGAATAGGAAAGGATTGGAGCATTGAGACCAACCTCGAGCCACACCTGACCGCTAAAGGATTGACCAGAGATGTTCGCCCAAACCGTGTAGGTAGCGTTCACAGCCGTGACGGTCGGTGTGCCAGTAATCGCACACGTTCCACTTGTGAGGCTCATGCCTGTTGGTAGTGCAGGTGAAATGCCACACGTTGCCCCGCTGACATCCGGTGAAGTGAGGAAGTCGCCTGCTTGCCAAACGCGTGTACCTTGGACGAAGACTGGTGTCGTTTGATCGCTCGAAGCGAAGTTCGAATCATCACCAAGTTGACCACTGCCTCGCGCACCCCAGCACTTCATGTCACCATCGTTGAGCATGGCACAGGTATGGCCTCCACCAGAACTGATGCCGATAGCGGTGTAACCTGAACCGAGGTTGACGTCCGTGGATGGAGGTGAGGAGCGGTCGGTGGTTGTTCCATCACCTAGTTGTCCGTTGTTGTTGCTTCCCCAGCAACGTACGCCACCATCGGTAAGCAAAGCGCAGACATGGTCGTAACCAGCTGAAACATAGGACACGGTATGTCCAGAACCGAACGATGAGGTGGTAACTGGCGAAGTGCGATGCGAGGTTGTACCATCGCCCAGTTGTCCTTCTGTGTTCTTGCCCCAACAAACGACAGAAGCATCATCGAGGAGGGCACAGACGTGGAATTCTCCCGCAGAGATTTGTGTTGCAGTTCTGCCGGTCGGGAGAGAAATGGCTGAACTTGGTGGGGATCGGATATCGCTACCGTATCCACCACCATCACCACGTTGGCCGAAGTTGTCTTGACCCCAGCATTTGATCGAACCATCGTCAAGGAGTGCACATGTGAATCCTTGACCGAGCGCAAGGGAGACGGCATGACGATTTGTTCCGAGCGAATTGATGCTTTGTGGCGTGTTGAAACTGCTCGTTGTCGAGCCGACACCGAGTTCTCCATCCGTATTTCGTCCCCAACACTTGACGGATTGGTCGTCAAGAATGGCACACGTGTGGTGATAACCCAGGTAGACCGAGGTGGTTGTTCTACCTGAACCTACGTTGATGCTTCGCGGTGTTTGCTGGTCTCCACCCGAACCCCATCCCACTTGGCCGTAGTTGTTACGTCCCCAGCACATCAGAGCACCGGTATCAAGAACAGCACAGGTGTGTTGCTCACCCATTGAAACAGATACGGCATCAGAACCGAGGTTGTTGGTTTTGGTTGGTCTGTCCTTCCAACTGCTGCTGCCCATCGAACCGATACCGAGTTGACCGTTACCGTTTCGACCCCAACAGTAGACGTCTCCATCGTTACGAATGGCACAGGTGTTGCGCCAGGTCGCATACATGGTCAAGTTGCTCGCTTCAAGTGGGTCGTAATCCCACTCCCAGGTAATGTCGGTGCCAATCGAGGAATTGCGAGTGATGTAGGCACCATCGACGCTTGGCGTCAACGTCCAATTCATGTTGAGCGTGAGCGTTGCTGAAGCAGAACCGCCCGAGTTGTTGGCGTAAATCGTGTAGGTTGCATTGCTCGTCACGTTCTCAGGCGTTCCCCAAATGCTGCCGTTGGTGGTTCCAAAAGAGAGACCCGTTGGCAAAGACGGTGAAATCTCCCACGAAGTAATCGCACCACCGGAAGTGGTTGGCGTGATGGTTGCCAAGAGCCGATTGTTGGAGATGTCAACCGGTGTGGAATAGGAAATGGAAGCGATTTGGTCGTTGATGGTGATGTTCACTTGAGCTGATTCTGAACCACCTGAGTTGTTGGCCCAAATCGTGTAGGTTACGGCTGTCGTTTGCAGAATCGTTGGTGTTCCCCAAATGCTACCGTTGGTCGAACCGAAGGAAAGGCCACTCGGAAGGCTTGGGTCGATTTCCCAGCTTGTTACGGCTCCACCGCTCACGCTTGGTGTGTTGGTCGTCATCGTTGTGCCCTTCTCGAGGGTCATGTTTTCGGGTGTGTAGCCGAGTGCGTTGGGCACCTGGTCGTTCACGAGAATGGTGATGGTGGTGGTGTTGACGCCACCGCTGTTTCTTACCGTGATCGTGTAGGTCGTATTGGTTGATAGTTCAGTTGGCGTTCCCGAAATCTTACCGATCATTGGGTCCAACCTCAATCCTGTTGGTAGGTCTGGGCTGACCGAATAACCGAGGATGTTCGAAGAAGAATCCAGAGCGAGATACCTGATTTTGTTACTGGTATCATCAAAGTAGGATATGTGGCTGACATCGTTGGCATCGATGGCGATTGAGGTGTACTCCCCTGTGAGTGCTGTAGATGAATCAAGGGTCTCGTTGTTCCAATTGCTTGCCGTCGTGCAGCTGCTTGAACATGTAGCATATTTGAGGTTGTTATTGGTCTTATCAGAGTAGGAAATGTGGAGGACGTCGTTGGAATCGATGCCGATGGATGCGGAATACCCCACCACATCATCTGTTGTGTCAACGGATACGTTGTTCCAATTGCTCGCGGTTGTGCAACCGCTTGAACAGGTGGCATACTTGAGATCGTCATTGGTATTGTCAAAGTAGGAAATATGCACACCGCCATTGGAATCAATGGCAAGGTCTGTACGCACTTCTTTGCTAAAAATAGAAGAACCAAACGAGTCAACGGATACGGTGTTCCAATTGCTTGCCGTTGTGCAACCGCTTGAACATGTGGCATACTTGAGATCTGTATTTGTATCATCAAAGTAGGATATGTGCAAAGCATCGTTTGAATCGATAGCGATTGAAGTGTAATAGCCCACGCCACCTGAAGTGTCAATGGATGCTATGTTCCAATTGCTTGCGGTTGTACAACCGCTTGAACAGGTGGCATACTTGAGGTCTTTATTGGTATCATCAAAGTATGAAATGTGAAGAGCGTCATTGGAATCGATGGCCATTGATGAATAATAGCCCACCAAACCTGTTGTGTCAACGGATACTTTGTTCCAATTGCTTGCGGTTGTGCAACCGCTTGAACAGATAGCATACTTGAGGTCTTTATTGGTATCATCAAAGTATGAAATGTGAAGAACACCATTGGAGTCAATGGCAATTGAACTTATCCTAACACTCACTGAGTCAACCGTGACGGTGACCCAAGAACCGGATGCATCGGTCGCGTACCTCAAGCCACTGGAGTCACGGTAGGAAACGTGCTTGTGACCATAGGAATCAACGGCAATAGAAGTTGCTATCGCATCGCCAGTATACCCAAAGAACGCTGAAGGAATCGCACCACCGGAATTGGTTGGGGTCGCAGCTTGCATGGCCGTATTGTTGGTCAAAACAAACCAGTCTGGACTGTAAGCGATATCAGGAGCTTCATCGTTGATGGTGATGTTCACCGTTGCATTGACTGAACCTCCACTGTTGTTCGCCCAAACCGTGTAGGTCGTGGCGATCGTTTGCAGAACCGTTGGCGTTCCACTGATGGCACCCGTCGAGGTGCTGAACGCTAAGCCGCTTGGTAGGCTCGGGCTGATTTCCCATGACGTGATGGTCCCGCCACTGACGCTCGGCGTGTTGGTCGTCATCGCCGTGCCCTTCGTGAGGGTCATGTTCTCTGGAGAGTAGACCAAATCGTACGGTGCGACATGCTGCGATGTGAGTGAAATCGAGGTCGAGTAGGAACCGGCTGAATTGTTGGCCATTACGGTATAGGTCGTGTTGGTCATCGTAGCCGTAGGCGTTCCCCAAATCGTTCCGTTGCTCGATTCGAAATTCATGCCGCTCGGCAACGTTCCAGTAAGCGAATAGGACGTGGTAACTTCACCGTTGGTAACGGTGAGAGGGAAACTGTAGGTTTGGCCGAGAAGCATCGTCGAAGAGGATTGTGCGTAGGACAGGTTCGTGGTGTTGCTGTACACCCCTTTTCCTGCCGTGTACAACTGGTTGATGTTGCTGGCATTCAGCGCATCGGCGAAGATCATGACCGAACCGACTTGTCCATCGAAACCTTGGTTGTATTCCCCCCCATTGTGCGAGCCAATGAAGACGCTATTGCTCGAATCGCGAAGGTTTGAAACGCCTGAGAGGCTGGTGTTGGCGACGTTGACGCCATCGAGGTAGAGCCGAAGCGTATCTCCCATATCAGCAACCATGACCACGTGATACCAGCGGTCCTCGTCAACCGATATCTTTGGCGATGTGGTCTTTGAATCGCCACTGTCAGCATCTCCAATTGCTGCATAGAGTCCGTAGGGGGAACTGGTCTCTCTTCTGATAAACCATGACATTGTTTGAGCTTGCCCACCATTGTTCAGAGAACTGACAATCATGCCATAATCTTCTGAGGAAGCGTTGAACCATGTTGCGACCGACCAATCGTTGTGGTCCACGCTTGCAAAGCGAACGATGACGACACCTGAACCGCCGTTGGCACCGTCCTTGGAGTTTCCGCCTCCACCGCCACCGCCACCACCGCGGTTCGTTGTTCCGTGTGTTGCAGCGGTCGAAGTTCCACCGTTACCAGCACCAGAACCACCATTGCCGTATGTATTCCAAGAGCCACCACCGGCACCGGAGCCGTACATGACCGACGAACCCGTGATATCACTGGTGAGACCATTACCGCCGTC
>JAPOIF010000080.1 GCA_029979085.1 Methanobacteriota archaeon | reverse complement strand
CTATATAATCAGTGTTTGTTACTTCAGCAGAAGTTGAATTCCATAAAGAATAAACATCATTACCTGCAACAATTCCTCTTGCTGTATCAAATACATACCAATCACCACTAGCATCAGTTCTTTTAATTAATACAAATCTTGCAGCAGCAGATCTTTCAAACTTGAACATGAGCGAATCCATCCTACTTGATGTGAATCTGAGCAACGCTGATTTGACTGGTGCCAACCTTGAGAATGCCATTCTTGTGAACTTCATGGGTGGGTCATTGGAGGATGCTGATTTCACGAATGCGAACCTTGCGGGTGCATTTGGATTCTTTGACCTCTCAGCAGCGATATTGTCGAACACGACTTGTCCTGATGGAACCAACAGCGATGATACAGGATGTGCAGGTGGTGCAAGCGAAATTCCTCCGCCTTTAGCAGCGGATCTCTTCTTTGCAGACACACGCGTTCAACTGATTGTTACGCCTTACACGACCTCGATGTACTACATGGGAACGCACGAGTACATTCCTGGTGTTGGGGCGGCTACAATCGCTTCTGCATTGATTATCGGCGAAGATTCATGGCGAGACCTCGTCGGAGATGAGACCGCAGACAATTTCACTTCCAAGACATGGATTGTACGAGTTGATGGTCTATCTGGAGAAGCTTTGGAATCTCTTGCTTCACAAATCAAAGCAGATGCCCGCGTTTCAGGTGTTCTCGATTGGTCGAGCACACACAAGGAGGTTGAGCGAAATGGAGGTTTGATTTTCGGAACACCTGGGTTGCTTTCCTTGCAATTTGTCGTAGCAAGTGTTGCGGCAGTTGCATCAAGTTTCGTTTTCCTATCTCTTGTTCTTAGCCAACGCCAGAAAGAGTTGGCAGTTCTGCAAGCGATAGGAGCATCTCCGAATCAAATTATTCGATTGGTTCTGTTCGAGATTCTCTCAATCGTTGTCGTTTCTATGGCCCTTGGCATTGTGCTAGGAGCTGGACTTGCATTGTCCTTCAACGGCTTCTTTGACATCTTTGGATTTATCTTCCAGATTTTTGGTGGTTCCTCAACAACGATACAACGTACGCTTGTGTATCCTTGGTCACAGATTATTCTCGTATCCTTGGCGGTCTTTGCTGCGGTTGTCGTCGCCTTGTTGGTTACGACACGACGTGCGTTAACAGCAGACTTGGCCAGTGTGCTGAAGGGGGAATGAACATGAGTGAAACAATTCTCGAATCGGATGGACTGTACCACGTGTACGAATCGAAGGCGGAAGATGGTAACGTCGTAGCGTTACGAGGTCTTCACATCAACATGAAAGCCGGAGAAGCCATAGCGGTTGTAGGCCCTTCAGGATCAGGAAAATCAACCCTCATGAAGTGTCTTGGTGGATTGATGAAACCGAGTGCAGGTTCAGTCAGTCTTGCAGGAAAGAACATGACTCGATTGAAAGGACAGGAATTGGTTGAACTTCGCCAAAAGACGGTCTCGTTCATTTTCCAAGAAGGAAATCTCCTTCCAGATTTGAACGCTCGTGACAACGTTGCTCAACCACTACGACATCAAGGCGTATCTTCGAAGAAGGCACTCGCACAAGCCGATGCTATGCTGGAACGATTGGGAATGGCACACCGAACACGCGCACTTCCTGCTATGTTGAGTGGTGGAGAACAGCAACGTGTAGCAATCGCTCGTGCCCTCATCACTCGCCCCCGATTGATTCTTGCAGATGAGCCAACGGGTGCACTCGATCCAGTCACGAGCCGAGAAGTCCTCGCTCTGTTCAAGGATTTGCACGAGAACGATGGTGTCTCGTTCCTTATTGTAACCCACTCAAAGGAAGTAGCATCATTTGCAAATCGATCGCTTGAACTCCGCGATGGTCGATTTGTTGCTGAACATGGTGAATCCATCGATGTTGAAGATTTGAGCAAGGATCGTGAACTCATCATCGATGAGACTGGAACGGTTACACTTCCTCCTGATCTCTTGGTTCGCCTTGGTGGAGCAGGACGATACACTGTTGGAAACGTGGCAAGTGGATATCTTTCTCTCCAAGGAGATTCAGTTGAAGCCATGGGCAAGATGGAACTTGCACAGGTCTGTCCTGCCTGCAAGCATGACTATGTTGATAGCGATGAGCAGATGTGTCCATCATGCGGCTCAAGTCGGCCCATGGTGGAAGTTCAAGCATGAAGCAACTCGTCTCATTCGTTAGTTATCTGGAGGGTTTCTCAGCCCTCTTCTTGTTTGCAGTCGCCATGCCAGTGAAATATATTGGTGGTGATCCTGAACTGGTTTCTCTCGTCGGCGCCATTCACGGAGGACTCTTTGTCGCATTCATCGCCTTGCTGTTTGTCGGGGTTGGACGTCAATGGAACATGACGGCATTGGTTCACGGATTCATCGCTGCAGTCGTACCAGCAGGTCCATTTCTTTTCGATGGAATGCTCATCAGTGGTGAGTATGACCTTGAGTAAACAACAGAATGAGCTCCAAAGTATGTGGAATGATTATATCCTTTGGAAATAGGACTCACGTCAAGACGTGATAATCTTGGATGCAAAAAAAATCTTTCAACCGAAAATATGGTACATCATTTGTGGCGCTATGGCCTTGATTGGTGGAATTGAAAATATGATCAACGCCGAAACTTGGGCCGAAAGCGCCTGGGGTACGGACGGCGTAACTGAACAAAGCAAAGCAATGGAGACGCTCTTCGGACTCTTCATGTGTGGATTTGGGGCAATGGGTCTCGTTTGCGCCTTCGTGCTTGATGGGACAACTCAGGCTAAATTTGCGATGGTGAATGCAGGTGTCATCATGGCATTCTTTGTCGCCATGTTCGTGGTTCTACCTGGAACAGGCTACGAAATGCCAGGTGTTGCTGGGTTAGTACCACCATTCCTTTTCCTGGGTGGTCTTCTCGCTGCTGGTTACTTGCACATGAATGGCGAAGTTACTGCTCAGTAGGTTGCTTGAGATGGATGCAAAGTCGATTCTCAATGCTGCAGCTGAAGCATAAGTCAAGCAGCCTTGACCCCTTGCGGCCAAAGTACGAGGATGAGTGTCTTTCCACGCGTCTTTGGTGTGTGGGTTGATTCAGGATCCATCCATACAATCGATCCAGTTGGATAGGTCCCATCCTCATCCCAGACTTCTCCTTCGAGGACGACGTAGCATTCGCCACCAGGATGGCTATGGGGCATGAAGGCATCCACTTCAACTTCGGATTGTGCCTCATAGAGAACCAGGGATGTTTTCTCTTCACGCTTGAGTTTGCCCAAACGCACGCCGGTTCCGAAATCCTTCCAAGAGATGTTTTCTTCAAGCCAATCCTCGTCAATGTTGAAACTGAGCCAGTCTGCCATATCGTGTGTGAAGACCATGTCCTGCCGAAACCATCCCGTCTCATGAGATGTTCGGTTCTGTGTTCTGAATCTATTGCGCACTTTCCCAGAGGTCGAGGACTTCTTGTGGATCTTCAAGCATGCCTTCTTTGGTTGCTGTAATCATTCCATCTGCATTGACGAACATGACTGTTCCAGGTGATGTGACGCCAAGTTCTTGTCCTGCCTCAACCCCTTTCATGAAAGCATAGGTCGTGAGTGTTACACCAGTATCGCCCGTGGAATCATCGTCATCGAAGGCATTCGCAGCCTCATGCCAGTCTTGCAGGGTAATTCCGCTTGCGTTTTCAGCAGGATCTGTTGACATAACGAGAACAGGTAGTTCGGGAATCGCCTCCCATATTGTAAACATCGAGGTATGACAAGGGTTGTTGCACCATTCTGCAGAGAACATCACAACAAACGGGAATCCAGCCATCTTTGCTTTGTTGTAGGTTTGGTCATCGTCCGCAATGCTGGAGAATTGTGGAAATGCTTTCACTTCTTCTCCGTCATTGGATGTGCATCCTGCAAAGCCAGTTGAGATTATGAGCAGAACAACCAGCACGGAAAGATTGGTCTTCATCATGGTATTAATCATGGCTAATGGTATTGAAATGTTTTCCTTTCCGGTCTTCCAAAAACCCATATACGTCAGGCTTGAGCACCCTCCATGAAACATCGTTTGCTCTTCGTCAGTTCCGTTGTTTTGTGCCTTCTTTTACCCTCTGTACATGCTGATGATTCTATGCATCAATGCACGTCGGGCGATTCGACCGAAGATCGGGTTGGATGCCTCGATTCTGATGGCGATGGTTGGTCCGACCCAGACGAGCACTGGAACGAATCGATGGGAGCCGATGCATTCCCAAACAATGCCTCTGAGCATCGAGATTTAGATGGAGATGGCCTCGGTGACAATATCGATCCCGACATGGATGGTGATAACAGCAACGATGATGTTGATGTATGGCCAGAGGACTCAGGTATTTGGTCAGATTCTGATGGAGATGGATATGCAGACCAAGGCTTGCACGCCCTCTCTGACAATTGCCCATTCATCTACGGTAAGAGCAAAATTCGACTGAAAGGGTGCTCAGACATCGATGGCGATTTCATGCCAGACGAATACGATGACGATGCTGATGGAGATGGAATTCGAAACGAAATGGAGCGAGCAGCATCTTCAGGAACCATTCTTTACGATCCATACAATGCAGATTCAACACCGCTCGATTCCGACATGGATACACTACCAGATGTTTTGGACGATGATAACGATAACGACGGTTGGCCAGATGATGTCGAACTCGATCGCGGCTCAAAAATTTACGATGGAGACTCGACACCGTTCAACATGTACATGGGCGTGAACTCGGGATTCTTCTACCGTGGGGGGTTGAGTGGAGATTCCTTCACAACAGAATACGATCCAGAAAGTTTCGAGATATCTCTCTCTGCACTCAGCGAAATCGTCTTCGAGGAATTGGTCATCCCTCTTCTTCTCGTTCCGATTTATTTCGCTATTTTCTTCGCTCGTCGTGGTGAGTTCCGAAAATGCCTGAAACAGATTGAGGAGGTATCAAATTTAGGCGAACTGATTGAACTTGAGAAGACAGTGAACACGATGGTCAAGGAACGCACCATCAAGGTGTATCATGGCCTCGTGCTTCGAAACGCATTGGAAGAGAAGGAATCCGAATTTGGTCTCGAACCTCAATATGAGTCCAAATCTGAGGAAGAATGATCGTTCAAACCCATACATCATTGGATGCGGTCAAATCGCTCTCAGCATCTCCCGTGTTAACAACACCTCGAGGTTCGATAAGCATGATTTTACATTCCTCTTTGGCGTAAGGTCGGTGTTGAACCCCTCTCGGGACGACGTACAGTTCACCAGTATTCAGTTCCATTGTTTCGGATTCAAATTCAATGAACAAGGTTCCTTCAATCACCAAAAAGAATTCATCCGTATCCGAGTGATTATGCCAGACAAAATCACCTTGAACCTTGGCAATTTTGATCTGATAATCGTTTAATTCGCTGATGATTTTGGGCGTCCAATGTTCTTTGAATAATGCAAATTTGTCTTCCAAATTGATTTTCTTCATCATCTCACCTTAACCTGCTAATCATTCGATGGAAGTGATGAACGCCTTGTTCATGTTTTGCTGAATAACGTCCTCTTTTGTAGGAACTCGAACGAAGCCCCTTCATGCAACTTTCAACGACGAATTGATCTTGAAGTTCGACCTTGTCCAATTCTGATCCAGCTCCTTGCCCCAACAATTCTGGATGTTTCACATAACTTCGAAACAAGACTGTTGTTGAATCACATCCATTCGGAACAACAACGTTCACTGAAACACCCCACGGGTAGACATTGATCATCAAGTTTGGAAAGAACCACCAGTAGTACGCTGCGATTTTCTTTCCAGAATCAATAGAGCTTTCAGGCAGTTCAAAACAAACATCCCCTTCGTTCGCCATTCCAATTTGCAAAACACCATGTTCGAAACATTCTGTTGTATATCCATCCTTGTCCAGTGCTTCATTCAGTTCAGGATGTACATAGGGAATGTGAAAACCTTCCAAAAAATTGTCAACATACAGCATCCAATTCGCATCGATGTCCCAGTTTCTGTCCCTTTCAGAATCATACTTCAAATCAGAAAAGAACCAACCAAGCCGCTCTTGTAGCGGCTGAAGTACATCTTCCAAACTGACTCCTGGTTTCAGCGAAGTAAACTCAAACTCATTCCATGTTTGCAGGTCAAAGGATGGCAAGTTGTCGTCTTCACTTGGAAAATCAACAACGTCTTCAAACCCTGGCATGTGCTTGAGTGTACCATCTCGATTGAACGTTCGTCCATGGTACGGACATTGAATCGTTTTCGCATCCGACTGTTCGTGACATAGAACCATGCCCCGATGTGTACAAACGTTTGACAATATATGGGTCGAATCACCATCTTGAATGCGAAGCATCGGTTGATTCAGGAGACGTCCAATGTGATCCATTGGTGTAATATCCGATGTGAATTGATTGCTCGAACCAACAAACTGCCAATTTGATTTGAAGACCTTCAGAAGTTTACGAAACCGCTTTTCATCGGTATAAAATTTGGATGGAAGCGTCTTCGCAACTCGGATATCCGAATCGATGAGGTCTCCCGACATGAGTCGAATGTTGTACTTCATTCTCTTGAGTCTTGTGAGGCGATAATCTTCCATAGATTTGGATTAACTTAGAATACTGGGTATGAATTACCCCCTATATGGAACGAAGGCGTCGGGATCTCTCCGTGACCATCTATCGTATTCTCCTGTATCTTTCACGGATGCGAGAACGCGATGCTGAATCAAAGCGCTTGATGCGTATTGAACGTGCAACAGGCATTGAACGAAAGGAATTGAAAATACATCTTGAGAAACTTGTTGATGCAGGCTATGTCACGCAAATTAGTTCTGAAAAGAAAGGTCGAGGAGGACACCCAATTGTCACGTATGAGATTTTGGAATCAGGTCGAAGTTTACGCAGTGACATAGGTCGATGGATCGACTTAGGTATCCGAATGGAGTATTATCCAGACGATTTCTTTTATCTTCCGAGCGATGCTTGATAGCGGGTATTTTAACCCCCTAAGGAACCCCTCCTTTGTTTATATCCATCAGGGCTATCCCAAAATCATGTCCGGGAAGAAAGCCGTAGACAAGGTCAGCAAAGGACTCGGTTCCTTAATCGATGAATTTGCTTCAGCCGTCAAAGAGATGGTGAACGCTGGAGAAGAAACCGTTGTTCACTTAGCAGTTGGCTCAAGTCGAGTCATTAAAGCTGCTATCGATGCGACAGGCGAAGTGACCAAGATCACTGTGGAAACCGCTGGCAACGTTGTCGGTTCGGTCGCTCAAGGTGTGAAGAACGTCGTCGGATCAAACGGACATAAAAAAGAAAAAAAAGGTGAAGAAGAATGATGATGAGAATGTTGACAACGAGTGCTGTAACATTGGCGAGTGGATTTTTGGTAGGAGTTGCGCACAGCAGCTTCCGCCACTACTATCGCCGATATTCAGATGCAGAAGGACTGAAGCAAAGAGGACCGATTCAAGAGGTTTGTATTGTTGAAGATCAGACAAAAGGAGGGAAGAAGAAATGATTCCAGTCGTACTTGGATATGGATTTGCCCTTGGATTTGGTACTGCATGGGCTGTTTCAAGCGGCGCAAGTGCGGGCTTTTCGTATGCTATGGGCAGAAAATATGGCCGAGTAATTTGCGAGAAGGTTGACCAATTTGAAACCAAACTGAAAGATGTCTTTACCAATGAATAGGTGTGGTC
>JAPOIF010000007.1 GCA_029979085.1 Methanobacteriota archaeon | reverse complement strand
TCTATCGAAGAGGCGTGGGAGGCGACACCAGGGATGACCGAAATATCTGGTTTTGATCTTGACCTCGAAACACTCGATGAACCGATGGAGGAACCAATAGTGGCTCCAACAGAAGAAATCGAAGAACTCGACGAGGAGAACGGAGAAGAGATTGTTGACAATTCCTACATCACCGAAGAAAGCCTTCCATTCGCCGGTCCCTTTGGTGGATTACGACATCGGAACATCGAATCGAATAGAACACCAACTCCAACGCTTGAAGGCCAATTCAGAGAAAGCGAGATGGGTACTGCGTTTTGGTCGGTTAACGAACCAGTGCCAATTCTAGACGATGTGATTGCAACCGATGAAGAGGTGGAGAAACACGATCTTGAATCCTTGATTGAAGAACCTCCTGAAATCGAAATGGAGGAGATTCCAGCACATGAGAACAATCGTTTTGATTCGAACACAATTGAAGCGTTCACACGGTTGCTGACACAAGTCCTCCAGCCATCAAATGCTGCATTGAATGGTGATCAAAACCTCATCGAGCAGTTGCGAGCATTATCACGGCCACGATTGACACAAAAAGAAGAACATGTCTTGAGTGTTGCAGTTCTTAGCTCACTTACATCCTCTGAAGCAGTTGTAGTCGCTGAAGCAAAAGGACGTTCCATCTCACCCTCCGACAAAGCCTTGTTGACACAATTGTCGATCAAACGTGCACGTTTGTCACAAATTTGCAATCGTTTGCATAAAGCAGGAATTTTACACGCCCGAATGGTTGGCCGCACGAGAATGTTTGGCCTGACGAGAAGTGCATTGGCTCAATTGATTGCATGGGGTCTTGTAGGAGGTGATGAGTGATGTCTTGGTCGGTAAGTTGGTCGTGGCAATCGCCTTCAAGAATAAGTGCTGTTGAATCCGTAAATGGTCATCTGTGCGTTGCTTATGGACTTGAATTGGTTCTCTTTAATGATGCAAATGAAATACAATGGCAACGAAGTATGCCATTCAAGGTGCATGCTATTTGCAATGCTGATGGGCGAATTGGTGTCCTTGCAGCTCATGCCTTCTATCTTCTCAACACGGTTGATGGATCATTGGTTCACGAAGGAAGGTCAAGTCCTGGAGGATTTTTGCAACTTCTCAACCGTCCTGGAGGGGGATGGGTCTTGTCAGGTCGAGATGGGAATCTCCACCTCTTCGATGCAAATGGTGTCGGAATACGTCGTATGCAATCAGGTCTGGTGCGGCGACTGATCGGGTGGCTAGATCGTGAGCATCTCCTCTGGCAAGATGAAAGTGGAGTTGTTTACTGTGGCCAAATCGCTCAACAAGACAAACGCCGAGTTGTCGATACGACGGTATGGAGTTGGGTATCTCCACTCATTGAAGGACGCATGCTTTTGCAATCCGCCGATGGACAGTTATGGGATGGTATCCCTCATCCGTATGGTTGGGATGCTATCGAGCGAATTGAAATTGAATCGCTTGAGCCACTTGTAGCAACCCGTGCTGGAGATGGTTGGTGGGTTCTCGGCATCGAAGGTCATCTTGATCACATGAGTGCCCAGAGCGGTGAAGTGAGAATTGGAGAAGGGATGAATTTAGGGGATATGTTGGTTCAACTTGGAAGAAACTCGATGGTCACATGCCGACGTGATGGCTTGGTTCGACGCTGGGTCGCTCCTCACCTTGCGGAGGAGCAACGCCGACATCGACAAAAAGAGGCTGCGGATGCTAAGTTGGCTCGGTCTTGGGATGAACGTCGTCAACTGTTCCAGCGGGCTCAAACAGCCGAAGAGGAGGGACGCTTATCGAGAGCGATTGAACTCTATGAGGCACTCGGAAGGAAAGAAGACGTTCAACGACTTCTCAGGCGGCAGAAAGGCGGTGATTAGAATGAATCCGGATCACACACTAACCGTCGAACGTGTACAACACTATCTTTCGATTACACAAAAAGCGAGAGAAAAGGCAACTCCAATGGCTTCAACGCCTGAAGAGGAGTTGATGCTCAAGACATTGCTTTCAATGGCGGACGATTACGCAAACGATGCACAGTATTTCCTCGAACAAGGTGATTTCATACGAGCGTTTGGAGCCATCAACTATGCTCATGCATGGATAGATGCAGGCGTCAAACTTCGTTTACTCGATGGGCACGGAGACGATGTTTTGTTCACGCTGCCGTAAACTCATGATGTTGATTTGGTTCAACTTTTGAAACGAGATCATGGACAGCATCAACCTCGTTGAGAATCTCTTTTGCACGTTTTCTTGCACGATTGACAAAGGGTTGAATCGATTGCTCAAGACTCATTCGAAGCCTGTAAATGTGGGCTGGACGGCCACGAGAAGTCTCAGATTTCGGAGAAAAATGAACAAGATTCATCTCTCTTAATTCAGAGATAGCCATGCTGACATCAGGTTGCCGAATATTGCAATGACATTGCAAATCCTTTGAGGTTGATGCACCATGGTGGTGGAGGCAAAGAAGCACACTTGCAGTATTCTCATTTGCACCGAGTTCGACAAGTTTGTCACGGAGAGTACGTTGTTCACTACTCATCTGAGAGCTTATGCCACCTTTCATGTTTTGAAGAGAAAGGTGAGGATATTTAACAACATCACCGACGTTTTATTGAGAGTATAGAATTTAATTTAATAAATTGATTTAGTTGATTAAATATTATTAATCTTCGTTGTCTATAGACCATTGACAAGTCTGATATTCTTGCCTTTAAGAATTTCAAGAATTCCAATACCTTGTTCAAGAGCTCTACGCTTAAGATTTGCATCGACAGTGAGGATTGGGATTTTTGATTCGAGAGCGACTTCAATCAAGGCATCATCTGGATGCATGTCTGGATAATCAATGATGGATGAACGCTGCAGTAAGAGATCGAGCATCAATTTCTTTCCCCGTGGTCGACTCGTCTCCAGCTCTTCAAGTTCATCAAGAATCAAATCGATGAGAATAAACTGAGGTGGCCCTACAAGTTTCGATAATGCAATATCGATGTTAAACGAGCCATCGATAAGAGCGACCCACCCACATGCATCAATGAGCACGTCGCCCATGGTGTCACCTCATTGAATGGTTCCATGGCCGATAAGGCGCCATCTTGCACCAACACGACGGGAAAGTGAAACGCGTTGTCCCTGATCGGCACAGATTGGAAGACGCAACTGCAGACTTGCCTTGTTCTTTTCAACACCCTTCACGATACCAACCGAAGTTGAAGTAGCAACGTTGACCATCAACATCTCATTGTTTCGGAGTGGATGAATCATGTCGGGTTCTTCACCATCTCCTGCTACCATGGTCTTCATCAGGTTAACTTCAATCGAACATTCGGTTCGAACTTCTGGCAATTCGCCTTTCTTGGCAAGAACCTGTCCAGAAAGATTGTCAGCCGTGGTGATGGAAGGATCGAGGAGTGTTCCGAAGCCACACAACCCACCTGCAGTCATTTGGTCTCGCTTTCCACCACCACCTTGCATGCTGGTAATGGTTGTCTCAATTGGTTCCCAATGCGATTTGTTTCCATTCTCAATTTTACGACCTGGACCGATGATGATTTCATCACCTTCTCTGAAGGTACCTTCGACAATTGAACCTCCGATAACTCCACCAGTCAATTTTGTCGGTCGAGTACCCGGTCTGTTCACGTCAAATGAGCGAGCAATGTGCATGACTGCTCGCTCGTCGGCATCGCGATTCGGCGTAGGAATGGTCTTTTCAATCGCTTCAATGAGGATGTCGAGGTTGACGTCATGATGGGCTGAAACAGGTATGATTGGTGCATCTTCAGCAATGGTACCTTTGAGGAAGGTCTTGATCTCGTTGTAGGATTCCATGGCTCGCTCTCGTGAGACCAAATCAATCTTGTTCTGAACGATAACGATGTTCTTGATTCCTGCGATTTCAAGAGCCATCAAATGTTCACGAGTTTGAGGCTGTGGACAGGTTTCGTTGGCAGCCACCATGAGCATAGCACCATCCATGATGGATGCGCCAGTGATCATAATCGCCATGAGTGTCTCGTGACCAGGTGCATCGACGAAGGAGACGACTCTTTGAAGATCGGAATCAACGTCTTTCCCACCTTCTGGGTGTCGTCCAGTGGCATAATATTGTCCTGAATCCGTCTTGTAAAACGCTGTATCAGCATAACCAAGTTTGATTGAGATTCCACGACGTCGTTCTTCGGAATGCGTGTCCGTCCAAACACCGGAAAGCGCTTGTGTGAGTGTTGTTTTTCCGTGGTCGACGTGGCCTACAAGGCCAATGTTGACTTCAGGTTGAGATGGAAGCGTTCGTGCCATGCTTCCATTCCTCCTTGTTCACCGATTCAACCCTCTCGGGTTTCACTCCGCTGCAGCTTCTTCCTCACCGAGCAACTTGTCAAGACCGATGTTTCCGGCATCAACAACTTTGAGATTGATTTGACGTGTGTCTTGCGTGATGGTGTTTCCACGGAAAACACGTCGCTTGCGCATACCTTCAGGCTTGTATCGGAATCGCTTCTTCTCACCCTTCTTGGTCTTGGAAACGAGGTTGTGTCCCTTGAAACCAGTCGAAGCAGTGACGAGAATCGCTTGTCGAGAACCGCCCTCAAGATCTCGGCGCATTGGTGTTCCGGTCTTATCAGAGCCACCTGTGATTTCGAGTTTGTATCCTGTCAGAAGGGATTCACCTTCGCCAACGAAAACACCTTCGATTACGTCACCGATTTTCTTTCCAAGCAATTGTGCGTGGTTCGCACCGGAAATCACCGTCTTGTAGGATGGGGAATAGGTCTTCTCCGTACCATTCTTTGTGGTACGAGTCAACTTGGTTGTGGTATCGTTGACCACTGCAACAAATGAGTTTCCATCAGCCATGAAGCATTCCTCTAGCAACCTAGCGACAAACGACCCCTATTTAGCCTCACCGCATGCTATTTGTTCATCATCGTTTCAGTTTCAGAGCAACTCTTCCTTCAATTCGAGCAGCAACATCCACCGGGAGAGCGTGTGGCATGGAGATGTGGGTTGTCCGTCCTCGACCTTCTCCCACTGTGTCAACTCGAGTGGCAATGATGTTCAAACTCTCAATGTGTTTGAGGAATTTCCAGACGGTCGTGTGGCTTCGAGGCTTGACTTCATACTCCTCGCACACTACGGCATAGATGGATTCAACGTCTTTGCTCGTCATGAATTCAGCCTTCCGGAGCCTTCGGCAGATACCGAGTAGAACAAGCATCGAATGACCCGATAGTTCATCGAGAACATCTTCAGGCATGACTTGCGGAACCTTCCGTGCCTTGGTCTGGACGTGCTCGGGAGAGATACTCTTCTGACCTTCGGATTCAGCGTGTTCAACAGCAGCACCGAGCAGTTCGATAACTTGCCGCGCATCACCTGAAGGTGCAGCAGAAGTCGCGATGAGTTTCAGAAGTTCATCGTCCCACGATCTTGGGTTGAGTGCAGCCTCTGCACGTTGACGCACAATGGCATGAAGTCCTTTCATGTCGTATGGCGGAATCGGCAAGTGGTTGGTATGCCCAAACCTGGAAATAACTGCGTTTTCGAGAACATCGAGGACTTGCTCTTGGCTGATGAGGATGAGAGATAAGGTGCCGCTTCCTTCTTGATCTTCATCGATACGAAGCAATTGGTAGATGAGGTCGTTCCCCGATTTGCGCAACAAGTGGTCAACTTCATCGAGGACGATGATCAAATGCCTGCCATTATTCCTCAGCAACTTTCTCAGGCTGCTCAACAATTCACCCATCGAGAGACCACGATCTGGATGACCGGGATCCAAGGACTGGACAATACGCTGGGCAACTCGTACGTTGGTCGTAGCATTGCGACAGTTGATGTGAACGCTTCGAAGCGGCCTTCTATTTCGAAGATGGTATTCGATGTCTCGGCAAAACGTTCGAGCAAGGAGGGTTTTCCCACTTCCAACTGGGCCGGTGATGACAACGTTGGCACTTCCATTTGGATGGGCAATGGAATGAAATTTACCAGCAAGCGACTCTTGAATATCTTCACGTCCCACCATGACTTCTGGAATGTAATCAAAATCCAAAGGGTCAGGGTTCAGAAGGATGAGTCCTGAACCGATTCGGTCGAGATAGTCGCTCATGCTGGTTGCATCTTGATGCCAACCGTTCTTGAACACTCGCTCTTTACCAAACGAAAAATCAACGTTGTTCAAGGAATTTCATCGAATTGATAGCCAAGTTCCCATTTCTTTTCGCCGAGGGCTACTTCGAGCTCAAACGGTGTGATGAGGGGTTTTGCATACTTGACCGCATCATCGATGGCAATACGAGGGCATGCTGTGTTGACAAAAGCATCAACAGGATAGAAATCGATCAACTCAGGTCCGACATGTTCGAGTGCGAGAAGGTAGCCTTTCTTTCCATGCTTCTCCAACAACCGCTTCATTCGAAGCGCAAGTGTTCTTCGCATTTGACCAGGTTTCTCACCGATGAGAATTCCAAATTTTTCAGCATCCATGGACGACATAATCAAACCAAAACGCTGACGTAGAATCCGTTCAATTCGTTCAAACGACATCTCGATGGCATCGCCAGAATATGGGTCGAGCATAGCGAGCGGTTTTCCAGTATGGAGAACCAATCCAATTGGGTGAAAGTCACCGCTGCCAAGGAAGAGGTAATGCCCAATTGTGTCATCATCGCCTGAATAGTTGCAACCCAACACTTGTCCTGGGAAGGTGAGTCGTGCACCACCCATTGGGATTGTAACATCAAAGCCCGCTTTCTCGAGACGGTCATGGAATTCCGGTAAGAGGTGCAAGTGTTGGATGCTTCCAACCAACCCCAATTTTGTGTCTTTTAGCGGCGTCATACGACCAACAGCATCCATGAAACGTTCTTTCGCTTCCTCTTCTGTTAATTCAGAAGTCGATTGTTCAGCCATTCTCTTTTTCGCGATTTCCAAATGTGCGTTGAGCATAGGAATGACAGGTGCAAGTTCAGGATCGCCGTCGTATGTAACATCGATAAATTGCGTAGGCATTCCTGAGTCGATATTCATCTGAGAATGTCCCATGTGGGCAACAAGTTCGACACCCATCATCTTCATTTTATCGTGAACCAAATCACACGCACCATAGCATGGATCGGCAGCTAAGACGACTTTCGCTCCAGAACCAGATTCAATCTCATCCATCATTTCGAGTGCTTGCATCTTTAGCCCTTCTGGGACTTGAAGTGCGACAAGTCGGTTGTCGTTTTTCTGAATGCGCTGGATAAGTTCTTCCAACTGGAAGTCGTGCCTGTCTAAATCCATCAAATCACCTCATCAAGAAGGACAACCTTTCCTTCATCCATTTCGAGTCGAACGATTGATGAAATTTCAATGTGCGGATATTTTTCTTGCAATTGCGCCAACCCTGGCCCCTTTTCAACGACAACGACGACAGATGCGATCACTGCACCTAAGGATTCGACACCTTGGATAATCGCATCGAGTGTTCCGCCTGTTGACAAGACGTCATCGACAATGAGAATTCGCTCGCCCTTGTTGATGTCGTTTAGGAACATTGAGCCTTTGGAATAACCGGTGGATTGATCGATTGCAAGTTCTCCTTCGAGTCCATAAGAGCGCTTTCGCACAACAACCTGAGGGCGATTGTTTCTCATCGACAGTGGGCTGGTCAGAGGAAGTCCCATCGCTTCAATCCCTAAAACGAGGTCGATTGAATCCCATTTTACAGCGTCCTCAATCAGTTCAACAACTGCAGTGAGTACGGTGGGGTCTAGACGGGGTACGCCATCCGTTAGTGGATGAATGAAGTAGGGGTAATCGCCCTTCCAGATGATGGGTGCAGCCAGAAGTGAATCTTTCAATCGCTGCAATGGATTTGACATGGTTCCACTTCATCGAATCAAAGTTCGGAGAGGTACTCGACGTATTCGTCAGGTTCAAGCAGATTCTCCATGTCAAACTGGAATGGTTGTAGAACCAAAATCCAGCCGAGATCGTAAGCAGATTCATTGACGAGATCTGGATTGATTTCAACCTCTCCATTGACTTCGGTAATCGTCCCTGAGAACGGTGCCGTGAAGGCAATTTTTTCCTCTCCTGTCCAAAGAGAAAACATGTCCTGTCCTTCGTCAACCATGGTTTCGGCCTGAGGGAGAATAACTCGAAGGACTTCTCCAATCTCAACACCCATGAATTCACTGATACCGACCATGATCTTCTCATCATCCTTTTCCTGATACCAGAGATGGTCAATTGAGTACTTTCGGTTGTGTGCGATGTTAAATTCTACGACCTCTTCATCCAAGCCATATCACCTGTACGCGGCTCAAACAACTCCTATATGAACCATCGCTATATTCGTGGTGATGTGGTCGTAGCACATCCATTAAGTGAAAGCCCTTGTTAGAGGTAATTGGTGAGCGTATGGACTTCAAAGCGACCGATGAACAAGACATGATTCGAGAAATGGTTCGCGATTTTGCAGAATCGGTTCTTACCCCCACAGTCGAACATCGAGATCAAACTCAGACACCTCCTGCAGAGGAATGGCAACAATTCCTTGAGTTGGGGCTCCAAGGTGTCACCGTACCAGAACAGTACGGTGGAATGCCAGTCGATGACATCTCAGAATCAATTATCGTTGAGGAACTTGCTCGGGTTGATCCTTCATTCTCAGTCATGTTCTGTGTTCACGTTGGACTTTGTGCGAAAACAATCGCTCTCCACGGCGACGAATATCAGAAGGAAACATATCTGCCTCGCCTCGCTGAAGGCGAAGTAGGTGCCTACTCACTTTCCGAGGCAGGTGCTGGTACAGATGCCGCAGCCATGACCTGCAAAGCAAAACTCTCCGACGATGGAAAGCACTACATCCTCAACGGTGAGAAGATGTGGGTTACCAATGGAGCACAGGCCAAAATCATCGTTCTTTTCGCAAAGGACGTCGATCATCCAGATTACGGTGTGAAGAAACACGGTGGTACAACTGCATTCATTGTTGATTCATCGTTTGAAGGGTTCTCTGTCGGCAAAAAGGAAGACAAGCTCGGCATTCGTTCCTCTGATACGTGCACCCTTGTGCTGAAGGATTGTAAGGTGCCTGTTGAGAATGTCATCAAAGGAGCAGGGAATGGTTTCCCGATTGCAATGAATGCTCTTGACAACTCACGTATTGGAATCGCTGCCCAAGCCCTTGGTATTGCCCAAGGTGCATACGAGGCATCGCTCAAGTACGCACATGAGCGTGAGGCATTCGGCAAACCAATCGCTCATCATCAGATGATCATGGGCATTCTTGCCGATATGGCCACACGAATTGATGCTGCCAGACACCTCGTCTACAAGGCCTCATGGGCGAAACAACAGCATTACGAACACGATGGGCCCCGCCATACGAAAGAAGCCAGTATGGCAAAGTTGTACGCAGGCGATACGGCAATGTGGGTATCCGAACGCGCTATTCAAGTGCATGGTGGATACGGGTACACCAAGGAATTCCCGGTTGAACGGTTCTTCCGAGATGCAAAAATCACCCAGATCTACGAAGGTACTCAAGAGGTTCAACGCATTGTTGTCGCTCGAAGTTTACTATAGGTATTCGAAGTTCGAAGCGATGAAGACTGGCCGACTGCGTCCAACGTTCCAATCACAGATTTGAGCCTCAGCCTCAATCGTGTGTTTTGATTGAAACAACATCACGTCTTCGTTGGCTTCAGAGGGGAGACGAAGTTCCACTTCGATGTCACTGTTTTCTGACAACGTTCCGATAATGGTCATACCATTTTTCAATGAACCTTGACCGATGAGCGTTTTTTCAATCGATGAAATTTGAATTTGACAAGATTGTGTTGGTGATTGAGCAATGGCTTGTTGGCGTTCACTGCGAAGTTTCATTCCCTGAAGAATCTCGATAAATCGCACATGGCCGATAGGTGTTCCATCTTCCTCGAGAAGGATCGGCTCTGGCTTCTGTTGCGCTTCCTCCGCCTCTCTCTCCGCTTTCTCTTGTGCTTCTCGTTCAGCGGCTTTTCTGGCCTGTTCTTCTTCCAATAGGCGTTGCTTCTCTGCTTCTTGTTGACGAATGATTTCTTCCGCCTGCCTCCTTGCTTCTTCTTCGAGTTCTTGATTGAGCTCTTCAAATTCATCTTCTTCGGGCTCAGGTTCTTCTTCAATACCGCTTGGCAAGCCAATGGCTTCAAAATAGGTGTGGAGATCTGCTACGGTTACATTACCATCTTTGTCCATGTCGAGAACGGACATTAAACCGTTGATGACCCAACCAGGAGGCTGAGTTCCGGTTGTTTTTTCAAGTGCATCAGAAAGTTCAACCGGTTGAATGATCGCATCCATGTTTGAATCAATCATTTGGATAATTTCTGCACCTGTCAAGCCCGAACCAAGGAGCCAACTTGTGAACTGTGTGTTCAACTGACCAATCATTGGATTTGTAGCGACCATTTCTTTGATGTGTTGTTCCATTTTTGCTTGGAGTGCTTGCTTGACAGACATCGATTCACGTCCTAAAACCACTTGCGTGTGGTTGGACTATCAAGTTAGGGGAATTGAAGTTTTGGCCAACGCGTTGTATCCTCAGTTTGCCAAGAAAGTGTACACAACAGCCTGTCCATCTCCTCAAGCGTCTGAAGATGGCGAGCGACTTGTTCATAGAAAAGCCAAGTTTTCAACGCTCCTAGTTTTGGTCCTTGTTGGATTCCGGTTCGTTGCATAATAAACTCACCAGAAGCCAAAGGCTCAACGTTGAAATCAATCTTAAGACTTGACAACCGATCAATTCGTCGCTGTACATCCTCCTCGGTGAAACCGGGCAGAGAATCAAATCGAGCAAACAATTGCTCGTTCTTCAAATGCTGTTGGCTCCAAGACCCCATCGCCACAGCATAAACTCGCATTGACGAGTCCATGTTTTCTGGTAGGTGCCCTTGTTTCGAATGACGGAACAAGAGGTTCTTCTTTTCTCGACCACTCAATCGAAGTTTTGCCGACAACATTTCACAATCCTCGGCGTTGAAATCTCGCAGCAACACAACCAATCGGTCAAGAACATCGTCGCTTTCAATTTCATTAAGGAGTTTGATGCGAAGGTCATCTTGCATCCAATCCAGGTTTGAAATTTGTTTCAAAATACCATCATCTGCCATGCGTTGAACGATCTCAGAGGCATGTTGGCCGAGCAAGATTCGTTTGAATTCAGACCAAATTCGCTCGGATGCAATTCTGTCGAGCATAGGTCGTGTTTTTCGCAAGGCGTCCGCCAGTTGTTGATCAGGCAACCAAATGCCAGCAGGGCCTTGATCCATGAATCGATAGATGCGCAAAATACGCAAGGCATCCTCAGAGAGCCGTTTTGTTGCTTCTCCAACAGAACGAAGACGTCCATTCTTCAAATCACCACATCCATCGAATGGGTCGTAAAATGCTTGCTTGATGGGATCCAATGCCATTGCATTCATGGTTAAATCCCGCCGAGAAAGATCGACGAGCAATGAATCCCCCCATTCAACCTCATCTGGTCTGCGTCCATCGTTGTATCCAGATTCAGTTCGAAGTGTTGTCACCTCGTAGGTTTCGCCGTTGTTCCGAAAGGTGATGGTGCCGTAACGTTCACCCGTCGGAAGCGTATCTGGATACGATTTCATTTCGTCTGGAGTCATGGTCGTCGCAAGATCAAATTCGACGACTCTGGTGCCCAACATTGTGTTACGCAGGGCTCCGCCAACAATCCACACATGGGCGTCGTTTTCTCGGAACCAAGCGATGACTTCTGCCAATGATCTCGGTAGATGTTGAACCATTGCAGAGAGAGATGGAGAAAGGGGCAACTCCTCCATTCCGCGTGCTGGTTCCATGTCTGACATCCATCCTTGCGTGTTCATACAAGACAAAGCATTATCCTGTAGATTCTTTTGGTCAAAGTATGTCTTGGAGTGAAGATGATGTGCGGCTTGTCCCCGTCGAGTGGCTCAAAGCGCATGAAGAAATCAAACCAAAGAACATGGAAAAGCTCCTTGAAATGACCTTGAAATGGGATGGTTTCACAAAACCTCTCATTGCAGACAAGGCGACGGGAACCATTCTTGATGGACACCACCGTTATGCTGTTGCTCAACGCCTAGAACTTGCTCGAATCCCTGTCGTATGCATCGATTATCTGGAAGATGAGTCGGTGGAATTGGAACTTTGGCCTGCTTCCAAACTTGAATCAATTTCAAAACAAGACGTCATTGATATGGCACTTTCACCAAACCTGTATCCTCCGAAAACGACACGTCACCGAATTTCAGACCATCTTCCGCCGATTCACGTTTCTTTGAAGCGATTGTCCCTGCTTACGCCGAGTCAGCCTGACGAGATTGAATCGTAATTTTCCATAAACGATTACCGTCGCTTGTAGAAACGGTTGGATAATTCGGCTCTAACGAGACGTTGAGCAACCCCTCCTGCATCACTGAATTTCGAGCATACATCACTCGAACAGTGGTTCCTACCTTGCCTTTGAGATTTGACTTGAGTTGCTCCGCATTGACAACTCGAACGCCATCGACGGCAACGATCTCATCTCCAACTTGCAATTGTTCACGAACTGGAGAATCTTGCATATGACTGGTGACTTTGAGTTTGTTTCCTTGTGAACGAACGTGAACGCCGAGCCATCCTTGGGAAAATTGTTCCCACACCACGGTTTCAGTCCCTTCTTTTCGTTTCGGTTCATCCGATGGTTTGTAATCCAATCCAAAAAGAGAGAATGCTCTGGCGAGGTCAAGATTCCCTGCTTCTTTTGTGATGTCATCGAGGAATGAACCGAGGCGACGACCGCCCGAGAGCGACGTGAGTGCCTTGCGGATATCGTTGTACTGGACGCCTCTCAATGACGTATCCTCAACGTAAATGTTGTGTTTTTCATACAACACTTTCATCAAATCGCAAACACCGTACTCTCCTTTCGATCGCTTTCGAAGTTCTGCATCGAGTGCAAACATCGTTAATTCACCTTCGAGATAGTATGAGATTTGCGTTTCTCTTGAGTAAGCATGGCTTCTATAGAGGTGAATCCATGCTTCATGACTCGCTTCACAGAGCGCTTGACACGATGAACCGCTTCGAGTATGATGTCGCTTGAGTTTACGTTTCATATCAGCAAAGTAGTCGTCGGGGCTCCAGGCGCCAGAACGTAGGCACATAATGTCTCCAATCCATGAGGTTGCTCCTTCAAACCACCACAACAAATCCGTATTGACCTCTCGTTGCAGATCGTAATCAATGAATCGTTTAGGCCGGAGTCGTTTGACGTTCCACTGATGGACATATTCATGACTGAACAGGCTAACAAGGTCACGATAGTCTTCAACATGACCCGGTTGGAGTGACGTTCTTGGTACCATTGAGGTCTGCGAATTTGTATGTTCAAGACCTCCGCGACCACCATCGGTCAAATGGAGAATGGTATGGTATGGCTCATCGAGCGGGCCAAACAAGGCATGGTGTTCGGAAATGATGTTCTTCATGTCCTGAATGAATCGCTCTAGCATGATTTGGTTTGGAGTATTTCCGCCAGCGTCCCAATAGTGCAGTGAGTGGTCACGTCCTCCAACGTTGAATCGGTGGATTTCGTTTGCATTGCATTCAGCAATTCCGTCAAGCAATGCGTCTCTGTGTTCTGCTGTGAAGGAGTGACGTTTTGATGAGCCATGGGATGTTGTTTGTTGATGCTTCAGTTGGGTCGAAACATTCCAGTTCGATGGTAAAATGAATTCAACGGTATGGGTTGAATCCATTCGTGATGCCTCGATTCCAGACGTGGGAAGAAACCATGTGAACGGTGGCATCATGTGCAAATGGGATTCATCCAAATGGTTTGATCGAACCGTGTTCTCAACGCAAAGAAGTTTGTAACATATCCGTACTTTCGATACGGAAGCGAGATCTCGAATGACAATTGAGTCAACATTTCGTCGCACAACTTTGAGCGAATTGCCTTTCTCATCGAAGGCTTCCAAATGTGAAACGTGTTGAATTGGTTCGCGTAGAAAATAGGATCCTGGCACCCATCGTGGGAAAGAGAGTTTCAGGGCAGAGGATGTGAAAGGGGCACTCACTTCAATTTCAACAAACAAACGCTGGTCACCAGCATCGGTCGCATCCACACGGAAAACCACGTTCGAACTCTTCATGTGGGGAATGTTGTTCTATGCAGTGTATAGGTTCTGTGCTGCACTCAGGACAAGTTCATCGGTTGATTCAGAAATCAATTTTGAGGCGAGTTCCTGAATTTCAGGTTCGTGTTGTCGGTGGAGCAAACGCTCAAGCAATCTCGACTTATCGATACTGTCAACGTGTTCAAGGAACAACATCTCCGCCCTCAAAGCATCGCTTTTGACATCGTTCCGGCCGACAAGCCATCGGGCGACAATTGATGTACAATCACCGTCAATGAGGGTTCGCAATCGAGAATCGTCCGCCTCATCAACGGCATCTTTCAAGGCTTCAACGAGAAATTTGCGTTGCGTATTTCCTTTCGCTCTCATCAATTCAACAAGATTTGGTAAGTGGCTCTCAAGGGCAATAGGGATGGCGAGTTTCCATAATGCGTCATCGTTTTCGATGGCATACTGTAGTGCATCGTTCTGTTCGGAATCCAATTCGATTCGGAAGAGCGAAGATGCTGCTTGTCGGCGAACATCTGGATGCGAATCGTTCAGAGATGTCAGAAGTTCACCCACGTCATTACTGACTTCTGTTGCGTACATTCGCACGGCGTGATCGTGTGAACGTTGGAATGCGCTCAATTCAGATTCTGATGCCTCGTTGCTTGAAATCAGTTGATGAACAGCTCGTCGAACGATTACATCATCGTCGCAATCCAACAGGAGCCGAGAAAGTCTTGCGGCTTGCGTACTATCCTGAATCGATTCAAGGACGTTAGCAACACATCGCAGCCCATCGAGTTGGCCGCCTTGAGCGAGTTGTTCGAGAAGGTGAGGTGCATGCTTCGGCGCCCATCGGCGGTATGCTTCAATGGCTTTGTTACGAAACCAAATGTCCTTGTCTTCGAGGAGTGGAGAAAACGCTTCAACACTCTCGTACGCATCTGCATCGAAGAGAATCCGAACAGCTCTTCGGCGTTGCCGAACATCTTTGTGTTTGAGTTTAGCAATGGCGGATTGAATGTTTGCGACCATGGTTCGACCTCATGGTTTGAATTCATCAAAGAAAAAGCCTGAGTCATCGTCTTGATTCACATCACCAGGACGTGCTAGGGTTGGGGCAAACATGAGTTGAATCATTGGCCAGAGTTGAACAAAATCTTGCATATGGGCCGTGATGAATGCTTCCAAATCACCTTCTTCAGCATCCATCATCGTTCGCAACTCATCAGCGATGACTCCAAGCCGTTGGAGTTCTTCAGCTTCACAGAGTTCCATTTCGTGACATGTTTCAATCAACGTTTCAATCAAATCGGCGATTTCCAACGCAGTCAGCGGCTGAGGCTCACTTTCCACAATATCGACTGGGCCGAAGGAAACAGGTCCGAGTGACGTAGGATGCAACACATCAAACTGGCGTTCGTTTTTCATCAATTCCTGTGAATGATGATCTCCGATTGGTGCTATGACAAACCCACCTTCAACAATACGCTCTTCCATCCAAGAAGGAACAACTGGGACACTGCCTGTAATCAAAACTCGACTGAGTTCACCCGGCAATTCGATAGGAGCAACGTCAATGGATTCGACATGACGAAGGTCTATTGTCGGCCATCCCGCCAATGCATTTGCTGTGTGTCTGACAATTTCTTCTGAGGGGTCGATGACGATGACCCTTCCTTCTTCTCCAACAATGGTTGCGACGAGGGCTGCCAGATACCCACCTTTTGAGCCGACGAGAAGCACTTCCTGACCAGGCATTAACTCGAGGTGATGAAGAAGTGTAACGATCATATGAGGTGCTGAAATCGTTTTAACGCCACCATTTTCGGTTTCCATGAAGACAACTGGACGGTCGTGGAAGAAACCATCAAAATCGTATGTTGTAAATTGTTCAAGATGGAGTTCACACATGGCCTCTCTGACAGGTTGAGGCACTTCGATTCCGGAATCAGAAATCCGGTCAAGAAGTTGTCTCATCTCCTCCATGAGAATCTCACAACATTGACTCATAAAAACATGAGCGAATTAAGAGATGTCATCTTGGATGCGCTTGAGAATTTCTTCAGGATGTTCACTCACGTCAAGTTCAGGTATGTTTTCGACATCAGCGGGCAACTCATCAGCGATGCTGTCTTTGATTCGTTTCACAAGTCCAGTAAACGATTCGGTCTGATATTCCTCAGATTGATCCATATCTGCTTCCATCATTTCGACAATGGTTCGAGCCTGTTCTACACTAAGTCGAACATCCGTCATAGATGAGAACATATCGTCCATGAGAATTCCTTCGATTTTCGTAAGGTGTTCAGAAATCGTCGCCCTTGCTAGACCGAGTTGTTCAGCAAGTTCCGTGATCTTGATACGCTTGGGCAAATCATAGTAGCCTCGGTCGTAAGCAAACTTTGCAAGTTTGAGTTGTTTTTCTGTCAAAACCGTATCTCGATTCTGCGGCGTAAGTTTGAGTGTTCTTGCACTTGTTCGATCGGGTTTGGCCATCAAGCGCAAAACACCGGATAAGAGACGTAATTTCATGGATGACCCTTGCAAGATGTATGTGAGACCCTCATCGTCCAATTTGGAGCCAGCAACGGCATATGTGCCGTTGGTTCTAGCATTGAGAATAGGGAGTGGGTGAATCACTCGACAAATCACGAGATGCCCCTCGTCAGGGTTTTCCGCTTCTTGGACGACTTCGAGAATTTCCAACGATTCGATACTTTGCAGATCATCAATGCCCTGTCCTTCATGGAGGTGAAATTTGAACAGACATCGTATATCTTTGGGGACACGCTTGATGTAGGACAAGAATTCAATTCGCTTTGCAACATCCAAAATCGATTCGAGCCCGATAGCGTCGAGGCGGTCAATTTTCCAAAAGAAAGAGACCTCCCGCATATACCGGACTCCATGTTCTTCAAAATAAGTGAATCTACCTATTGATTACCTCATTTCCAACCATCCAAGGAAGGTTGCGATGGGTAAGAAAATGGCGAGAAGCATGTTGACTTTTTTGCGTTGATTGCGGAGACGTTCAGGCAACTCTGGTGCAATTTCTATGGCGGATGTGTATCTTGATTGCCTCGTCTTTGGAAATTGCTGATCGAGAATTGAGAGAACTTTACTCCTTAATTCGGGTTGACGACTGCTGCTAATGCCGCGGCCAACCATAAAACGAACCGGAAATTCATCGGTGAGTGGTGTTGCTCGAGTAAGAATCTCTTCGACTCGACTTGAATCATGAAGATCGATTCGAACGGTTCGTCCATCACTGCGGACGTGACTGAGCACTCGCCACTTACCTTGTCCCTCATCCATCCCTTCAAGGGCAGACATCGTTCTTTGGATTGGAGCTATATCTGACGCTACCGGGCGTTCACGTTTTGACAGAAACGGACCCAAAAGAATCCCTCCGACCAATGGGAATATGGTGATCAGATAGACGATTCGCATCAATTCCTCCGGACTGGTCAAAGCAGAGACAAGAGCAAGACTGAAACCGAAGTACAGGCCGAGAAAAGCACCTGCTTGGATGCCAAGCCATAACCCAACTGGTTCGGTCGAGGGTTCTCCCATACGCCTCCGATGAAGCATGACAAAATGAATCCGTCGCTATGTCAATGATTAAATGACGCAATTGAAAGCGATAAGCATGGAACGTAATGGGCTGGAGTCTAGAACTCGAGACCAGAAGGTTGGACTTTGGATTGGTGGAATCAGTTTTTTCTTTCTAGCGTCCTTCTTTCTCGCACCATTATTTGTCGAATCAGGCACGATTGTCGAACTTTCTGGTCGAGCAAACATGTTTGACTATCACAAAGAGAACGATCAAAATTTCACATGGACGGAACTCAATCCATACAGCGCAGCAATCTATGCGTTTGGCGACCTCAATTGCCATAACAAACACGAGCGGTCGTGGTCTATCAATGGAAATCAAATGCCTGTTTGCGTCCGTGATATTGGCATCTTTGCCGGACTGGCACTTGGAGGATTCGTATATTCTCGTCGTGGTGTGAATCGTTGGACGATTCGTGACACGTTTTTGTCGATTCTACCCGATGAGACGTTGCAACCCATCTACAGGAAGAACCGAAGAACTCTGTTGTTTGTAACGATTGGAATCATCTGCGTTGTTCCGATGGCGGTGGATGGTTTCACACAACTCTTGACAGAGAGGGAGTCAACAGCATTTCTTCGGTTGGTAACTGGCATTCCATTCGGAATTGGATTGGGACTCTTCTTTGCAGCGGCATACAGTGCTCGACCGAACAAATTCAGTAAGCCATCGCAAGTCAAACTCCCTGGAAACGTTCGATTTCAGCGCCCGCCTCAAGAAGAAGAGGAGTGATCAGGTGGTGGCATTGACCACCAAACCAGCAATTGCTCAGCATTTTCAGGAACGGGACAATTCTCGTGGCCGCTTGTCAATATTCGCAAGCGTTCGATGGTGTTTTCAACCGCTTTGTTGAGTTGAGGGTTGTTTTGTTGTAAAATTTCTTCAAGAGATTTTTCCCAAGGCGAATCAGGATTGTTCTTTCTCCATGTTGAGAGTGCAACTCGAAATGGCCACATGGCTAAGGTCAAGCGAGCAAAACCAATCCATGCGTCTCGAAGTTTGAACACCTGTCCCTCTGCAAATGGTATGTGATGTTGTTGACGATGAATCCAATTCGCTTCTTCCAGCCATTTGACGAGACGTTGCGTGTGACGTTGTGTGACCATTCGATGCGGCCCAAGTGACTTATGTAAGCGAGGAATTTCACATGATCCTGCCATGAGCGAAAGTGTACCAAGAATCGACCAACTCGATCGAGCGAGTGGATTGCTTGGGACATCGGATTGCCGTGCTTGGCTTGAATCCCATTCATTTTCTGCACTTTGCATCCATTGTGCAGGCGATCTTCCACCCAACCATCCAATGTGAACAGATGTACGTTCCATAGGCGCACCAGGAAGTCGGGTTTGTTGTTGAACATCATGAGCGAGTTTGTTGAGTAAGTATCTGTCCACTTTGTCTGGGTCGACATTCAAAGGAACGGGTCTTCGATTGAAGAATTGACGCAATTCCCGACGTAACTTCTGTCGCAACTCATCCAAACCGCCTTCGTTCAAAATCGGCCCGACAATGCAACATTTGTCGAAAGGTGGAGCAACTTGGATTGCGCCTGTAAAGAGGTCGTTGAACCCTTTGCGAATGGTTTTTTGAATTTCAGGCGTTTCGAAATACTCTTGCTTATCGCTGCTCATTCGTAGTGTTGCATGCTTGATTCGCTCTATCGCCCTGTCCGGATCGCAATCGATCCAAACCACGAGGTCTGGAATCATTGAGGCTGAATTGACTTGACAAACCGTGTCGATGCCAAGTTCACCAACAACACCTTGGTAGATGATGGAGGAGTGAATGTTTCGATCGGAAACAACAACTTCACCTCGTTCAAGTCGTGGCTTTATCCAAGTATGGGAGTGGTCAAGACGGTCTGCTGCGAACAATCCTGCTTCCTGAAGGGGCGTTTTATCACCGACTTTAACAGCCTCAAGGGCGAGTTTTCCTAGGTCACTGTGCCGACGAGGTTCATGGGTTCGATGGACTTCATGAAATGGGTAGTTCGAGAGAAGCTCGGTTAGGATTCGCACAGCCTCGCCTTTGCCAGAACCATCTCCACCCTCAACGGTGATGAGATACATCACTCCACCTCAGGATGTTGGAATTCGTCCTTGGCCAGGATCATTAATCCCATGCCGCAGAGAATGAGGAAGGGTCCGAAAATAATGAACCCTCGACTGAACAAAGCGAATCCAGCAAGGTATTGTGTTCTGCGATAGTTGCTTGCCTTGCGTGAATCAACGGCTGCTTTGATTCCGATCACACCTGCAAGTATGGTGACCAATGCAATTCCAGTTGAGAGTGCTATGGCGTTTTCCAAGGACCATCCAGAGTTGGTTTCTGTGAAATCTTCCTCGACAGTTCCGTTTCCTTCACTAAGCGTGAAGGGAGTTTGTGTGGCGGTGTTTGGCGTGAAGGTTCGTTCAATCGTCACAAACCCTTCAGATGAAACGCGAAGAATATGGGATGAAGGAACCACATTCTCAAATTGATAATATCCATAGGAGTTGGTTTCAGTCGTCTGTATAACCTCCTTCGTATCTTCATCGATGAGTTCAATCAAGACGTCCTCCATCGATTCGCCCGATTCAGCCAGGAGAACAATTCCATAGACATCGACGACACTCTCCTGGTCCAAAGAATCGTTCAATAATTCTGCAGGATTTCCTTGCAAAAGCAGTATTCCAGTGATGATTCCAAGAACACTACCAATAAAGATGAGCGACGATGCAAGCGCAAGAAGGCCATTCGTTTCTTCAATGAGAAGAAGATCTTCACCCTCCGTTGTCGCAGCAATCACTTCAGTCTCTTGGACAACGAGTTCCTCTGTTTCAGGTTCTTCTCCTGATAGTTTCTCACGAACACGTGCACGGAGTGCTTCACGTCGTTCGTTAATGTCCATGGTAAGTCCTCAATGACGGCTGGTGCGCGATAAACACGTTTTCCCAGTGTATCCGCGCACGCAGACCTACCGTTTCAAACGCACGCTTTCGTGAAGGCCGAGAAATGCCACGAAAATAAGGGCGATAACTGCAAAAACGGATCCAGTAACCAGTGGACTGTAGGTCGATGTTTGGTCTTCCACGACAGTAGGCGACACATCGGATTGATTGGTCTCAACATCCAGCCATGCTCCTTCTCTTAAGCCAAGTTCAAGCAAACGTCCAATGTGAGCGAGTGATTCTGCAGAAACTTTGTCCGGGGTATCGTCGTGCGTGTGCCAATATCCTTGCCATGCAGTTGCGTTCACGCCGTACCGGATGTCAATGAAATCGATGGCTGGGATGCCTACATTGAGCATAGGAACGTGATCATCGATGACACCATCCGTTGTTGACAAATTAACGATATCCAACCCAGGGTTGCCGTCACAATCTGTGATGTTGTCCAATAAACCAAGAGGTCCAGAAAGTGTCTCGACCGCATTCCACAATCTGTCGCCCTCCTCGTCTCCGACGTACGGTGGGAACGTGCGATAGATCTTCAAATCCGCATCACCAATCATGTCGACAAGGAGAAATGCCTCAATCCTTGAAATGTCTTCATCAGTACGGTTCTCTGCCCATGCCTTTGCACCGAGCATCGAAGGCGTCGGGCCTTGGTCTTCGGCATCGGTTAGAAGAATCCACACTTCATGACTGAGGTTCATGGAGGGGATGATGCGAGCAAGTTCCCAAAGCACCGCCACACCACTTCCTCCATCATTTGCACCAGGGATAGGAACGTCGACCATGCTTTGGTTTGAATCCCGTTCTGCACGATCTCTTGAGTCATAATGTGCAGCAAGAACAACAACTGGGCTCTCATCTTGCCCGTTTTCAGGAACCAACCGGCCCTCCAGATTTGTGAGATTGTATCCATCTCTCGAATGAGGATCCAACGTCCAATCAAAAGATGGTCTTGTCTCCATGAACCAATCTCTAAGTTCCTTTGAAGCGTTGCTACCTGGCAATCTTGCACCAAATTCGACTTGTGTAGTAACGCTTTCATTTGCATTTTGGCCATCGAATTCAAGTTCGTTAATGGATGCGCAAAGGTCTGTTGATGCTGAAACAGGTGTTGCTAAGGAAGCCAAAATGAGGGCGGTAAAAACTACTGAAATCTTCAATCGAGAGCCCTCCAATGTATTGATGCTAAAGACGCGGGGTATTAAATACCTCATTTCCACACAATGAATTGTGATACAGCATCACATTTTCCCGAGGATTTCATATGTCTGAACGACGCTCTACTCAAGCCCTGTTCCTTGTCTTCCTTATGTTGACCTCTGTCATGGGTCAAGCCGCAGCAAATGAAGCAGAAAACGAGGTCGAAGATATCGTCGAGGATATTGGTGTTGTGTACGGTGATTTGACGAATTTCGATGTCGCCACTGGCTCTCAATATCTGTTGATTGAGGAAGATCAACCCGTCGTCTCTGCGACCTCGTTCATCAAACAAGCATGGATTGACGAAGGTCGCCCTGGGGTTGATGAGATTCGATATCAACCGTCGATGGCGCGATCTACGTGTTCTCAGCATGTCGTTGGTGATACATTGACGGTTCCGATTTCTGGTGGTTCAACTAATGTGTACGTTGCAAAGACAACGGCTACAGTCGCTTTCCTCGTTCAATCAGGACGCACGCTTTCGTCCACTGTTCTGCAAAATCTGGCCTCGACCTGGGATCAAACGATTTATCCAACGATGACGACATATTTCGGCAAAGATTACCAAGATGGGCGTGGCCTAGCCCCTCCTGACAACGATAACAACTGCCAAGTTGAAATTGTCATTTACGACATTGATGGTGCCTACAATATCGGTGGCTACTTCTCTCCAGGAACTGCTGCAACCCGAGAAGTTGTGTACGTTGATTTTGCAGATATCACGCTCTCGTGGGGCAAGTCAATTATTGCTCACGAACTCCAGCACCTCTTGCATAATGCTCAGGATCCTTACGAAAATCTATGGCTAGACGAAGGCAATGCTGACGTTGCAATCTACCTTTGCTTTGGAGCTGACGGAACCCTTGCTGGACATCTCAATGGCTGGACTCAGCAGTCCGATTTGAGCGTACGCTGGTGGAATCAACGAAACGCAGATTACGGTGCAGGATTCATCTTTACGATGTATCTGGCAGACCATCTTGGTGGCGGGCCAGCCGTTCGACAACTCGTTCAAGATTCCGCAACCGGTGGACGGGGTGTGGAAAATCTAGCATTGTCTCCTGTTTCTGGTCAATCAGGTAAAATCGGTCGAACAATGGGCGAAATTTTTGCAAATTTCTCCATTGCCGCAACCATTGACTCAGACCAAGGCATCTATGGTTTTTCAAATCTTGATCTCAATCCTTCCTGCGGTGGCTCGACGTTCTGTCGAATCACTCCTGCAGATACGAATTCTGATTGGTCAACACCGTGGAGTTCGACAGGACACACAATGGAAGGTTGGGGAATTCGCTCGTTCAAGTTCACACCAGGTTCAGCTTCGCCTGCCCCTCTCACGCTAAGGGTCACATCCGATGTCTCAAATTTCGATGGCGTATTGGTTTACAAATCGACCGCTGATGGACTTTGGTCCACGCAAGACTTGGATTTCAACAACAACGTTGCAACAGGATTGATTCAAGGATTCGGAAACCTCACTGATGAAGTCTACGCCATCGTGTGGTATGCAAGTACGGTTGCTGATTGCGATTACACCTCATGCGGCCCATCCTACCCTCAAGGAACCATCGATATTGAAGCAGCCCGAATTACCTCTCCTGCGACCATGATGTTGAATGGAACAACCCTGGGCGATAGAGATGGTGATGGATCACCGGACACCGTTCAGGTCAATTATTCCATATTATCCAACGCCTTCTTCGAAGATCTCGATGTTGATGCCTTGGTTCGGGACAGCAACGGTACGGTTGTTGATTCCATCTCAACGCGCATTCAAGCAGGAGGAGGCGTTCATGTCCCGAACAGTGTCTACTTTACCGCCAACAAGGACGATCAATACACGGTCAGGTTTACGATGAAAAACATGCTCGGAGCCGTACTTGACTCCGAAACGACCTCGCCTCAGGCATTGACCAACATGGCTCCAGTTGCCAATGCTTCTGTTTCGAGCAATTTCAGTCAGACCTATGAGAAGATTCAGTTTACAGGGGACGGATTCGATGCTTGGGGACTCTCCTTGGACAACAACACGCTCCCCTACTTCGATCAGCCGGTAGCCTACACATGGAACTTCGACGATAACATGACGTCCGGATTGCGATCGCCTTTGCGCTCCTTCGCACAGTCTGGTTTGTACAACACAACTCTTCGTGTCATGGATGTAGGAGGTACGTGGTCGGATGTGAGCATAAATCAAATCAACATCACAGATGACTCTGAACCGATTCCAATCATCACGGTTAACAACAACATTGTTGCGGATCGACTTGAAATTCTTACAAATCAGCGCATCATTTTCTCTGCCTATCAAACCGCTGATAACGTACCGCTCGAGTACTTGGATTTCGAATGGGACTGGGGCGATGGCTCATCTGTAACGTCTGGGACGGGACTGTACACAGCCAATCATGAATGGGGTGACGTCGTCGGTCCGAACCAAACCTACATTCTTACACTAACTGTTTCAGATGGCGTCAATACTGGTCAGAAAACGATTGAGATTATTGTCAACAATCGATTGCCTTACCAGATTTTCTCGGATGAGCTTACGACATATACCTACACACCTTTGCTCATGCCCGATGTCTTCACAGACGATGACGGAGAGAACCTCTCATTGGGCTGGGTGTTTGAGGGTGGAGTCAATCTCGATGGGGTCGAAGTGGATCGAAACGATGATTTCTCCTCAACATCGTCTGCTGCCCTTTATCCTGCTCCTGCGTGGGACACTCCGGGCATGAAGAACATCACCGTTACCGTTACTGATGAAGATGGAGGCATCTCCATTGCTGAACTACGTGTAAACGTCATCAACCAACTGCCTGTTGCGAATTACATCGTCAAGGAATCCGGAGCGACAGGTGCTCCACAAATCGATTTCCTTAGTACTGAAGCACAAGTCAATGTACCGTACACATTCGACGGCCGAACCAGTTTCGATGTCGATGGAACAACCGGTACGTACAACGATTTAACCTTCAATTGGACTTTCCCCGATGGGACATTTAGCAACAAAACACTGCCAGCGTATTCCTTCCTTGAACCGGGAGAACAAATCATTAAACTCGTTGTCACAGATGAGAATGGGGAACAAAGCAGTCCAAAGGTCATCGTTGTGGTTGTAGCCAACCCACTTCCGATTATTCAGTTGCAAATTCTCGATGCTTGGGTTGATGGAATGTTGCTCATGGATACGGACGTCTTCCCAGAGAATGGCTTGCCGGATCAGTGGTCGAGAACCTTTGATGAAAACGGTGTGAATGTAGCCAAACCAGGTGCAATGTTGTATTTTGATTCAAGCGGAACTCGAGATGGTGACCAGAAGTTCGAGGGCAAGTATGTGCCTCTTGAGCAAGAATCGCCAGATTGGAACGGATTGCTCGAATATACCTGGGATTTTGGTGACGCAACGCCAATCGTTCACGATCCAATGCCCTGGCACTCCTATGAGCGACCGGGATTGTATACGGTAAAACTCACCGTTCGAGATGCCTTTGGGACGGGTGATGTGACTCGGGCTGAATTCAACGTTCACATCGATTCACCTCCAGAGATTCAAGGAATTGATGTACCTGACGAAATATACGAAGACTTCTCAACGGCAGTCATCGTCAATGTATCTGATGCTGAATCGCTCGCAGATCTTGTGTTCTATAGAGACCTTGATGTTCTCGATGGTTCCAACTCTGATAGGGATGAAACCATCAGCAATGATTTGATAGTTGAATGGGAACAAGACATCCTCACCGATGCTGATGGTGATGAAGTTGTTGACAATGATTGGTTCACGTCGACCAATACCCTCGTCACGCTCGCCACCGTAGTTTGGGACGACCCCAAAGACGTGATTATCCGAGTAAGGGTTTGCGACGGAATGGGGCTTTGTGATGAAGCTGAAACGGATGTTACAGTACTCCCCGAACAAGACGCTGACCCCTCCCTTTCTGATTTCAGTTGGGATGAGTGGAAGTCATGGATGTCCGATGCTGGAAGCGATGCTCTCGGATTTATTGCCTTGATTTTGGCCGCTCTTATCCTCGGTTGGCTCGTCATGCGCCAACCGAATGAAATCGAAGAAGAAGCAAAACAGAATGCAGAAACGTATGATGTTGAGCATGCTGATGATGGTGGATTGCTTGGTATGGATCATCACACGCCACCTCCGGCTCCAAAGATTCTATCGAAACAGGAACGCAGAAACGATGAGAGTGGGTACATTCGCCCCCTACGTCGACGTGAGTGAACGAATGCCTCAAGAACCTCGTCGTCAACCTTGACATAAGGGGTGATTCGATGGTGCAGCGAAAAGCGGTTCTTCTTCTATCGATTTTCCTTGTGCCCCTTTTGAGTGGCGCATTTGCTCCTTCGTATGGCAACGTCTCTGCAGCTATTGATGATTGCAAAGGAGACCTGTCGCCGATCGTTTGGAATGAGACCATCTCTCGACACGCCGAAGTTCCACACAACAACATGTGGTGGGACTCGTTTTTTGAAGATGATTGGGATGACGATGGACGGCGTGGTAAGAATTCGCCGCCTCCGGAGAGTGACTCGAGCAGTGAATCTTACGACCCTCTCCTCTCGCCGGAAGAATCATGGATGTATCAAAACTATCACTCTGCTACCCCGGTGGAGACATTGACCACGAACATTGCAACAACAATGTTGGTTGGTAACGATAGTGTTGGTACACTGCGAGTGAACCTTTCGAGTGCACATCGAACAACAATTTGTGTTGAAATTCAAGGTCTTGTTGGCAATTCAACGGTACCTGCAAAAGCGGATATTTACCTGATGACCACCTCTCAATATGAGAATTATGAGTGGTCGTACGATCGAATGCACAGTGAGGATTTCGAATTCTGGTTTGAGCGTGAAAGTCTGAGCGATGACGAGTTTGTTACGGAAGTTTCTCCAGAATGGGCTGCCTTCGATGTCACAGGATGGAAGACATACAGAGATGCCCATGCCTATGAAAATACAGATTCAGTCGTCATGAGCGTTTCATTGGATGGTCCAGAGGTTCACTCTTCCTTGTTTTCTCAACCAACGTATCAGGAATTTTTCATTGTCGTCGATGCTTGGGATAACTCAAGAAGAGGGGATGCAGGCGTTCAAAACAAAATTGTTGTAGCAGACGTTGCCATCTCAACAGTTGAACGTTCAATCGTTTTGCCGAACTGGACCGTTTCGATTGTCTTCTTCGTTTTCTTTGCTTCGATCATGATGGCGCCCCTTATCATCAACAAGCGCTACATGAGAGCCGGATTGGAACCATCGATTGAACAAGAGAAACAATTGATGCCTTCACTGAATCAGTGAGCGATCTGGATTCAGTACTCGAGAAGCGTCCAAGCATCTCGCAAGTCTCGAACGTTGATGAGCCCCTTGTCGCTGATTCGGTGCTCCATTGAAAGGGTTGCATAGACCATAGAAACGCCGAGTACTGGAGCGTGGATGCGAGCCCAGTCGCCACCGCTGTTAACGGCCATGACGCTGTAATCGATGCCTTCGCCTTTGAGTTCAATCGCTGCATCAACGATTTGTAGCGCGTCGAGATGGGAGTGAGCTGTTGAGCAAAACTTCACCAAATCTGCTTTATCGCTATTCTCACGAACAAAGGATGCGATGTCTTCAGAATTTGGTGTTCCGTTGATATCGTGACTTGAGAAGACGATCTTACAACCCTTGTCTTTTGCCGCAGCCATGAGGCTTCCAAGTGCGTCTTCAGAGATGGAGGATTCAAGATCAATCCATGTTACACCAGAATCGATGGCATGTTGGAGAATGGTGATTCGTTCTTCTTCTGTTCCTGGGAAAAATCCGCCTTCTCGTGGAGGTCGGAGGGTGAAGATGACTGGTACTGCGATTGAATCCTTCAGTTTCTGAATGGTTTCTTGAGCGTCCACAGAAGATACATCGGCAATAGGCCATTCAGCCTCGGGAGGCATGACGCTCTTCGGTTCGCCCTCCTCTTGTTCAACCATGACAGGATCGGGCTTTGAGAGGTAGAGTCGGTCAAATCGAACTTCAACGAGGTCAGCACCCGCTGTCGATGCGCGTGCGGCCTCATCGACCATATCATCAAGGTTCGTGGAGTCGAGGGCTACACAGATGGTCGGTTCAGGCATGATTCAACCGACCTACGTCTTCTTCTTAACGCTCACGGAAGGGAATTGATGGATTTGGACATGAAAAACCTTCGATTTGGAAGGGGGTTCGCATTGGCAAAAACGGCTCACAGAAGACTGTTCATGAGGTACCTTTACATACCCTCGTCGGGCGTGTTTAACAGTTAGAAGGATGGGGCTAAACGACTCGATGCAAATCGGCCGACAGCGACGAAATTTTGACCGGATTTGATGATACTATGACCGATGATTATGATGCAGGAAGCATCCAAGTTCTTGAAGGACTTGAAGCAGTTCGAAAAAGGCCAGGGATGTACCTTGGAGACCCTCACGATGGTTCAGCCCTGCATCATTGCATTTGGGAAGTAGTTGACAATTCCGTCGACGAGCACCTCGCAGGCCATACAAAACAGATCGACATCGTTCTCAACGACGACCATTCACTCTCCGTCCGCGATTATGGACGTGGCATTCCGGTCGGCATCCATGAAGAGTTCGGGATCTCCGCCGCAGAAGTGATTATGACAAAACTCCACGCTGGTGGAAAATTCGATAACAGTTCGTACAAAGTGTCTGGAGGTCTCCATGGCGTTGGTGTTTCAGCCGTCAATGCTGTTTCTGAGTGGATGGAGATGACCATTCACCGTGATGGAATCGTATACTTCCAGCGGTATGAAACGGGCATTCCAGTTGAAGACTTGAAAGAAATCGGAACCTGCGATGAAAACGACACAGGGACACATATTTCCTTCAAGCCGGATTTGACCATTTTCACCAACGTCACCGAATTCAATCTGGAAGAAATCGAAACACGTGTGAGCGAAACAGCCTTCCTCAATGCGGGCCTCAAGATTACAATTCTTGACAATCGGGGTGAAGAACCTCATCAAGCCGAGCACCTCTACGAAGGTGGTCTTGCAGAGTATGTCGGCCAACTCAACGAACGCAGAGAAGTACTGCATGCCGATGTCATCACAATTGCGGGTGACAAAGACATCGAGAAAGGTCTGGTTGAAGTTGAAGTTGCTCTGCAATGGTCGGATGCATTTAGCGAGTCTATTCGTTGTTACACGAACATCATTCGAAACAAGGATGGTGGGACGCACATGTCTGGTCTTCGGACTGCACTCACTAGTTCTGTCAACGCTTATGCGAAGAAGAAAAATCTCCTCAAAGGCGACTCACTTTCCGGCGATGACGTGCGAGAAGGTCTCGCAGCGGTTGTCAGCGTGAAGCATCCTGATCCTTCTTTCTCTTCTCAGACCAAGGACAAACTTGTGAGCAGCGAAGTGACAGGAATCGTTCAAACGATTGTCTATGACAAGTTGGGCGAATTCTTCGAAGAAAATCCTGCCGTTGCCAAACAAATTGTGGAAAAGGCGCTTTTAGCTTCGAAGGCACGAGAAGCTGCAAGAAAGGCCCGTGATCTGACTCGTCGTAAAGGTGTTCTCGAAGGAGGTGGTCTGCCTGGTAAACTAGCAGATTGCCAGTCAAGAGATCCGAGCGAGTGCGAGGTTTACCTTGTAGAAGGTGATTCTGCAGGTGGTTCAGCGAAAACTGGTCGTGATCGTCGCATACAGGCCATTTTGCCATTGCGAGGCAAGATTTTGAATGTGGAACGACAAAAGCACAACGCTGCAAAGGTGTTTCAAAACCAAGAAATTCAAACGATGATACGTGCCCTAGGTGCTGGAGTTGGAAACAACAGCGAAGATGAGGGCAGTTTCGATCCAGAAAAATTGCGCTATAGCAAGATCATCATTATGACGGATGCAGACGTTGACGGAGCTCACATCCGTACTCTGATGTTGACGTTCATATGGCGCTTCATGCGACCCGCTATTGACAAGGGGCATGTGTACATCGCTCAACCTCCATTGTTTCAACTCACTAAAGGTCGAGTGAGCAAATACGCATTTACAGATGAAGAACGGGATACAATCCTCGAAGAACTCCGTGGCGATAATCCAAATGCGAAGATTGGCGTTCAACGATACAAGGGTCTCGGTGAAATGAATCCTGAGCAATTGTGGGAGACGACAATGAACCCTGAAACGAGAACCATGCTCAAAGTCACGGTCAAGGATGCAGAGGAAAGTGACCGCATGTTTGAGATTCTCATGGGCGAGGATGTGCCGGACAGAAGAGCGTTCATCGAGCGCCATGCAAAGGAGGTGACCAATCTTGACATCTGAAGAAGAAACAAACGAGAGTGGCGATGCTGTTGAGTCTGGCACCGTTTTGAATCGTTCCCTGAATGACGAAATGAAGACCTCGTACATCAATTACGCTATGTCAGTCATCATTGGCCGAGCGTTGCCCGATGCTCGAGACGGGCTGAAACCCGTCCATCGGCGTGTCCTCTACGGTATGCATGAAGGTGGACATACAGCGGATAAAAAATTCAGCAAATCAGCCCGTTCTGTTGGTGAAGTCATGGGTAAGTACCACCCGCATGGTGATCAATCGATCTATGACACAATGGTTCGAATGGCTCAAGAATTCTCACTCCGTTATCCCCTCGTCGATGGCCAGGGGAACTTCGGTTCAATCGATGGGGATCCTCCTGCTGCAATGCGATATACGGAAAGTAGGCTCGACCGAATCTCAAAGCACATGCTTGAAGATATTGAAAAGAAGACCGTTGATTTCCAACCGAATTTCGATGATTCTGAAATGGAACCAACGGTACTTCCAGCACGTCTTCCAAATCTCCTCCTCAATGGTTCAGATGGTATTGCTGTAGGTATGGCGACCCGCATTCCACCTCACAATTTAACCGAAGTTGCTGGCGCTATCAACCTCCATGTCCAACGCATTCTTGAAGAGGGTGAAGAGAACACAGGCAAGCCTCATGTCTCAATTGATGAGTATATGGAACACATCAAGGGTCCCGATTTCCCAACGGGCGCAACCATTCACGGGATTGATGGCATCATCGATATGTATACTACCGGAAAAGGACGATTCCATGTTCGTTCACGTTGTGATGTGATCGATGATTCCACTGGAAAGCGCATTATCGTTCATGAAATTCCTTACCAAGTCAAGAAATCTGACATGCTTGTTCACATCGCTGATCTTGTTTCCAAGGGTTCAGTCATAGGTATTCGAGACATTCGGGATGAGTCATCAAAAGAAGGAATTCGTGTTGTCATTGAGGTCAAAAACAATGCAGATCCACACGCAGTCTTGAATCAGCTGTTCAAATCCAGCCGACTTCAAGAATCCTATTCGGCCAATATGATGGGAATTCTTGATGGACGACCCGTCTTGCTGACGCTCCCGACCATGCTCCATACTTATGTCGAGCATAGGGAATCCGTCATCGAACGTCGTGCGAAGTTTGAGTTGGAAAAAGCCGAAGCCCGTGCGCACATTTTGGAAGGTCTTGTCAAGGCACAAGATCGAATCGATGACGTCATCGCTGTTGGTAAAGCAAGTTCAAGTCGAGAACAATTCGAGGCAGTGCTTCAAGGAACAGAGGTTATGCCAGGCATTGCTGCCTTTGATTTCACAGAACCGCAAGCCAAGGCTATTGCTGAGCGACGATTGTATCAATTGAGCAGGCTTGATGTCGAGAAGGTTCAGAACGATTATGATGAGTTGAAGATTAAGATTGCTGACTTGAAGGACATCATCGCCTCACGCGTTCGTCGATTGGCCATCCTTACTCAGGAACTTGATGAAATGGTTGACCGCCACGGCGATGAACGTCGTTCTGAAATCAATAAGATGCCACTTTCGATGGATCGAGAAGACCTCATTGAAGAGCGAGCCATTGCGATTACGCTGACCGATGACAACTACATCCGTCATGTACCTGTAGAGACCTTCCGTGTCCAAAATCGGGGTGGAAAAGGACTCAAAGGGGTGACGACGAAAGACGAAGACTCGCCACAATCCATCATTACATGCTTCAGCAAAGACCGTCTGTTGATTTTCACCGACCTTGGCCGAGTCTATGGACTCAAGGCGTGGGAGATTCCGCAAGGGAGCCGACACAGCCGTGGGACACACATACGAAACTTGCTTGAAAATTTGCAAGAGGAAGAAAACATCGTGAGTATTCTCCCAATCTCAAAGGAATTGGTCGATGAAGTCAGCGAAAGGTGTCTGAAAGTTAAACTTGAAGAGGGTGAAAAGCGACCTCCATCTGGCTATTTCCTTCTCTTCGCAACCAAGTTGGGACTCAT
>JAPOIF010000079.1 GCA_029979085.1 Methanobacteriota archaeon | reverse complement strand
GTGAGGAGTAAGCCCCTTTTTGTTGCCGTTCGGTGACCGCATTCAACTAAGCATCCTACCTGTCCCTCTGCGTGCCGCATCAACAGGACGATTTGGACTTGCTCCAGTGGGGTTGCTCGTTCCATCGACATTCAGGCAACCTCCGTCTTTCAACATCATTGTACACACCTGGTATCGTATCGTTTCTGTGGCATTGACCTGACCATCTCTGATCTTTCACTTCTGTGAACCACCTGCACTATGGAGAGGGGACTTTCCTCAGAGTCGAACTCTGTCAGCGGTCCTCTCACTCCCTCCGAGTGTCTGTCAATCAACTTCCATATGAACCCATCAGATTCACTGGTAAGGGTTCTGACCGACGTCAGCAGACTGTTGCTGAGCACCATACGGCCCTTGTTGGACTTGCTGTTGAGGCTGTTGTGCGATGGCAGGGAGCGTCTGTTCAACACGTTCCATACGCTGTGAAAGCCGTGGATTCATTCGCTTTTGAGGTTCTGCAGGACGTAGTCCGAAGACGAGCAAGCCTACCAAGACGAGGCTAAGAACAGCCAGAACGCCGAGAACAACTGGGTTCACTTCAGACACTGTGCCCATGAAACCTTCCGTTTCAGCTTCCTTGACTCGCAAGGTCGGTGTTTGCATGGTTTCTGAACCCAGGATTTGGACTTCCAACCACATGGTTCCTGTTCGTGAAGGAACCCAGGTACCCTCGTAAACTGTGGTCGAACCTGGTGCGACTTGCAGTTGTCGGGCGTCCACTCGTGTTCGAGCACCATTGGATTCAACCAATTCAAGAACAATCTGGACACTTCCATCCGCATTCCCGTTGTTGATAATGTCCGCAGAGATTTCCACCGTTTCATCAACTCGGACACTATCGCCTCCATACTTGACAGTCGGTTCACCAACGAAGGTGAAATCAGGGACGCGTTGTTCAAGATCCCAAGTGTGGAATGGGGCATCAACATCGTTGAAATCTTCGGCAAATGGGTTTCCTGCCATATCTTCACCCGTGACCCAAATACGTAGTTCGAGTGGTTCTGTACGATCGGATTCGGCGATTGTGCCATCAAGATCGAGAATTGCTGCGATTGGAATCTGTTCACCATGGGCACGACCTCCTAGGAGTTCCATGGCGACTTGTCCGTTGTACATCGCTGCAACGTTGAGTCCAAGTCCGGCAGGATGTACAGCATAATTGAGAACGAGCGAATCTGGGTTCAACTGTTCAAGTTCTCTCACCGTTAATTGAATCTTCAAGTCAGACCAATCCGATTCAGGGATGATGTCCTGTTCGCTCGGAGAGCGAATATCCATGAGAATTGGGTCTTGCTTGTCAACGAAGATGGTCGTTATTGGACCTTCAGTTAAGCCTCGCAACACTGCACCACTGGGCGGATTGTACATGGTCAGGAACAGACCGTGTTCACCTGGTTGTTCAGGTACCGATCGTGCAAAGGAGAAGTTACCATTGGCTTCAACGACGGATTCTTGCCCATTGATACGCATCAAGAGATCAAGAGGTTGTTCGATGGTTCGCATGCTTCGATACCAAACCAATTCACCCTGATATTCCATGGTCGATTCGTCAGAAGCGTAGGCTCCAACTGGATTGACCTCATTCATATCGATGAACAATCGGGATTGGGATTGGTCTAGTGCGAGTTCTCCGCTGTATTGCCATGAGGCTTCGTACAATGGAACCACAACGGTTTGACCGAGTCGATCGGTGATTTGAACCGACGGTGTACGAATGAAACTTGGATCTGGATCAAAGCCCCACTCGATGCTGAAGTTGACAAGGAATGCACCTTGCTCAGAGAAGACCTCCTCGCCGTTCTCGATGGAGCACGACTCGACATCGATGTAGACGTGATTGCTGTAACATTGATCGTTTTCAGCGAACCAGTAGATGACCGCAGAATCGCTTTCTGTTGAACCAAGGTTGAGTTCAATCGATTCAATGTCCGTAACACCGTTCTTATCCCAAATCGGGATTTGGAGGAGATGTGCTTCTCCTGGATGCAGCCAACCGTCACCGTATTGTCCCCAAATCAAATCGTATTCTGTTCCCAAGGAGGGTGTTCCATCGGAGCGAATCTGAATGTTGAACAACGGTGTTGACATGCTTCCACCTTCGACCATGATGTTCCCTGCACCATCTGCAACAGACAGCCAGCCTTGGACGAATGAACCATCCGGTGCTTGAGACGTGTCCATAGTAAGCGTAAACTCACCAATGGTTGCAAGCATGTCCTCCGGTTTGTCAAGAGGAATCATTTGGGTTTCATCTTCATCGATGGTTCCGTCCATGTTGATATCATCAACCCACGAACGCCAAATGTGAGCTTCTGCATGATGAGGCAGTGAAGGGCTGTCACCAAGAATGAAATTGACTTCGGTTGAAGGAGAAGCATCGCGATGATCGAACGTATCGACATCCATTCCGAGCAACATCGGTGCGATGGAATCCATGGTGAAATTGGCCACCGGGTTGACTTCATAGGCAACGCCTTGGCCAGCGATTGGCGTCACTTCAAGTTCCATTTCGAGATTGTTTGCGCTGGTTGGAACGCTGTAAATGATGGAGGCAACACCATTGAGAATGAGACTGGTCGAACCCTTATCTTGACCATCGACGAGCAATCGAACTTGTGCTTGACCGGTACGAGGTACAGCATCTCGAACGCCTTCGAATCCGAGATAGGCATTCACGGTCACAAAGGTGCCCTGGATCAGCGAGGCTGATGATGCATCGGTCTCGACTCCTGATTGCGAGGCGATGGTAAATCGTTTGAGTGAAACATCGTTCTCGATTCCGTTCGCGTTACCCAATCCAAAGACATGGTTGAGCGGTAAGGTCGGTCCAGTTGGACTCACCAACATGACGTTCAACGATGCATACGGTTCATCGTTCCAACTGACTGGCATCTGGAAGGTGTGGGTAAACTGAACGTAGGAACCAGACCCAATCATGGCAATTTCACCGTTCGCATCGATGTCACTCCAGCCAAGAGCATAACCTGACTGTTGACAGTTCGCTACTGCAGCACCTGTAAGAGGAAGAACAACGGTTCCGCACAAGACCTTGGATTGTCCACTTGGCCCACGCAACGTGAAATCAACGCTCCATCCGTTGTTCTTGACATAGGATTCTGCATCCAAAACACCGAGCGGTGAAAGATCGAACGTTGAATTGACGGTAATCCAATCCGTTGAAGGCGTTAATGTGTCGACAGGTGGATTGACTGTTATTGAGACTGGGTTCAGTGTTGGCGATGAAGAAACGCTGTTGATGGTGACCTTCAAGGAACCTGACGACATCATTCGAACAGGGAGACGCACTTCTTTGACTCCACCAAGAGCAATCACTGAGCTCAATTCCTGATTGAGTGCTTGAACCAATGCAGAATTCGCGCCCAGATTGAGATTCAACGATGCATCATAAGGAGCGAAAATGCCACACATGGTCACATCAGCACTCGATTGTGAGGAGCCGATGGTGATGCTCACTCGCGCCATCGGTAATCCAAGAATGCCACGATCGTCTGCTGCATTCGAGAGTGCGTTGTTGAGCGCACTGAGTTCATTTTGTGAGAACTCAAGGTAGTATGAGGTTTCAAAATTTGTAAACCCGCGATTGGTGACATCAGAACCACCAATCTTGATGTTCATGTAAGGTGATTTCATCTCCGAAGATGCGGAAACTGTGAATCCAAATTGATCAATTCCCGAGAGCGGAAGCAGGACGTCAAAGACACCCGCAGAGCTTGGAGTTGTGGCTAAGGTTTGGCAAACCTTTCCATTTGCAAGACGGTTCTGCATACCATAACTACCGGCATCATCGCCATCGAAGCCCCAATCGGATACACCATCCGCTCCGACATCGAGGCGCAATCCCATGTTTGGAATCGAGCGAATTGTTTCGACGGAGAACGAATCAACCGTGTAGGAACCACTGGATGATTGGAACCGGAATTGAACAACATGCCCAACTTCGTCGATGGTCGTATACCCTTCAAGTGGATACGGTTGCCATCCTTTGTCGTCAATGTTGGCTTCGAGGATTGGTGACCCTGTTGCAACAATAGAGGTTGAGAGCGCACCAAAACCATTAGAAATGCGGTACACAGGTGATGTGACCGAACCCGTTCCAGAGATCGAACCCGAAGATTGCGTCCATGTTGTACCTGAAAGAATCCAATCATGTGTTGCAGGATTCTCACTGAACGACTCGTTGATGGCTCCACTGATGCCAATGCTGTGGATTTTCGGACCACCGCTTGGCCCAGTCATCATATGTGTTTTGAATCGAAGTGAAGGTGTTGACTCCCAATCGATGCCACCGAGATCAACGGTCAAATCGGTCATCTCTTGATAACCCGGGAGCGGCGTTCCTGTCGATGCATCAATGAGTGACCATTCAAACAACGACCCTGCTGGAATCTCAGCATCGATGACCATGAGTCCATAGGATGAGGGTTCGCTTCCCAAGGTCGCACCGGGGCCAAAGGGTTGCGACGTCCAGTTCCCTTCACCTGTTGAAATTCCAGAGGCTTTTGGAATGATTTCCACGTCATCAACGTTCCAGCCCGAGTACTGAACACTCGAATCGGTTCGACCAATTCCAAATCGGACTTGGAGGTTTGAATTCGCCGTCACATAATTGGAAATTGTAATCGTTTGTGAAATAAACGAACTGTCGCTTACCGTCCCTGAGTTCTGCCAAACATTGACCCAACTACCAGACGGGTTCTTGACGGAAACATAGGCTCGATCCCATGTAGATGATTCAACACCAAGTTGTCGTTGGAATTTAAGATCCCATCCTCCAGAGCAGCCACCACAGTTCATGACTGGCGATGTAGCCCAAAGTGTGCTTCCAATGTTGTTCGGATAATTTCCATTGTGTGAGTAGAGTGTGTTTGCCCCACTGGGAACTGTTGCAGTAAGAGGTCTACTGCTTGTTGATGTATCTTTACCAATGAACCAAGAAGATCCCAACGTCCAGGTATTCGCTCCATCAAAATCATACATCCAGCCTTGAGGCAAGAGTTGGAGAACCGAATTGTTGACATCCATTCCATCGTAGACTGCGAGAGAATGATCGTAATCAGCCGGAGAATCAAACAATTTTGCAGCTGAAACGGGGAGAACACCTTCGTCCAAGGAGAGTTCGATTCCAGAGATGGCTTCTCCACTTGGTACACTAATCGACGTTGCATCGTTGACACCATCAGGGTAAGAGCCAATGCTTACGGTTGTTGTTTGACCGAGAGGTGTGGCGTTTGAAGTGACATCAAATTGGAGATCCTCCGCTGGCCCAACCATTGGGCTGAGCAACGAAAAGAGGAACATGGAAAGGAGCAGTGAAACCACGATTCCGTTTCGCTGTACGCGACCCATGTCTCGACGTCAACCTCTCACTCAAAAAGGATTCTTGCGACGACAACTCCTTTCCCGACCAACAATCAATATCAACCGTATGAGGTTCCATAGAAACATGAACAACGCTGAGGCGCTGAAAAAAATCGCTGGTGAAGCGGCTTGCGAATTCGTCAAAACAGGTATGCGCGTAGGCCTCGGAACAGGTTCAACAGTCAAGTATACCGTCTTGGAACTCGGTCGTCGAATCAAGGAAGAAGGATTGAATATTGTTGGCGTCCCGACCTCTGTTGCAACACAAAACTTGGCAACTGAAGTCGGCATTCCATTGGTCGAACTTGGTTCCTTGGACGGATTGGACATTGTTATCGATGGAACTGATGAGTTTGACCCACACTTCCAATTGATCAAGGGAGGTGGTGCAGCCTTGCTTCGAGAAAAGATTGTGGCGCAACAATCGGCTGCCATGGTCGTGGTTGCTGATGATCGAAAACAAGTGGATTGCTTAGGCGCTTTTGGCATTCCTATCGAAATCACACCGTTTGCCTGCGATGTCACTGTATCGGTTCTGGCATCCATGCTCAACTGCAATGTTGAATTACGAATGGACGGCGATGCACATGTTCTCACCGACAATGGGAACTGCATTGCAGATGCTCGCATTGGCCCAACCATCAACGACCCTATCACAACGGAATCAAACATCCTCAATGTTGCAGGTGTTGTACAAGTCGGTCTGTTCAACAATATGTGCGACGCCGTCGTGTTAGCCAGTGGAGACGGTGTTCAAACACTGATGAATCCAAAGGGTCGTTTGTAGGCGGGCCTGACGGGGTTCGAACCCGCGACCGACGGATTAAGAGTCCGTCGCTCTACCTGACTAAGCTACAGGCCCACGCCTGCCTCCGTCAGGTTGTATTTAATCATCTTGGGACAATGTCGTTCCAGCATCACCTCTCATCGCTGAGAGTGCATCGCCTGGTTGGCAGAGAATTGAACGCATACTCGGTAAGCCTCGAATGGCGTCGATCATACTCTTGATCTTCGGACCCATGGATCCTGCGGGAAACTGTCCATCATCGAGATACGACTCGGCCTCTTCTACACTGAGATGACGATGTTCGACTTGATGTTCCTGACCAAAATCCGTGTAGACGGCTGGAACTCCTGTCGAAATAATCAGTGCCTCAGCTTCAAGGTCAACCGCAAGGAGCGAAGATAATCGATCCTTATCGATGACTGCAGGGATGCCGTTGTATTGACGTTCATGTTCAACAACCGGAATACCGCCTCCGCCTCCACAAATCACCACTGCACGCTGATCGACAAGCGTTCGAATGACGTCCAAGTCAAGGATGCGATGAGGTAGTGGGCTTGCAACCACTCGACGTGGCCCGTGAACCGTTGTTGCAATGTCCCAGTCACGCTCCATGACTTCTTGGGCGCTAAGGACTGGTCCAACCGGTTTTGTCGGTAATGCAAATGCTTCATCTTGAGCGTTGACCAACACGCGTGTCAGGACGACTGCTGTACGTTCGGGTCGATGACGATGCTTGAGAATACTATTGAGTTGAAGCGAAAGGGTATGCCCAATCATGCCTTGCGTAGCAGCAACCCATTCGTCCATATCATGAGATGCATTGGAATCCATGGACATCAATTCGCCGACCTGTGGGCCGTTCCCGTGGGTAAGAACGACCGACCATCCTGCTTCGAGGAGATCGACAACATCGCTCATAACCTTGGCCAAAACCAAATCATGTTCGTCCCCGGTTGAGGAATTTGGAGGTGCCAGTGCATTCCCACCAATGGCGTATACCACAATTTTGCTCACGCTATTGATTGACCAGAGTCCTGTTTGATGCTTTCGCCGATATGCGAGAACAATTCCGCGTTTCCAATGTGGAACCAACTGGCCAGACTTCAAACATGATATGTGAGAACGTAAACGGGGTGACATGGCCAAAGACATCTGGATTGGTGATGTGCAAAACGGCGATTATGACGGACAAGAAGTCGAACTGAAGGGTTGGATTAAGCGAACCCGTGGCTCAAATAAAATCCGTTTCGTGGTCTTGCGTGATTCAACCGGCACCATTCAATGCGTTGCAAAGCGAGACGTTGTTGGTGATGATGCCTTCGAAGCCATCGCCTCAGCATTGATTGAATCCTCCTTGATTGTTCGTGGTACCGTCAACGTCGATGAACGAAGCGAAGGAGGCCATGAGCTCGTTGTCTCTGGCGTCGAGATTGTTGGCCCCGTCGATCCAGAACGACCGTTTCCAATCACAGAATCAGCAATGAAAGCAGCCGATGGCGGTGAAACGGAATTCCTTCTCGACAACCGTCACCTCTACTTGCGAACAAGTCGTATGACGACGATGCTCAAGATGCGTTCTTCTGTCTTTGGTGCCATTCATTCCT
>JAPOIF010000078.1 GCA_029979085.1 Methanobacteriota archaeon | reverse complement strand
TGCTCTGGTATTGCCAAATCAAAGGGCTAGCAGTGGGTCTTGTCAGACGCTACCCACTGCTCAGGATTGAGCCGTTTTTATCCCAGTTCTGAGAGCACCTGGTAACAGGATGAGGGCTGGAAGACCAACGATGAGATGCAGTAGATTGAGCATGATTGCAGCTTGAAAAGTTCCTGATCCGAATGAGTACAAACCGTAAGCAATCAAAAATACGCCACCACTGATCCTCCACCATTTGTCTGCATCTTTGGTAATGGATTTCAGGAACGTGTGGTAAACGACTGTGCCTGCACAGAAGGCAACTGTTGCCACAAAGGTAGCCAACGTGAACAAAACAGGAGGGAACATGACGTTTGAATCTCTCTCCCAAGGCGCCCAAGGCGTATCCATGCCCAATCCAAGAATCAGAACCGCAGCTCCTCCAGTGGCCAATGCTCCAATCAGCATCAACGTCCGTATGGAGTCCCTCAAAGCAAGGACATAAGGAACGAGCATGGTTGTTTTTCATGGCTGCAGTACATATCCTCATGTTTCTTTGATTGAAACAGATTCTATGCTGTTGCCCTGCCTAATCAATACCGTGAAACGCCTTCCTCCCGTAACAGACGGATCTTTGTTTCAATTCCACCAGGCCCACTATACCCGCCGAGTGAACCATCGGTTCGAACGACTCGATGACAGGGGATTTCTGGAGCGTATGGATTCTTTCCGATTGCATTGGCAACAGCTCTTACAGCCTTGGGTCGACCAATTTGTTGAGCAATCTCGGTATACGTACGTGTCTGGCCACGAGGGATGGTCTTCAGAGCCTCCCAGACCGAAATCTGGAACGGTGTTCCTATCATGAAACTCAGACGTCAAATCGGTCTGCGTTCATGACCTTGTTCCATGCAGCAACGAAGTCACCAACGAACTTGTCGTGGTTGTCGTTTTGCGCATAGACTTCAGCAATGGCTCGAAGTTGTGAGTTGCTTCCAAAGACGAGATCGTAGCGAGTTGCTGTTCGGACATCGGCTCCAGTCTTGCGGTCACGAGCGACGTAACTGTTGCTACCTGTTGCAGTCCAAGCGACGTTCATGTCGAGGAGTGTGGAGAACCAGGAACTGTCGAGTTTGCTGTCACCGCCCCAGAGTCCACGCTCATCGGAACTGACACCAAGTGATCGCATACCACCAACGAGAACGGTCATTTCTGGTGCAGTCAATCCGAGAAGTTGTGCTTTATCGAGCATCATTTCTTCTGGCATAACAGCATAGTTCTGCTTCAGGTAGTTGCGGAAACCACAGGAAACAGGTTCGAAGTAGGCAAAGGAAGCAGCATCGGTTTGTTCTTCGCTTGCATCGCCACGACCAGGGGTGAATGGAACTTCAACACCTGATGCCATTTCGATACCAACGTTTCCAGCAAGGACGATGGTGTCAGCAATGCTTGCACCATGTGCAGCTGCGAGTGGTTCGAGTGTTGACAGAACCTTTGCAAGTTGTGCTGGCTTGTTGCCTTCCCAGTCCTTTTGTGGTGCTAAGCGAATGCGTGCACCATTTGCGCCACCACGCTTGTCTGAGCCACGGAATGTGGATGCACTTGCCCATGCGGTTTCGACCATCTCAGCGATGGAAAGTCCGCTGGACATAATGGCGTTCTTGAGTGCACCAACATCGTAGGAAGTGGAACCAGCTGGTACTGGATCTTGCCAGATGAAATCCTCATCAGGAACATCAGGACCAAGGTAGCGTACCTTTGGACCCATGTCACGGTGAAGGAGCTTGAACCAAGCACGGGAGAACGCATCGGCAAAGGCTTCAGGGTTCTCGTGGAAGTGCTTCGAAATCTTGCGGTACTCTGGGTCACGAATCATAGCCATGTCAGCGGTGGTCATCATGGTTGGAACCTTAATGGAAGCATCTTCTGCATCTGGAGCCATGTCAACCTCTTCTTGGTTGGATGGTGTCCATTGGTGAGCGCCGGCTGGACTCTTGGTCAATTCCCATGTATCTTCGTACTTGAAGAGCATGTCAAAGTAGCCGTTGTCCCATTGGATTGGGTTGGCAGTCCATGCACCTTCGATACCGCTGGTAATGGTGTCTCGGCCAACGCCGGACTTGTAGTCGCTCGTCCAGCCAAATCCTTGTTCTTCGAGTGATGCACCCTCAGGTTCAGGGCCTTTGTGGTCTTCAGGACCGGCACCGTGTGCCTTTCCGAAGGTGTGGCCGCCTGCTGTGAGGGCAACGGTTTCTTCGTCGTTCATGGCCATTCGGCTGAATGTTTCACGAATGTCTTGAGCACTGAGGAGCGGGTCTGGGTTTGCATTTGGTCCTTGTGGGTTGACGTAAATTAGTCCCATCTGGACGGCAGCGAGAGGGTTCTCGAGATCTTGGCGAGTGTCGCCGTAACGATCGTCTCCGAGCCACTCATCTTCGCTTCCCCAGTAGATGTCGTCTTCAGGGTGCCAAATGTCAGGTCGGCCACCGCCGAATCCGAGGACGGGTCCGCCCATGGATTCGATAGCGATTTGACCGGTAAGGATGAGCAAGTCAGCCCAGCTGATTGCGTTACCGTACTTCTGCTTGATTGGCCATAGCAAACGGCGAGCCTTGTCGAGGTTTCCGTTGTCTGGCCAGCTGTTGAGCGGTGCAAATCGCTGTGCACCAGTTCCGCCACCGCCACGGCCGTCGCCGGTTCGGTAGGTTCCAGCCGCGTGCCAGGTCATTCGAATGAAGAATGGACCGTAATGGCCGTAATCAGCAGGCCACCAGTCTTGGCTGTCGGTCATCAATGCGTGGAGGTCTTTCTTTAGGGCCTCGTAATCGAGTCCCTTGAAGGCTTCAGCATAATCGAAATCAGTTCCCATTGGGTTGGATTTTTGATCGTGCTGATGGAGGATGTTGAGGTTGAGATTCTTTGGCCACCAATCTTGGTTTGAACGCATGTCCGATGTTGAGTGTGTCATTCCGCCACCGTGCATGACTGGGCATTTTCCTTCGCTGTTGCTGTGCTTCATGCCCTCTCCAATGACGTAGAGTATTTAATTTTGATTTTCAAAAAAACTGTACAAAAAATTACAATTTCATGTTAGAGATAGTGATATGAAATCACTGCATTAGTTGTCATCTCTCATGCCGAGCAACAACTTCGAGTAAATTCATGCGTCCAATTCGGTACACGCCAACGGGTGTTGTCAACAACGCAGCAAACAGAACGAATCCAATAATTTGAGAAAAGACCGTGTAATCGATCACGACTGGGATATGGAAGGCCCAGGTTGATGCTGCACTTGCAACTCCGGTGTAGAAACCGACGCTAGCAAACGCTCCCGCAATACCGCCAACCAATCCGATGAAGGTATGTTCGACAGTGAGAATTACAGCAAGACGGGTTCGGCTTGCACCAAGGACCCGAAGCGTTGCTAATTCAGCATCACGTTCACTGAGATTGATCAGCAATGTGTTGAACAGGATCGCAATGGCCATCAAACCGCCAAGAACGAAGATGGATTGCATAATCGATTTTTGTTGCTCAATCAATTCTTCAAAGGTTGCAACCATGATTTCTTTTTCAACAATCGAAATGGTTGAGAACCGAATGTCTTCGATATCAGCTCCTTCATTGGTGACAAGGAGAGCTCCATTAGCTTCCTCACCAACAATCGGTTGCAGATCTGCACGATGCAGATATATCGAGCGACTCATCTCTCTGGCAATACCAACAATTTCGATTTCATGCACCGCTCCTTCGTAGTCAATGCGTATCGTATCGCCTACGGCATAATCCTCGAGAGCGGCTGAGCCCTCATCGAGAATCCCTTGCGGCGGTATTTGGTTCGATGCTGGAAGATTGCCTTCCAAGAGATTGAGTCGATGCAGTGCTTCGTCCGTTTCAGAAAGAACATCACTGCCTTTCAGATCAATGGCTTTTGTTGTCCCGAACAGCGTTGCTTCACCGACGAGCGTTAATTCAAACGCAGAGGTATTTCCTTGCGCCCATTCAGTGATGTTTTCGAGTCCAGACGGGAAGGCCCGGATTTGGTACTCCCAATTTTCTTGAGCATCGGTTGCTTCTGAAAACGACCCGGTAATGCCTGCAACAAACATCATGTTGCCACCAAGAATGACCATGGCAAGAGACAGGGCGAGAAGAGTTGCCAATAAGCGGGCTGGTTTTCGGAAGGTCGATCGCAATCCGAGCCCGATACCAGGTGGAAGTGAGGCGGTCATACCGGTGATGATTCGATTTGGTTTCTTCTCTGAGGATTGGCCGAGAATATCCAGCGGCTGAAGTCGTGCCGCTTTCCAGGCGGGTCGAATACCGAACAGGAAAATGATGAATAAGGCTGAGAGCGATATCGTTGCGATAAGATCAGGATAGTGATGTGCTTCGACCACAGGGATGCCGAGGAAGGAGAAATAGAACGCCGTGAATGCACTCGAGCCTATTGAAGAAATACCCAACAGTATTCCAACAAGGACGCCTGGAAGGCCGAGAACAAGAGGAACGAGGAGATAGCCAAACATGACATCACTTGTTGAAGCGCCAATTGTTCTGAGGACGGCGATTTCTCTCGATTGTGTTCGTATTAACCGGTCAAGAGAAACTGCAATGACAAGACCACTGATGAACAACAGGATACCCAAAATGAAGGGGATGGAACTTGAAATGCCATCTTTATCGAGGCGCAAGAGTTCAGCACTCAACTGTCCACGATCGAGAACATATCCTTCCGTTTCGGAAGCGTTCATGGCTTCAGCGAGCGTATCTTTTGTCGATTGCAACTCGATTCCTTCGTTTTCTTCCGTGTTGCTCAAATCAAAAGCAGGCGTCCCTTCAAGGTCGATGTTGAGTGTGTTCCGGGCGGATGCATTGTGGCCAGATATGCTCGCCAACTCGTCGACATTCATGTAGCCAACAACATAGCTTGATTCCTGAGGGATGAGTGAATCTGGATTAGCATAGAACAATTCGAGAGGGCTGTTGGTAAAACCTACCACGGTCAAGGTGTGCTTTCCTCCTTCACCAACGACAACGTCAATCGTATCACCAAGTTTCATGTTGATTTCATCGTTCAGTGCAAAGTGTGCATCGATAACGACTTCGCCTGCTTCAGGTGAAATGGAGCCTTCGATACGCCAAAGCGTGTTGACATCGCCTTGTTCAAGTCCGTAAAATTTGGATGCAATCCAATCCGAATCCATTTTCGATTGGCCAGTAAGTATGAGGCTGGATTCACAGGCGACGTGATCAATTGAGGAACATGCGCTTGTCAAGTTCTCTTTCGTTTCAATATCATAGGTCGTGGCCATCAAATCTGCAAAGTTGGTTTCGGAATAGAAATCGTCGTAGACACGGTCAGCGTTCCTGGAATGTTCAGAAAACACGATTCCAGCATACACCGAGATCGTGATGAGGAGAATAACGGTCAAAACACGCAGTTTTGTGCGCATTAAACTGCGCGACAAACGTCGTAACAACAGTGTGTTCAACTTCTTCACTCCAACATTGATTGAGCCATATCTTTGATTTTCGAGCCTATTTTCTTGACACCATCAACCGTGTTGTCCACAACGGATTCAGCGGTATGCTTGGCGGTCATGGCGATGCTCTTGAGGCCGCCAGATTCATCTTCAACGATTTTGCCACTATCGAGATGAACAATTCGTGTCGCAAATCGAGTAAGAGATTGGTCATGTGTCACAAAAATAGTTGTCATCTTCTCTTTCCGGCAGGTTTTGATCAGAGCTTCCATAACCATATTCGATGTTTCAGAATCGAGGTTTCCAGTCAACTCATCACCAAGAATAATCCGTGGACTTTTCGCTAGGGCGCGTGCGATGGCAACACGTTGTCGTTGCCCTCCTGACATTTGCGAAGGGAACCGATCCTCGAGCCCCTTGAGTCCAACAGAGTCGAGTAAATCCAATGCCTTCTGTTTGTCTCTTGCCCCAGACAAATCTTGGACGAGGAGGACGTTTTCAAGCGCTGTAAGGTCGGCTAAGAGGTTGAAAAATTGGAAGATATAACCAACGTTTTCACGGCGAAATGTCGTCATCTTTTCGATATGGCCGAGAGGAACATCCTCTTCCTTGAATTGGTATGTGCCTCTGGTGGGGACATCAAGCGCTGCAATGGTGTTAAGCAACGTAGTCTTTCCAGAACCCGATGGTCCGAGAAGAGCAACGATTTCTCCCTCCTCGATGGAGAGCGAGATATCATCGAGCGCTTTGACCAAGGTTTCGTCTTCGCCGTAATGACGACTCAAGCCGCTGAGCTGTATGAGAGGCATACCTCTGGCTCAGAATGCAGTGCTTTAGAAGTTGTCTAAACCTGTTGCCAATCGGTTCCGTTCCACCACAAGGTCGAACCATCGCTCATCCTTCTCCAGGTGTGGCCGTTCTCATCCGTCCATTGATTTTCAACGGTTGGTTCAGCAACCATCGGTTGAACAGGTTCGGGGGTTGGTGTTGCGTACATTGGTTGCGAAGGTTGGATTGAATCCATCTCCGGAAGTGGAGTTGTCATCTTTGGTTCAACGGAATCATTGCCCTTTCGTCGCATGAAGAGAAGCCCTCCTACTGCGGCAAGAACAAGGACAACGCCAACGATGATCATCAGTTGCATTCGTGCAGCCTCTTCCTCTTCCAATGCCTTTTGTTCGTTGTCACCCATACCATCGCCATCACTGTCCATGGTTTCACTGGCGTCCTCTGGGAAAGCATCGGCGTTGTCGCCCACACCATCTTCGTCGGTATCGAGTGTTTCGAGTGGGTCGTTCGGGAAGGCATCAGCGTTATCGCCGACGCCGTCATTGTCTGAATCGAGCGTTTCTGTTGCATCCATTGGGAAGACATCATCACCATCGAGGACACCGTCATCATCGGAATCTGGGTCGAGTCGGTCGGTTCCTTTCGTCAATTCATCGAGATCGAAAAGGCCGTCACCATCATCGTCTGTGTCTGTGTTATCACCGATACCGTCTCCATCGGTATCCATGGTTTCGCTCGCATCGAGAGGTAGAGCATCGTCCTTATCGTTGACTTCATCACCGTCAGTATCCTCATCGAATGGATCGGTTCCAAGGGTTGCTTCTTCAGTATCGAGAAGACCATCGTTGTCGTCGTCTGTGTCCGCATTGTCACCAATCATATCTTCATCAGCATCACTCGTTTCAGTTGCATCGTTCGGGAACACGTCAGCATTGTCGCCGACCATATCTCCGTCACTGTCCATGGTTTCGGTTGGATCGTTCGGGAATGCGTCGGCATTGTCGCCGACATTATCTCCATCGGAATCCATTGTTTCTGTCGAGTCGTTCGGGAATGCATCTGCATTATCACCGACGCCATCACCGTCGCTGTCAAGCCATTCATTGGCATCGTTCGGGAATGCATCGGCATTGTTTCCGGATGCGTTGTCTCCGTATCCATCACCATCAGTGTCCGTCGTTTGGGTGTTGTCGTTATCGAAAGCATCGGCATTGTCCCCAACATTGTCGCCATCCGAATCTGTTGTTTCGGATGCATCGTTCGGGAATGCATCGGCATTGTCACCAACGCCATCGTTGTCTGAGTCAACGGTCTCGGTTGGATCGTTCGGGAATGCATCAGCGTTGTCACCAACACCATCGTTGTCGCTGTCAAGCCACTCGTTGGCATCGTTCGGGAATGCGTCAGGATTGTTCCCCGATGCGTTGTCTCCGTATCCATCACCGTCGCTGTCCGTTGTTTGGGTGTTGTCGTCATCGAAGGCGTCTGCGTTGTCACCAACGCCATCGTTGTCTGAATCAGCCCACTCGTTGGAATCATTCGGGAAGGCGTCGGATTGGTCTCCGTAACCATCTCCATCAGCATCGTAATCAATGATTTCAACGGAGTTTGAGGACGTCACTTTCGTACCAAAATCGGTACCGTCGCTTGGTGTGACCGTCATAGTCCAGATGTCGCCGATTGAGGTGGCACCTTGATTCAACAAGTTCATGTC
>JAPOIF010000077.1 GCA_029979085.1 Methanobacteriota archaeon | reverse complement strand
GGATTGGACTCAATGTTGCATCATCGAAATCAGACATGTCAGTCAAGCCCCCTAAGTAGAACTGAACACCACTCCCACATCAATCATGCCCTTTTTTCAGAGCGATGCGTGTACTCACTTGTTCTTGAATCGCTTGAGTCGGAATGTCTCTTCACGTTCCATTTCTTCAAGTCGAAGTTGGATGAAGACCTTCGCTTCTTCCAATTCTGGAATGACCTTGAACTCAAGAGCGTTAACACGTCGCTTGGTCGCTTCAATTTCTTCGAGAAGTCGCTTCAATGTCGCTTCCATTTCAGCTGCCTTGACGATCTTCTCAATCAATTCGCTGAAACTGTCGCTTGCCTCGTCAATGTATGGAGAGGAACCAATGAAACCAACACCACGTTCTGCAAAGGTCGATTTGAGGTTCGTTCCACTGACACTTGGAACGACAACACCCATGATGTTTCGTCGTTCAACTTCAACTTCAGGATGAGCACTGTTGGCAATGGCAGCGGCACGAACAGCGAGCCCCCCCTCAATTGCATTGGCAAGGTCAATTCGCTGCTTTGCCAATCGGAACGCTTCGGTAATTTCGCGCTTTGCTTCAATCATTTCTGCGAGAAGTTGTCGGAACTCATGGAACAGACCGTCACGCTTCATTTTGAGAAGTTTGTAACCGTTCTTGGTTTGCTTGATGCGCCCCTTGAGTTTAATCAACTCACTTCGGGTTGGTTTGATGTCAAGCGCCATGGTTTCACCTCAGAATTCAAGCCTTGTTGTCTGGATGGTACTTCTCAATCCACTTTTGGTCGAGACGGACAAGATACTTTGTATCGATGGATGACATCAATTCCCAGCACAAGTCGAGCGTTTCATCGATGGAGCGATCCTCATCACGAGACTGACGTAGGAAGCGGTCTTCAAAGACACCGGAGAAGTCGAGCAGTTGCTTGTCACGCTCGTTCAATGCATCTTCACCGACAATGGCAACAAGACCACGGAGCTCACGACCTTGCGCATATGCAGCATACATCTGGTCGGATACAGACTTGTGATCCTCACGAGTGGTTTCAGCACCGATACACGAACCCATCAACCGAGAGAGTGATGGAAGAACGTTGATCGGCGGATAGATACCTTGTTGGTGAAGTTCACGTGAAATAACGATCTGTCCTTCAGTGATGTATCCAGACAAGTCAGGAATTGGATGCGTAATATCGTCACCAGGCATGGTCAGAATTGGGAATTGTGTAATCGATCCCTTCTTGCCCTTTACAATTCCAGCACGCTCGTAGAGCATAGCAAGATCCGTGTACATGTAACCAGGGTAACCACGTCGTCCAGGAACTTCTTCACGTGCAGCACCGATTTGTCGAAGTGCGTCACAGTAGTTGGTCATGTCCGTGTAGATAACGAGAACGTGGTAATCGTGCTCGAATGCGAGGTACTCAGCTGCAGTCAATGCAAGACGAGGCGTAATAATTCGCTCGACAGCAGGGTCGTCAGCAAGATTAACGAACAAAGCAGCGTTTTCGAGCGCACCGGTTCGCTCCAAATCGGAACGGAAGAAGTTGTACTCTTCAGCAGTGATACCCATTGCACAGAAAACGACGATAAATTGTTCATCGCTTCCCTTCAACTTGGCTTGACGAGCGATTTGCAGAGCAATATCGTTGTGTGGAAGACCAGAAGCCGAGAAAATTGGCAACTTTTGTCCACGAACAAGCGTTGTACAGCAGTCGATAGCCGAAATTCCAGTTTGAATGAAATCGTGAGGGCTCTGACGGCTGTATGGGTTGATTGCAGCACCGATGATGTCAGCGTTTTCTTCAGCAACGATGTCAGGTCCACCATCACGAGGTCGGCCTGCACCATCGAGAATTCGTCCAACGAGATCCTTGCTTACTGGGAGCTTGAAAACATCGCCCATGAAGGTGACACCAGCAGTTCGGTCAATCTTTGCAGTTCCTTCGAAAACTTGGACGATTACAAGGTCGTCTGAGGTGTCGAGAACTTGCCCGTTCTTGATGGATCCATCAGCGAGACGGATGGTAACGATTTCACCAAAAGCAACTGGTTCGGTCTTGTTCAAGAAAACCAGTGGTCCCTTGACGTCGGTAATGGTTCGGTATTCTTTTCCTGTCATGATATCACGTCCTAGTTGTCCTCCACAGTAGCAGCGATTTCATCGACCATGGACTTGACCATGTCATCGATGGTATCGATGTATCCCTTTTCGAACCGGCCACGCATGAGTGCGGTTCGTGCTGGTACGTTGACAACATCGTTGAGTTGTGCCCCAGCAGCCATAGCATTCTTCGCAGCTTCTTGGAAACTGAGAATGGCCTTGGACATGGAGTATTGCAAGTGGATGTCACAGTATGCGTCAACATCGTGGAATCCATTTTGTTGCAAGAAGAATTCACGAATCATACGTGCGACTTCCAACGTAAGTTGTTGATCGACTGGCAGTGCATCGGAACCAACAAGTTGGACAATCTCTTGCAACTCGGCTTCAATTTGCAACAAACCACTGATCTGAGTTCGAATCTCAGGGAAGTCTTGTGCAATATTGTCACGGAACCACTGGTTGAGGCTCTGTGGGTACAGAGAGTACGAGTTAAGCCAGTTGATTGCAGGGAAGTGACGTTGTCGTGCAAGACCTGCGTCCAATCCCCAGAAAACCTTGACGATTCGGAGTGTACCCTGTGAGACAGGTTCGGAAATGTCACCACCAGGTGGGCTTACAGCACCGATAACAGTAACCGACCCGTCATCACCATTCTTGGTTTCAACACGGCCAGCACGTTCGTAGAACTCTGCAATTCGAGATGAGAGGTAAGCAGGATATCCTTCTTCACCAGGCATTTCTTCAAGACGAGAGGAAATCTCACGCATTGCTTCAGCCCATCGTGAGGTCGAGTCTGCCATCAAAGCAACGTCGTAGCCCATGTCACGGAAGTACTCAGCAATGGTAATTCCAGTGTAGACAGATGCTTCACGAGCTGCTACAGGCATGTTGGATGTGTTGGCGATCATGACCGTTCGGTTCATCAGAGGTTTACCGGTGTTCGGGTCAATCAAGTGAGGGAACTCGTCCAGTACTTCTGTCATCTCGTTTCCACGCTCTCCACAACCGATGTAGACAACGATTTGAGCATCGGAATACTTTGCAAGCGATTGTTGCGTAACGGTCTTTCCAGAACCGAACGGACCTGGAATACCTGCTGCACCACCCTTTGCGAGCGGGAACAGGAAGTCGAGAATACGCATACCGGTGATCAATGGTGTATCTGGTGCGTACTTCTGTCGGTAAGGACGAGGTGTTCGAACAGGCCACTTTTGCATCATCTGAATTTCTGAGCCATCCTCAAGTGTACAAACGGTTTCTGTAACGTTGAAGTCTCCTGACTTAATGTCCTTGACAACACCACTCATGGTTGGAGGAACCATGATCTTGTGGACGATGGTTTCGGTCTCCTGAACGTGGCCAATGACTTGACCGCCTTCAACAGCAGCGCCCTTTTCGATGACAGCTTCGAACGTCCACTTCTTCTCAAGGTCAAACGCATCTGCATCGACACCACGAGTAATGAACACACCCATGACTTCTTCCAAGGTTGGAAGCGGTCGCTGGATACCGTCATAAATTTGGGTCAGCAAACCAGGACCGAGGGAAACCGAGAGGGTTTCACCCGTGTTGATAACTGGTTCACCAGGTCGAATACCTGACGTGTCTTCGTAAACTTGGATGACAGCCTTTTCACCGTGCAATTCGATGACTTCTCCCATCAATCCTTCATTGCCCACACGGACAACGTCATACATTCCTGCGCTCATTCCCGTTGCGGTGACCACAGGTCCCGAAATTCGGTAAATTACTCCTTCTTTGCTCATGTTCTTTTCCTCCATTTTGGAACATCATTTCCATAGGTCGACTCCGATTGCTCGTCGAATGGTTTCTCGGAGCGTGTTGTCTTCGTCCGTTCCGATTCCAAGAACCGTCGGCGAGACAGAACCAGACAATTGCGAGCGCAATCGATCTGGCAAGGATGCGAGAACTGCGGAGTCAACAACAACAATTCCAACATCCTTTGAGTTGAGAAGGTCGCGGAACACTTTGATACGTTCCTCTTCACCTTCTGGATTGTAGAGATTCGAAATTCCAGCAAGCTGGAATCCGAGGGTAAATTCTGGTGTTCCTACGACTGCAATTTCCATGTTTTCACCTCATAGAATGTGAGCCTCTAGGATTTCAGGCGGCAAACCTGCGAATCGACCACGAACGATCATTCGGAGGTCGGTGACCTCCTTGACCTTCATGGCAATGTAGTATACGATAGGTAGCGCAGATACAGGATGGAGGTAGCTCATCTTTTGCATCTGTGCGTATTCTCTTGCGTGAAGCCAGGTAACGACCGCATCGAGCGAGCGTTCCTTTTCTGACGTTTGAAGTGCTTCTTCAAATCCGGCGATATCGAACTTTGCATTTCCTCTCAAGACATCCATCATGGCGCTTCGTCCACCATTGGCGATGGATGAAAGAGAACGCTGTGGCATCAAGCGTCCACCCGGAATCAATTCCTCATAGAGGTCGTTTCCTTCAATTCCGAAGGCTGATGCCTCAAGGACGTTCAAGATGTTTCGATGGTCGATTTCCGTTGCCAGTACGTTTCGCAGATAGCGTGAATCGTTTCCACTGTGCCCGAGTGCTCTCAATGAGGCAGCGAAGTAGTGGCGATCCAATGCATCCTCGTAGTGAGCAAGGCGAGCATCTTCTGGAAGGTTCGTGAGTGCCGATCCAAACGATTTGCGACGCATTTGTTGTGCCGCAGAACGTAGGTCGTCTGAACTTTCCAGAATCTTGATCCAAGGTGTGTTGATATCGTTCAAATCCGGAAGGATGTCTTTGCTGAGTTTCTCTGCTTCAATTCCATTCGCAACGGCACGTAGAACGGCCTTTGCGTTTTGGTATTCATATCGGCTCGAGTAAATTTCGACAACCTTTCGAACCTTACCTCGGCAATGCGAAAGCATGTTGTCAAGTTCGTTCTCAAGGTTATGTGTAAGCGCAGCCTCAACGAGATCGCCTCCAGTGTATCGAGACGCATAGAGGTTGATTTCGTTTTGATATCCGCTCTCAGCAACCGTGTTCGTCAACTGATCTGGTGATTGATTGATGAGTTGGCGCAATCGGGCTTTGTCCATCAATGCCTGTCGACGAGCTTTGGCTCGTGACGCTACATATGGTACGTTACCCGAAAACATATCTCATCCCTCATCCAAACAGTGTTTCGTTGATCGCAGCACGTTCTTCAGTCCAAGTGCGGTCAAGAAGTGAGTCAAATCGGAAATCGAAAGAGACCGATCCGTCCGCTGCTTCCATCATAAATCCGCCCAAGCCATCGATTTCATCACCAATGGTTCGAGAACCTGCTTCTTTCTTCAGCGCAGCAGCATCAACAGATACTGGTCGAATTACGAAGTCCTTACCAGAAACATCATCCGCACGCTTGAGCAAGGACTTGAGGAGCGTAGCACGTCCCTTCATTCCTGGGTCAGCGAGTTGTGACTTTGCTGCATCATAGGTGGCATCGAGGACGCCACGACGAGCGATGAGCAATTCTTTCTGGTTACCTTGGCGGGCGCTTGCAACCATCTCCTGAGAGATTTGGTTAGCTTCACGCTCGGCACGGGTTTGGGCTTCATCACGAATGGATGCTGCCTTGGCTTCTGCATCTCCGACAATTGTCTTTGCTTCCGCTTTCGCTTCTTTGATCATTGCTTTCGCCTGCGCTTCCGCAGATGCAGCAATGTCCTTCGCAAGTGTTTCAAGTGTCATAGTATCGTCTCCTTCAGTCAAACAGAACGAGTCTGTTTCGGAGCCAATCTTCAGAGGAAGAGTGGCAATGCACCGAGAATAACAATCGACTCAGGAAGAGCCGTGAAGATGAGTGCAGGACCAAACTTGGATCCGTCTTCTGCAATCATTCCGACAGCAGCGCTACCGATAGCGGCCTGGGAAATTCCAGCACCAACTGCAGCAAGTCCGAGAGCAATTCCTGCTCCCATGTACTTGCCCCAGTCATCGTAGGCACCGTCGGCGTCGACGTTTGCGGCAGCTGCGCCCTGAGCGATCAGGACGAGTGCGCCAAGTACAATCATCATTCGTAGGCTTGTTTTTAGGGTATTCTTGTTCATTTTTTCTACCTCCATTTTATGTCCAGTGGACTATGCTTTCCCCTCCACGTGGAGAGGTTGGCCACCGAGCGGGGAAAAGACCCTGCCGGAGCCATCGTAAAACTTGCCCATCCATTCCACAAAGTGGAGACGGGCTGCGTGAATTGTAGGCGAGAGGAGACCAAGCGCAATAGCGAACACTTGGATTCCGATCCAAAGGAGGAAGAAGATAGGGACGAAGAGGTAATCGCCCGCTGTAATCGCATCGCGCATGGATGCGAAGCCCATGTCGTTGCTAATTTCAGCAATCTTGACCCCTGCGACACCAACTGCCATAATTCGCAGGTAGGAGAGGGTGTTAGCCAAGAGGCCGAACGTTTCGATTGGACCCATGATAACGCCACCAGCCCATCCAAATCCTTCGAAGACTGCGAGAGCTACGATAAGGATCAACACACCGGCAACGACAAAGAATCCAGGAATCGTACCAGCAAGCAACTCATTGTTGCCCTTCATGAATCCGTAGATGTGGAAGAATCCACCGCCAAGAATCATCATCCAGCTTCCCTTCTCGAAGAAGGCTGCAACAATACCGTGACCCTTCATGACGTTGAAGAATCCGATGATAAATCCAAGGAAGAGGTGGAAGACACCAACGTAAACAGAGACGAGAACGTAGTCGGTCAGAGCGCTGTCCGCACGGTGGAATGGAACATAGGTGTGCGTAAGGCCGAGGGCTTTGCCGATATCGCTCTTCTTGAAGGATGAGGTCATGTCGTATGTCCAATCATACAGCGGAATGAGAGGCGATGCATCACCCATAACTTTCCCTGTACCATCCCATATGAATCCGAATCCTTCAGCAAACACAAGACCCCAGAACATACACCAAATTCCCATCCAAAGCAGGACAGTTGTTGCATTCTTACCCATAGGTTCCTTGGCAAAAGGTAGAGATCGAAGCCAGAGAGCGAGAAGAACGATGACAAATCCATAGCCAAAGTCTCCGAGAATCAATCCGTAAAGGAGAGGCAGTGTGATCATAATCAACGATGTTGGTTCGAAGGTGCCGTACTTTGGTCGACCGACAAGGTCGACGACGAGTTCGAACGGTTCAGCAGTTCCACCGTTTTGGTAGGCGATAGGTGGTTCAGGTTCTGCATGATGGTCATCGTGATCGCCGTGATGGTGATGGTCATCCACGTGCTCTTCGATTTCAAGATGTGAAACCAAGTCCTTGAGTTTCAAATGTGCGTTCTCTGCGTTGTTGGTTGGAACCCAAGCATCGAGGGCAAAAGCCTGGTTGGAGACAGCAAGCGATGTGGGGGAAGTAAAGATGGCATCCTCTCGTTGGAGGTATTCTTCTGCGATGACGAGATCTGAACCGTGCGTTGTTGCCCAATCGTCGAGATTCTTTTGATTCGATTCCATTTTGGATTCGGCATCTGCGATGGCTTTGCGAGCATCACTTGCTCGCTGAGCAGGCTTTCCTTCACCCGCTGGAAGCTGAATGGCTTTTGCATTCAATTCTGCGAGTGCCATTTGCACCTCTGCAGCTTTGCTTGGAGCACAAGCAACGGCAACGAGACCTGCAGGAGACAAGAATTCGACGTCGTTTCGAAGGTCTGCAAAGACCTTGGCGGCCTTGGATGAGTTCGCTGTTTCAGCGACATACACTTCGACACCAGAGTAGCCACTCAAAAGGTCGAGTGAAATGTTCAATGGAGCGAGTTTCTCAAAGATTCGGACTTGATCTTCAAGGGTAGCAACTTCTGCTTCTGCTTCCCGAATTGCTTCGATGTATGTAAG
>JAPOIF010000076.1 GCA_029979085.1 Methanobacteriota archaeon | reverse complement strand
GCACATGGTTGGTTTGGCCTTCTCAAAGGAATGGACGCACATCTCGCTGGACTGAGTCAAGGTCTCGTTGCAAGCGTTACTGCAATGGATGGGCGACATGGAAACATTGGTGAACGTTTCAATTCCATTCAATGTGCTGCATCTGGAGTGACCAAGTCCTATGCATTCGAACGTCCGAATCTACGAACACGCGCACTCGATGTTCATCCTGAACTGATTTTTGATGCCGCTTTAGCTGCTGAACAAATCGAAACAGAATTGTTTGAACGTGCAGGTGAAGTTGAGATCGGATTGGATCGAGATGGCCGTCGATGGCTTCTAGCCGCCTTTGCAGAGGATGTTGTTGGCGATCTTGACCCGCTGAAATCAGACGACGTCTGGCTTGTCTCTGGTGGCGGCTCAGGGGTAACTGCAGCGTGTATTGTTGGGGTTGCTGAAGCAAGCCAAGGTGCTGAAGCAACGTTCCATCTGCTCGGCCGTTCCGTTCTTATCGAACAAACATCCGATTGGTTGGATTGGAGCGAAGAAGATCTCATGAAAGAGAAAATGGCACTACGAGAGCGTTTGACAGAAGCATCGTCAACAGGAAAAGTAACCATGGTTGAATGGAATAAAGCATGGCAAAGGTTCACCCGAAGCCGAGACGTTTACCAAACACTCTCTCAAATTGAATCCACTGGAAATCGTGCTTTCTACCATTCAATCGATGTCACCGATGCTGAAGCTCTGGCAACACTTGGATCTTCACTTTCAAACCCAATTACTGGGGTTGTCCACGGAGCAGGATTAGAAGATTCCAAACTTGTTGGCGATAAGGCATGGGAAACGTTCGACAAGGTTGTCCGTGTCAAGATTGATGGCTGGAGCGCATTGATGCAAGCCGTTGAGGCATCCAAAGGGCAACTGCGCTTTGCTTCTGTGTTCACGTCGGTTGCAGGACGATTTGGAAATGGTGGTCAGACGGATTATGCGGCTGCGAATTCAATTCTTGATGCTGAAATGGCACGCCTCACAGCCAAGGGTGACTGCCGGGCAGTTGCCATTGGTTGGACTGGATGGCGAGATGTAGGTATGGCCACTCGCGGAAGCATCGAAGCCGTGTTCGAAGCAGCAGGTATCGAAACGTTACCCGTCGATACCGGCGTTCAAATCTTCGTCGATGAAGCCCTCAAGGGTGGAAAGCGTCGAGTGATTGCCTGTGGTTCTCTCGGCCTCATGGATCGTTTTGACTCATTCCGAGAAGCACCACTCATGCTTCCAGGAGAAATGGCGGCCATCATGGCAGACCCCTCACGGTTCCCATTCATTGACAAGGTCTTAGCCTTTGAAGAAGGTCAAACGGTGATGACACAGAGTACGCTTTCAGTTGCAGATCATCCTTTCCTAAGCGACCATGCGATCGATGGAGTTCCATATCATCCAGGTGTTATGGCCATGGAAATGTTTGCAGAGAACGCCTTGCTGCTCTGTCCAGATTCTTGTCTTGCAGGATTTGAAGACGTCAAGTTCGGATTGCCAGTGAAGGTGATGAAAGGGACGATGCGAGTCCGTGTTGAAGCAAAGATTGAACGAACACGTGCTGATTTGACCTGGGTCAAATGTCGGCTTGTTTCGGATTTGACCAATTCTGAAGGTGTTGTCTTTGGTGAACGTGAACATCATGAAGCCCTTGTTCGACTTGTCCGGAAATCCGATGACTTGAGTGCATTCTTGGAATCTGAAATTGCAGAACTTCCTTCCATAGGGACGCCGCCAACAGGTCGTCTTGAGCATCATGCCTCCTTCATCTATCTGCGTTATTTCCACGGCCCTCGTTTCCAATCTCATGGAGGCGTTCTGCGAGGCGTTGGCGATGCATCTCAACCAGGCGTTGATGGCATTGCACTGATGCGTCATCAATTGCCTGCAACAGATCAATTCGCATACGAACGTGATGGAGAAGACGTCTTGCTCGAAGCATTACCAATGTTGATTGAGGCTGGTTTCCAAAATGCCGGATTGGTCGCAATGGAGTCAGAAGGATTCAGTAGTTTGCCAGTAGGTATCGAATGGTCGACCATGCTCCGTGTTCCTGAGAAAGATGAGGAACTTCGACTTCGCTCGATTCGAATCGCAGCAGAAGATGCTGGCGTCACCGTTCATGATGTCCTTGTGGTTGGATCAGATGATGCACCAGTCCTTGCTCTGAAGAGTCTACGCTTGAAGGCAATGGCTCCAGTTCCTGACGATCAGAAATTTACGCTTGAACGATGATGGTGATACCTTGCAAGCGACGTTTCGTTGGCTTGAACTCAATGCAGGCCCACGCTGTCTTCTTGCAACATGCCCCGTCTTCGAACGTGATCCGGCTGGCCTCCAGTTTATCGATTGGGACGAAGTAAAGACGTTCAAGACAACAAAGAGGAGTAATGAACATCTCTCTGCACGTTGGCTACTCGAGGCATCGCTCAACGAATGGGGTGATTTGGACTGTTCCCAGCTTTCCATCGCCCGAACCAATGAGCGTGCTCCCTATTTGCAAGTCATCCAAGGTTTGTGGGTTCAACCACAACTTCCGAGCATTTCGATCTCACACAGCGAGGGTCTCGCCGTTGTTGCTCTGATTGAATCAGGGTGGACGGTCGGAGTAGATGCTGAACCATTTGCTCGTCCTCCTGCCCCCTCAGTTTACGACATGATGGCGAAAGGGGAGGAGTTGGAGCATCTCAAGGAAGGAACATTGGATGCACTTTGGGCTTGGACTTCAAAGGAGGCCATCCAAAAAGCGGCTCGAAAAGGAATGCATCTGAATCCTCGAAACATCGTTCTTCCAAATGCTGTGAGCGAAAATAAAACTTCAATTGAAAATTCAATTTTCCAATTGGAAAATGTATCCAGTGAACGCTTTCAAATCACACTTGCTTGGGGTGTAGAAACCGATCCTATCCGATCTCCAGAAGATGATGTATTGGATGCAACCCGAGAAGCGATGAACTCAGGAACGGCTTGGTCTGTTGGATGTTCAACTGTTCGGAAGAATGCCTGATTACTTGTTCCAAAATCGACTCGACTCCCACTCGAGTCCAAGTAAAATGCCAACTTCTGTGAGAATCACGTAGTTAAACAACAGATAGGAGAGGTAGGCGATGATGACGATCAGCAGTGATGTATTGACGACCTTTCTGCGCTGACGCTTCACATCATCGAAGGTGCATATGCCTCGATTTCTGAAGTAGATGATTAATCCTACTATAACCGATAGAGATGCAATAGCAAGCATCGTTGGTCGAAACCATTCGTAACCGTCCCCGCCCCAATACAGCGTGTCTGAAAGGGCTGCTGCACTACTTACACTTGCCAAACCAAAGAGAACGAGAACAACACTGGGTAAGCAACACATCGAAGCGATGATCGTCGAGGTGGAGATGAGTTTGATGAAGGACTTGACATCATTTTCTTCTTCCATTGGTTCACCTTCTCTAGAAACAGTCTGCAAATTTACTTGCTCCGCTCGGATTTGTATAGACTTGTATTGGAAGCACGTCAACACCATCCGACCACTTACCTAAATTGGTCAGCATCCCTGTATTCACAAGGTTGGCGTATGCAAAGTCCGCAGTATTGAGATCGCCTCGACTATGAGCAACCACCCAATCTGCTTGCGCATCAACTCGTCGATAGAACGCCCAGTCTGCTAACGTGTCGTGTGCTTCATTGGCTGGGAGATAATGCGTTGCAACCAATCGTGGAAATCCGTATCGGTCGCTTGGGATGTACAAGAGGAGAGACTGATTGTTGCCAATCTGTTCGAAGAGAGCATGTTGGTGGACGCTGTTGCACTGCCCTACAGTCATGTCATCCTCACTGACAACGAGGTGTACAATTGAGTTCTCTGGGAGGTTGCTGTATTCAGGCAACCAATCCTCCTGTATAGGACGTGCAGCTGCCATTTCTGTATCGACCATGAGTGTTTCATTCCCCCAGGACATTGCTTGAACCATGCCGAGCGCCTGGAGAGCATAGGCGCCTCCAAGACTGTGGCCTCCAATCCAAAGATGCTCTGGCATAATTGCGAGGTTTCCGAGAACGTCGTCGATGTCCGTGTCTCGAGGTGATGAAGCAATGATTTCGTTCAAACGATTGAGGGCTGATTCAATTGAGAGCATTCGTGGGACATGGTGAGGCCAATCTGAGGTGCCATTGACAATGGTCGGTTCAAAATCGTCTCCACCTTCAGGCCGAACATCGGTTGGATATTGGATGTAAGCAACAGCCATACCTTTAGCAGAGAGATGGTCGATCCAATCGGTGTAGGAATCGATGGATGGATTGTTGAATGCATGGAACAAAATCGCCAGTGGAACTCCTTCGATTCCAGGATCCTCTGGAAGATGAGGCAACGTGAGGTAAATTGAGAATTCAATATCCTCCTCAGTCGGCCCTTGAATCGCCATCACCTCTTCGGGCAGTGGATAGGTATAGCGTAACGTTGTCCGATCAAATGGCCCTGCTTCGGCGCCATAACCCATTGTGGGGGCGAGTGGTGGCGAGGGTGCAATTCCAATCAATGCAGGAATGCCTGGCATGACCAACCACGCTGCGAGAAAGACGGTTGCAACATGTAGAATCGTGGTCGTTTTTTCTTTCCAATTCTGTGAGGAATCTGGAAGACCAGGAGGGCCACGGACTGCCAGTGTAGACCCAAGAAGAAGGACGCCGTATATCGTAGGGAGAAGCAGAAACGCCCCCCGTATGTATCGATAATCCATCAGCACGAAAATAATCCACGATGCGAAAACAGCTCCGATGATGCTGAAAAAAATACCCTGAATTGGTTTTTTGAGATGATGACCGCGATGATGTTGAATCGAGGAGTAAACGCAGCATGCGAGGAAGATTGCAGAGAAAAGTGCAACGAGAACGACACTTTCACGCAGAAGAAATGTCCAAGAGAGTGTTCGAACGGCTTGTGGCCAAATCGCATTTTCGATGGATTCGCCTTGGAGGAGAAGAAACAACGACTCCGCTAACGCAATGAAGGCGCCGAAGGCTATCATGGCTGAAGGAAATGATGGAGAATCAGCAAAGCGATGGAGGATGGGTTTCTCCTGAGATACCTCATCTTCCATAGGCGAAAGTATTGCTTTGGGTTCAAAAAATATCGTTTCAATGATCAAGCATTGACGTTGCGTATTTCTGGGGTTTGATCAGCAATCATGAACTCAAGCATCGCTGCCCACATGACGAATTCCATGCTCTTCTCCAATTCTTCAACACCACCAACAACATCGATCATGTTGTCCAGTGTATCGGACGGTGAATGGTAGGCACTGTAATCGGCATCGTACGCCCCGAGATGGAAGATTGTCTGCGCACCAAGGTCTCTGAACGTGACGTGGTCTGAACGACCAAACGTATCTTCGTGGACATCAAGCACGAGGTCTTCATGGTCATCCCAATGTTGGTCGCACCCTGCGCCGTAGGTTCCATCGATGCGCAAATCCATCGGGGCACCGAGAATGTCTCGATGGACGTGATCGAGGACGGTTGTGATTTCAACATCTTGTACCTCAGGGTCGAAATCAGGACCTGACCATGCATGATACGGATAAGGTTCTCCGGTTGGCTTCAGTGCTGGATACGAAATACCCATCATGTCCATGTTGATGTAGAATCGTAGTTCCTTATCGTTTGGAAGGCAATAATCACAATCGTTGTTCGCAAAGGCATTCGAACCTCGGAGACCTTCTTCTTCCGAAGACCAAAGGGCAAGGAACGTATCGCATTGAACTTCGATTTCAACAAAGGCTCGGGCGAAGAGCATCATACTGACCGTTCCGGCCGTATTGTCGTAGGCGCCCTCGTACGTTCCACCGCCTGGTGGTCCGCCTGGAGGAGCAATGTCCATGTGCGCACCCATTCCTTGAACACAGGAATCATCACGACCTTCTTTCCAAGCAATAACATTCAGGCTTTCTGGTTCCAATGGATTGCCGTGATCGAGAACACGCAGAATGTGCGTTTCGTATCCTAGCCCCTCAAAGTGTCCTTGGAAGAATGACGCAGCCCGTTCAAAGGCAGGATTTGGAGATCCCATCCATCGATTGACATAGCCTCCACATTCTGTCGAATCGGCACAAACACTGGTAATGAATTCCATTTTTTCCATCCAATCTTGTCCGTTGACAATTGGTGTACCTTCTGTAACAACCAGTTCAAACGACTCGCCGGTTCCATCCGGATGCACAATGGTCAACTTGACCTCTTCGACATATGGCGTCAACAGGAGTTTTCCAATGAGTTGATCTCCTTCCACGGTTGCATAGCCATTGGGCAAAACAGAACCGTTGACAAACAGCATGACATCCGTCGGAACGGAAAGCGCTCGACCTTGTCCTTTGAGAACAAATTCATGCCATTCACCCGTCTTCATGACAACGTCGTTTGGAGATGTGTAATCGATTTGAAAGACAGAATCGACAGGAGGCTGTTCGACCTCTGCTTCACCAAAGCATCCAGACAATGATGCAAGCATCATCAATAGGACGAGGAACAAACCTTTCGATACACGAGCAGGCTGCATGGTTGGCCGTGATATCATCCACTCATAGGCTTTGTTAATGGAGGTGCGGATAGCGGGAGTCGAACCCACGACATAAGGTTGGAAACCTCAGATGATAACCACTTCACCATATCCGCACGGTGGTAATCTCTCCGAACAAGCACCCTTTTTTGAGCGCATCGGTCGAAACTCATCAATTCAGACCAGGAGGCGGAGGCACTGCATCGTATCCCAATTCGACCCTTCGACGTTGAACAACATCTCGATCCGCCATCATGCGATTGTACAGAACTTGAGCAGCCTGAGCCTTTCGCTCATCGTTGTCCTTGATTCGCCTGCTCTTTCCACGAATAATCAACATGCCGAACAAGAACGTGAGAAGGATTGCCGCCGCACCAGCTTGGAACAATGGCATCTCGAGGACATTTTCCCATTCGAAGGTGTCTTCATTACCGGAAGATTTCGAACTGTTGTAGACATTCAAGCGAATGGTGTACGTGTCCATTGGTATCTCAGCACCTGGCTCTGTAACCGTGATGACGAGATTGAAATTCCCTACACTCAACGCCTTTCCAGTGAAAATCTTTGATTGTGTATTGCCAACATCGGGCGTGAAAATCATCATGTGTGAACCCGTATCAACTTGAATGTTGGTTGATGACTGCCAATCCAATCGTACCGTAAATCCGTCACCCATATCCGTTACAACAGAACAAGAGAATTGGATGCTACCGCCTGTGACCGTGTCTGTGGAGAGTTTGCTTGGAAGGCACGAAAGCGTTGCCTCTCCTGCATTTCTCGTCGGGTCGTTTGGCCAATGATCGGGTTTGTGAGCCCCTGATGTTTCATTATCGCCCCATCCATCACCATCGGAATCGAGGTGTTGTGAATCATGGTATGGGAAGGCATCTTCATCGTCAGCGTAGCCATCACCATCGGTATCCGGACAACCAATCAGTGTGCCCCTGAAGGCCGTACCGTATTCGTCTGGACACTGATCTGGAGCCGTGCCAGAGGATTCATCTCCAAATCCATCCATGTCATCATCGTACCATTGCGTGTTGTCGTTCGGCCAAACATCATTCAAATCTGAATAACCGTCGCCATCCGAATCGACGCAACCATAGACATCGTTGGTTGAGGTTCCTGCAACTTCAGGACATGTATCTCCTTGTGTTCCATTGACTTCATCGCCGTAGCCATCACCATCGGTATCGTTCCATTGTGTTGGCTCACCGAGGAAAGCATCGTTGCTATCCGACATACCGTCTGCATCTTCATCATCGCAACCAAAGACATCGCGGAAGGATGTTCCAGGGGTCGTGATACAATCATCTCCCTCGAATCCAGCAGCGTTGTCTCCGAAACCATCCCCGTCTTGGTCAGCGTTCTGTGTCGCTTCATTCGGGAAGGCATCCGAACCATTGACAGTCGTCCATTGAGCATCACCATCAGAATATCCATCACCATCAGAGTCTGTACAACCAAATCGATCCAGTGTTGAGTTTCCAGCGATCAGCATGCATCCATCTTCCAAATCATCGTAACCATCACCATCAGCATCGCTTGCACGGGTAGGATCGCTTGGGAAGGCATCGTTTTCATCCGATATACCATCACCATCACCATCGATCCACTCCTCCTCGCTCGTGGTATCATTGTTGAACGAATCATCGTCGGAGGA
>JAPOIF010000075.1:4489-8523 GCA_029979085.1 Methanobacteriota archaeon | reverse complement strand
GTTGCACCAATCTGACATTGATGTAACAGGAGGTATTGGTTTGAAAATCAATCGAGGTCACTTGGTAGCGCAATCAGGAGTCGGAGTGTACCTCATCAATGGGGAACATCCAACGAGAATTGCTGCTCTTGTTCGAGGTGAGCCTTGGAGAGGTACGACGATTTTACCTTGAGGTGTCTACCGTGGACTTTGGATTGTATTCACTCGGTATCGTTGTTGGATTTGCAATTGTTCGGTGGGCTACTGAGAACACCAAATTCCATATTCGAACAAATTCGATTTGGCTCCATCATTGGATCATTGCTTTCCTTGTGATGGTCCCAATGTTCTATTTCCAGATTCAATCTCCTTTGCTTTGGGGTGGGATGACGGGTATGGCTCTTGAAGGTCTAGGCCGCAAGAACTGGTCGATTCGACGTAAGTAGGGTCAATTCCCTGTCCTTCGAGGCGAACTCTCTATGTAGCGCCTGCCGAGAGAAAGTTCGGGGCTCATATGACGAACTATGCAAGCGGAGGTGTTCCCGAGGCGAATATCGATTCCGATGTTACGGAATTGTTGGCATCAGAATCCTCAGATTCGACCCAAGCCAGCATGATGGCAGAGGCGGTTTTGCAAGTTGATGAGAACGATGTTGTTGTCGGTCAAATAAGTAAAGCAGACAGTCACTACCAATCTGGCTCGCTTCATCGTGCGTTTAGTGTGCTGTTGTTCAATTCTGAAGGACGTTTGCTTCTCCAACAACGAGCACATGACAAGATCACATTCCCAAGCGTTTGGGCAAACTCGTGTTGCTCACATCCTCTTGCAAGTGAGGATGAAATGGATGAAGCAAACGCTCGTGGAGTCAAGATTGCAGCAATCCGGAAACTCGAACAGGAACTCGGTATTTCACCAGATTCTGTCGACATCAACGATTTTCACTTCATTACGAAAATGCGTTATTCTGCGCGAATGAATGCGGATTGGATTGAACGGGAAATCGATCACATTTTGATGATCCAGGCTGATGTCGACGTCGATCCAAATCCGAATGAGGTGGCCGCAATCAAGTGGGTGAATGCTGAAGAATTGGATGCGATGTTGGTCGATGCCGAAAGTGAAGAAATCATCGCTCCTTGGTTCCGTTGCATTGCTGCACGCTTGATGAACGACGATTGGTGGAAAGCAATCGGCAATCAAACTGCTTGTGAAGCCCTTCAAGATGGATTGATTCATGACATGGGTGATGTGACGCATATGTTGCCTAATGCAGAAGGCGCTGACTTGCTCACGAGCATCAACGAAGTCAAACCGTTCATTGAACAACGTATCATTGAGAGTTTGACAGCTTCACGACACGAACGTTTGGCTGGTGCGATGATGCACTTGATTCATGGAGGAGGAAAGCGAATGCGGGCAACACTTCCATGGCTGGTTGGTCGTGCAGTAGGCGACACGCATTCAGGTCTCCTTGATATTGGTGCGGCCATTGAAACAATTCACAACTTTACGTTGGTACATGATGACATCATGGACGATGACGAGATTCGTCGTGGCCGAAACGCAGTGCATATCGAATACGATATGCCGACAGCCATCAACGCAGGCGATGCAATGCTTGCTATTGCTTTCGAACGATTGGTCATGTCAGCAAACATTGAACTGCATGACATTCCATCACTCGTCAATCGAATTGCATGGATGGTTCGACGGGTTTCTGAAGGACAACAATTGGATATTGAATTCGAAACACGGGATCGGGTTTCAGAAGAAGAATACTTGGAGATGATTGAAGGAAAAACAGCAGTCATGTTCCTCATCTGTGCAGAACTCGGTGCACGAGTTGCAGGTGCGGATGAAGAAGTTGTCCAATGTCTCGCCGAATGGGGTCTCTCTGTAGGACTTTGCTTCCAATTGATGGACGATCTCATCGATGTTCTCTCCGATTCGGCAACGCTTGGTAAACCAACGGGTTCCGATGTTGCTCAAGGGAAGCAAACACTGATGGTCATTCATGCCCTTTCGCAACCCGATTCGGATGCAAAATCACGTTTGCTTTCCGTACTTGGAACGTGTGAGGATGCGACAGAATCGATGATTCAAGATGGTATTGCTGCCCTCGATGAACTCGGTTCAATCGCTTATGCACGTGGAAAAGCCAACGAATATCATCAGCATGCACATGCGTGCTTAGACCGATTGCCGGATGGACCAGCAATGATCGCATTGCGTGAATTAACAGACCTTCAACTCAAGCGTCTGAGTTGATTGTTACTTGTTCTCCCTCATGGATGGTACCTTCTACGAGAACTCGCGCATACCAACGTGTTTGGCCAGGGTACTTTTTATCAGAGAGTTGATTGAAATCACCGCTTGTAAACGAATCTTGAATGGTCTTGCATGGTGAAGCAGCCATCGTAATTTCGAGTTGCACGTTTTCGAATGAAACCTGAACGCCTGGATAAAGTGATTCTTGCGGGACGGTCAAGAGGAGATTCTCGCCTGTTGAACCCCCTGAGATCGGATGGCCAAGAGATTGCAAATACTCGATCGTTTCAGAACTGATGAGACATACTGCTTTTTCAGAACCACCATGGTGCTTCGTATCGCGGATAACCTCGTTTCGAATGCCAAGTGTTGTGACTTCCAGAAACTCAACACGTGGTTTGGGTACACCACCCTTTGTTGTAGCAAACAGGCCTGCAATGGATCCAGAAACCATGCTCAATCAGCATAGTAGGATTCAGGGTTTGGCTCAGGCTTCAATCCCTTTCGGGTTCGAATTTCACCGACAACCTTGTCGAAGAGTTGTGGTGGGAGCATTTCGAATCCAAGGTTCTCCGTGTTCCAAACAGCTCGTCCTTGCGAAGCAGCACGGATATCGTTGGAGAAACCAAAGGTCTCAGCGATTGGTAGGACACCAACAACGGTTGTCACATCGCCTTCACTTGGCATGTCCTCAATGATTCCACGTCGGTTTGTGACCTCACGTGTGACTTGACCAAGCCAGTCGTTTGGAACGGATACGAATGCCTTCTGCATTGGTTCAAGAAGAACCGTCTTCGCACGCATCATAGCACCCTTGATTCCGTTACGAACAGCAGGGATGGTTTGTGCGGGTCCACGGTGGATAGCGTCTTCGTGAAGTTTTGCGTCCGTCAATCGAACAAACATACCTTGTACAGGCTCATCAGCGATTGGACCCTTCTTACAGACTTCATTGAATGCTTCAATGATCAATTCACGAGTTTCGTGAAGTCCTTGGATACCTTTTGTGTCGTTTACGAGAACGTTTGTTCCGTTAATGGCGTAGATCTTTCGCATCAAATCCTTATCCATACCAAGTTCGCCGAATTTGTTTCCAGTTTCCTTTGCATCACTGCTTCGAACTGGACCATCGCCAAGGTCACCGTTGCGTAGAGCGCTGACGACTTCAGCAGGAAGTGCTTCAATTTCAAAGAAGAAACGGTTGTGGCGGTTTGGAGACTTTCCTTCAAACGCATTTCCACGGTTGCTTCCTTGAACACCTTCACGGTAAACAACGATTGGTGGGCTAACACTGACCTTGATGTTCTGTTCCTCTTCAATTCGGTACACTGTGATCTCAAGGTGAAGTTCTCCCATTCCAGCGAGCAACGCTTCACCAGTTTCCTGGTTGGTTGTCACTTGGAGTGAAGCATCAGACTTTGCAAGAGAGCGAAGTGCGTCAATGAACTTTGGAAGATCCTTCATGCTCTTTGGCTCGACAGCAACAGTAACGACAGGGTCTGAGTAGTGTCGAATGGCTTCGAATGGAGTGAAGTCTTTGTCACGAGAGAGCGTTACACCAGCGGCAGCGCTTCGGATACCGGTGATTGCCGCAATGTTTCCAGCTACGACCTTTGGTACAGTGATTCGATCACCACCAACCATCATGCTGACTTGTTGAACACGTTCTGGCTTTGCAGCACCGATGGCGAAGACGGATTCACCTTGAGAGATTGCACCGGAGTAAATACGACCGACAGCAACTTCACCAGCGTGCGGATCCATCCAAATCTTTGTGATCATCATG
>JAPOIF010000075.1:0-4391 GCA_029979085.1 Methanobacteriota archaeon | reverse complement strand
TATCGAGGATTCAAGGTCACCAGTCCAAATGTTCGGGATACGGTAGGGCTGAGCCTCAACTGGGCTTGGCAGCTTAGTTACAGCCATGTCAAGAAGAACTTCGTGAACTGGTGCAGCCTGTGCAAGTTCCTTCTGCTTCTCATCGTTACAGTACTGGAAAATGTCGGTCATGGTTACGCCAGACTTCTTCATGTAAGGGATGGTAATACCCCAGTTGTGGTAAGCACTACCGAATGCTACAGTACCGTCCATGACACTGACTTGCCATTCTTTCTTGAATTCTTCAGGAGCGAATTGCTTGATCAGTTTGTTGACCTTGGTAATGGTTTCTTGGAATCGGTTCATCATGTCTTCAGGGGTAACCTGAAGTTCGTTGATGAGTCGGTCGACCTTGTTGATGAAGAGAACAGGCTTCACCTTCTCCTTGAGTGCTTGACGGACAACAGTCTCAGTTTGAGGCATTGGGCCTTCAACAGCACAAGCAAGAATGAAACAACCGTCAACAGCACGCATGGCACGAGTAACGTCGCCACCAAAGTCGACGTGACCAGGTGTGTCGATGAGATTGATGAGGTAATCTGTTCCTTCAACAGCGTGAACCATGGAAGCTGATGCAGCGTTGATGGTAATTCCACGAGCAGATTCTTGCTCGTCAAAGTCGAGAACACGGGCAGCACCAGCCAAATCGCTGGACATCATTCCTGCTCCAGCAATCAAGTTGTCAGAGAGTGTTGTCTTGCCGTGATCAATGTGCGCAGCAATGCACAGATTTCGAATCTGTGGAAGAACGTGCATAACTTCTGTAGCCTTTTTGATGTTGTCTTCTTTTCGTCCCATGGTATCCACCTGTCTGGTTCAATTCGCCCACTTGAATGGGGTTCTTAAGTGAGTCGCAAAAGTTCGACGAAATTCGTCGCCGTATGCGGTTTCATCGAGCGGATGCTGCGATTCGCTCAACTTCTTCTTTCTTTGCAACAGCAAACGAAGTTGCATCGCCTTCAGATGCTTTGTTGAGCTCATTGACGATGCATTGTTGGAGGGTTCGCTTGGACTTGTGTGTGCCTTGCTGAGCACCCTTTGCGAGGTTCTTCAGTGCAACATCGAGTCGTCGAGATGGTGAGGAGTCTACCGCCTTTGGCTGAGAAACAGCACCGAACTTAATTCGTGTGATTTCTTCCATTGGAGCCGCATTGCAGATCGCATCGACGAAGATTTGGAGTGGATTCATCTTGCGTCGCTCAGCGAGAACATCAAGAGCGCTTTCGAACGCCTTCATTGCGGATTGTTTCTTACCAGTGTAAGCTCCTGTTCGCATGAGTTTGTTGATGTAACGCTCAACGACACTGAGTTTGGACTTTCCAAACCACATGTTGGCGTGACGTCCTCCAGTGTGTGGTACACCGACGGTTGTGAGGTTAACGTATGGTGCAAGACCAGGGTCATTGCAAACAACTTCAGCTGCATCCCACTTGCCGAAAACAAGTGTTCCGATACCAGCGATAGGGCGTTCGTCGACTACTGCTTCTTCTGACATCACAAACACCTCAGCGGACTGGCTTCTCCTTGCGTCCTCGAACCATTTCGTCGAGGGATACGCCGTTGACTTGAATGACCTTGTAACGGACTCCTGGAATATCTCCGTAGGAACGACCCATGCGTCCACCGATACCTTCGACCATGACCTCATCGTGTTCGTCGATGAAGTTGATCGCACCGTCGCCAGGTGCGAAAGCGGTCAATTTGTTACCGTTCTTGATGAGTGAAATTTTGACAGCCTTACGAATTCCGGAATTCGGTTGTTTGGCTTCGATACCGACTTTCTCGACAACGATACCCTTTGCTTGGGTGGAACCTGCGAGAGGATCGTGCTTGGCACGAGACTTGAGCATACGCTTCTTGTATCGTCGGTCAGACCAACGAAACTTTTGACGGTCCTTGGCCATTTTTGCACCTGCAAAGAGTCCTCTACCCATGTTCAAACCTCATTCGAGCGTTTTGGCGACTTTGCTTTCATATATCAAGTCGCCGTTTCATCGAAGTAAGGATTCCACCGTCCGCAGGGAAGAATAACATCATAAACAAGTTGTTGTTAGTAAAAACATGATTCCACAAAGTATGCGACCAATCGTGGCACTGCTGACCATGCTCCTTGGATTGTTGGTCATTGTCAATCACTGGATTGGACTTGTTGAATCTGATGTGGACATTCTTACGGCGCACGCAGTTGGTCTCATCGGAGTCTTCTCCGGCATGAATATGATGTCTGCCAGTGGAGAGCCGATGGAAGAAGATCGCCCACGTTACCTCGAAGATACTCAGACAAAGTTCTGAGGGCGTGATATTTTGGCGTTTCGAGACCACCTATCCCACGCTGAACGTATCGAAGATGAGATGAGTCTCATCCATGGGATTTGGGAGTTTAGCACGTCCCGATCACACTCAAATTTATTGTTTGAGAACATCAAAGAAGTGCCTGGACAACGAATTTCGGTCAACATGCTAACACGCGACAGACTTTGCGAAGCCATAGGAATCAAACCGGAGGTCTACATCGATACACTGGCGTGGGCGATGAAGAATCCATCAACACCAGAACTTGTTTCACCTGCTGAATCGCCTGTCTTCGATCATATGCAAGAAGAGGTCGATTTGCATTCGATTGCAATTCCTTACCATTGGCCACAAGACCGTGGTCGTTACATGTCTGCTAGTGTGATCATTGCAGAAATCAATGGTCAACGAAACATGAGTTTCCACAGGCAATTCCTTCGTGACAAGAACCACCTTGTTGTACGGCTCGTACCTCGTCATCTGCGAACCATGGTCGATCAAGCACGAGAACGTGGTGAAGAAGTCAACATCGCTATCGTGAACGCCCCTGACCCCGTTGTCTTGCTTGCTGGTGCAATGTCGTTTGACGAACCAATCGATGAACTCACCATCGCTGCAGCATTGCATGAGAAACTCTACGACAAGCCACTGCAATTGGTCGAGTTGCCGAATGGTATCCAAGTTCCGGCTGATGCAGAATATGCAATGTGGGGGCGTATTACGTTGGAAGACGATGATGAAGGTCCTTACGTGGACATTACGGGTACAGTCGATGATGTACGTCAAGAACCAGTCATCGAAGTCGATGGTGTCCTTCATCGAGATCAACCAATCTTCCATGCGCTTATTCCAGGAGAAGCAGAGCACAAGACGCTGATGGGACTGCCACGTTCGCCAACCATCAAAGAAGCAGTTGCTCAGGTTGTTGACTGCATTGATGTTCACATGACAGAGGGTGGATGTGGATGGCTTGCAGCCGTTGTGAAGATTCGAAAGACATCCGAAGAAGATGGACGCAAGGCCATCGAAGCCGCTCTTGCAGGACACCGATCGATGAAGATGGTCACGGTCGTTGACGAGGACATTGATATCAGCAATCCTGTGCGAGTCGAATGGGCGATGGTCACTCGCTGGCAACCTGACCGAGATACACACATTTTCCCGAATCAGAAAGGATCCAGCCTCGATCCTTCACGATACGAAGATGGTCTCACCTCGAAGGTTGGATTTGATGCAACCATCCATCATTCAGATAACCCAGAAGGGTACATGAGCGTCCAGTAGGGATGGTCATGCGTCAATCTTCTCATGATGATTTGCAGCATCCAAGGCGAAATCTTGGCAATCGCTACCGCACGCAAGCACAGAAATTTGTTCGACTTGCAAAAGCCGATCCTGAGCGAAAAGAATCCAACATGCAATGGGCTGAACAAAACGCTCGACAAGCGCTTTTACATGATTTTACAGACGAACGCAATTGGCGTTGCTTAGCCGATATTAAAGTGGGCTTGAAAGACAATGACGGCCTTGGTATCGTCTTGGAGGACGTGTTTACAGTCCTCGGGCGCGACACGGAACAATTTGAAAAATTGAAGCAGTTGAACTACCTTGAATTTGGTTTAGAACTTCTTGAGGCTGCCTTTGCCCGTGACCCGCTTACAGCTGAAGCATGGTGGGAAGCCCTTGTTGCACGAGGTGGAGGAGATGAACAGAGCGATGCAGTACTCTTGGAAATCGCTGACTTTGCAGATCGCTGTCGTGAATTGGATTTCCGAGATCAGCGTGCAAACATTGTCTATGGTCGCAGAATCGAACATTTGCGTTTGCAAGGGTTCGAAGATCTGTTCATTGAATTGAGTCGACATCTACTTGCCCATCGACCTGTGAATCATGAACTATGGATGCAACTGGGTCGTTTGCACGAACGTCGACAAGAAATTGATTCTGCTTGGTTGTGTTACGACCATGTCCAAACGCTGATGCCTCATTTGGTGGTGCGTGACGAATTTTTGAATCGCTTAACAGAACGAATGGATGGTGGGGAGAAGACCCCATGGAGC
>JAPOIF010000074.1:2560-8571 GCA_029979085.1 Methanobacteriota archaeon | reverse complement strand
CTTGCTGAAATTCTCAACAACTTCAACGATGGCATGTGGGATGAATTGATGGGGTTGCTCGAAACTTCTGACTCCATCACCTATGCCGAATCGTTGATGCTTACGCACCTTGAGCGGGCGATAGAAGAGCTCGATCATTTTCCTCCTTCGATGGCAAAATCACTTCTTCTACAAGTCGCAGAGAATGTTCACCAACGACACACTTGAGGCAAAACCATGGATGTTGAACATCGAGAAGTTATCGTTGTTGGTGCCGGTCCTGCTGGGACTTCCTGCGCCCAACGATTGGCAGAAGAGAACGTCGATGTGCTTATTCTTGAGAGAAGAGCCATCATTGGGAATCCAGCCCAGTGTGGCGAGTGTATACCAAATTGGGGCGAAGTTGTTGGAACGTTTCATGGAATTGACAATCATCAATGGTTGAAAGATTCATTCGACTTTCCAGACCGGATTCAACTTCATCGACTCGATCATATGCGCGTTTTTCTTCCAAGTGGTAAATCGTACCATTTTGATCTCGATGCGTTTGCAGGCCATCGACTGCAATTTGATGGATACCTTGCAGAAAAAGCAATTACAGCAGGAGCCGAAATTCGGATGTCTGAACCGGTCACCAACGTCAAACGTCGCTCAAAGTCAGACTCGCTCCTCATCGTTACAGAGAAGGGACGGTATACGTGTGATTTGTTGATCGATGCAAGTGGTTCACTTGCCCATGTTGCTCGATGTCTTCATGGAAAGGACAAGGATTTCCGCCCAGCGGATCAAGTTCCAACCGCCTATGCCCAAGTCCGAGGTAACGTCCCAGAGACGTTCGATGTCTTCCTTGGAAGCGTCGCACCGAAAGGATATGCCTGGATTATTCCAAAAGGGCCAGACACGGCGAACGTAGGACTTGGAGTGCGCGCAGGTGCCCTGAAAGGATCGATAAAGGAACATCTGCAGAAGTTCTGTGAAGATCTTGGATTCGAAATTCTCTCTATTGGAGGCGGTTGGATTCCAATGGGAGGTCCAATCAAAACAATGGTCGATAAAAACGTCATCGCTGTAGGAGATGCAGCAGGATTGGTCATGCCTTCCAATGGTGGTGGCATCTCGCAAGCGATGATTTCTGGATGTTTTGCGGCCGAGGCTTACCTTGATTTCAAGCAGAATGGGACGCCGTTAACTGCGTATCAAGACCGAATTGAATCTTGCTTTGGACGTGCACTCAAAAATTCCTTGCGATCGAAAAATATGGGCTACCTGATGTTCCAAAACGACCTGATAACAGAAGTTCTCCTCAGAATACTCGGGCCGATAGGAGGCATCAAGCGTGCCATGGAGTGCGACAAACCGCTATGGGTCTTGTAATCTGATGTTGTTGTCAAAATCCATCGGTGTGTTCAAGTCTTATCGATGCCAGCACAATCCATGGCGAGGATAGACCAGAATGATGAGGCGGTAAGCCCCGTCATCGCTACCGTCCTGCTTCTGGCCATTACAGTCATGCTTTCTGGCATGGTCTTTGTTCTGATGCAAGGTGCATTGAGTACGACAGAAAAGGCACCTCCACAGATGACGGTTAGCGTCCGAGCATTGGACAATGGGTATCACGTGATTCGAATTACGACACTCGACCAGACCCTTGACCCTGGAAGAATCTCCTTTGAATTAAGCCAACAAGGAAGCAACCTCAACAACTCGTTTACGGGACTTGTGAACGATGCCGACGTCTATTCCGTTATCGGATCGAACATCTCCTTCCACGATAGAGATGCAAGTTACTCGATTTCAGCGGGAGATTATTTCGTCATTCATTCCGAAGCAATAGGAGCGGATGAAGGGCTCTGGACGTTTGTTCTGCTTGACCAGAGCATTCAATACGTTCTCGTTCGAGTCGATCTTCCACCTATGACATCATGATTGGTCATCGGCGTCGTTCAATGCTCGAATGAAGTTGAGTTGTGCATTCTTTTCACGAAGAGCGCGCTGAAGAATTGAAAACACGTCGAGACTCGTTGTTGAACCAAGAGCTGATTGTCGATCCTCAACCTTGTCTAAGACTGCATTTGCTACTTGCCAGAGAGATGCAGCATCGTATGGAAGAAACTCTTCTTCCAAAATCAAGAGCATCTGTTCAAGTTCGACATCATCATTGCGGAACATCGCATTAACATCGACAATGTGTTGAGCCCAGTCGTGGAGAAAGACAGACCAGTCTTCTGCAGGCACATCCCCCTCAAGTTCATCGAGAAGGCGAATCGTTGCTCGCAGATACAATTTACCCGTAGGTTGATCTTCGACATATTGTTCGACCAAGTCATCAACTGTGGGATAGATATCACCAAATGGCATCGAAGGTAAGGCGGATTGAATGACATCCAATACCTCGAAACGCTTGTCTCCATTTGCAGTAAACATGAGATTCGTTCCTTGTTCTGTCATATCCTCAAGAGAACACAATACCCCGTATGTCCCTGGTTGGGACCACCCATCGATCGATTCAGCCTCCGGATTGTGAGCAATGTAGCCGAAAGGTTGCTCATCAATGGTACAGTCGTCAAGCATTTGCTTGTACCTCGGTTCAAAAACTCTGAGTGGTTCGTTCACAGATGGAAAGATTCCAGACGGTAAAACGAACAAAGGGACTGTCTGGTCGCCGGCCATGATGAAACACCTCGCTTTGCCCTCTTCAAGGATTGTGATTCATCCACCGATATACGACATCTCAACTTTGGCTTTCTTGCTTTGATTTGATCGTTTTTCAGAGTAACGATCGTTCCTTTGCAACCAAATCGATCGAATGGCTTCTGCGATTTCCTCATCCGAGGCATCCATTCGAAGGATTCCTCGGATATCATGCCCTTTATCCGTAAACAAACAGGTGTAGATGCTCCCATTTGCGGACAGGCGAGCCCTCGAACAATCTCCGCAAAATGGATTGGTGATCGATTCAATGAAGCCAATCTTCCAACCAGACGTTGTTGAGTACACCTTTGCAACATCACTTGCATGATGTGGTTGATTCGCTTGCAACGTACCAAAATGCTGTTCAATCGTTCGACGCATTGATTTTGCCGAAACGACGTGATCGAGATTCCAATCGTTGGTCGACCCTACATCCATGTATTCGATAAACCGTACTGGAATGTTTCGGGGGCCGAAGCAATTGATGAGGTCGAGAATCTGGTTATCATTCACGTCTTTCTTGATGACCGCGTTTATTTTGATGGGAAGCCCAATGTTCTGAGCTGCATCAATCGCATCCAAAACAACGGTTGGCGATGCTACCGTATCCCCCATCGACTTGTAGATGCTCTCATCCAAGGCATCGAGCGAGATTGTAACGCGACTCAAGCCAGCTTCATGGAGATTGGACAGATGCTTATTGAGCAACAAACCGTTGGTTGTGATGGCAATATCGAGATCTTCTGAGCAAGCTCGCAACTGACGAACCAATTCATCCAAATCCCGGCGGAGCAAAGGTTCGCCTCCTGTAAGACGCACCTTTCGCAAGCCATGAGGAATGAGTGCCTCCACGACTCTTACAATTTCCTCAAATCGTAAAATATCATCTTTCGGCAAGAATTCGTGGTTGTCGTCGAAATGCTCCCGAGGCATGCAATACCGACATCGCATATTGCATCGGTCCGTAACTGAAATCCTAAGGTCAAGAAGAGGGCGGTGGTAGATATCCTCCATGACCATGAATTTCCCAGTCGCGTTTGTATTGTGAATGTTTGCAAGCCTTCATCTGATATGGTTCTGTGGAGATGCCATGGCAAAAGGCTGGGTAAAACGCTGGGGGGCCCGAGGAAAAGGGCACAGGCCAAGCCACATTCCTGCTCTTGAAGTGCATCCTACTTCGATGATTGAGCAGTCATGGAATTTACCTCCATCTAAAAGCCATATGATCAGAATGATGGTTTTATGCGCGCTTAGTAAGAAAAAACATACATTGTTGGGTTTCAAGCAGATTGGTGAAGATGCTGAAAGCATGAAACGTTGCCTAACGCAATTGGGGATCGAATTTACCGAACTTGAACATGGAATTCAAATCATTGGGAAGGGTATAGAAGGATTTCAACGTTCACCTAGTGTCCTTCATGCAGGAAACTCGGGAACTGCACTTCGATTCCTTATCGGATTGGCATCAAGATTGGATTTCGTAAGCATGGTCGATGGTGATGCAACCTTACGCAATCGCAATCACTCGAATCTGCTCAATGCCTTATCGCCTTTGAACGTCGAGTTCTCGTATGGAATCGAGCAGGAACGGTTGCCCGTTCTTGTCCATGGCCCTTGGAAAGGATCAGAGCTTATCGTGGATGTTTCAAGTTCCTCCCAACCGTATTCGAGCCTCCTCCTCGCATCATCAGGACTTGAACAAGAATGCGTAATCACCACTCAAGGGATTGCTGTAAGCCGCCGGCACTCTGAATTAACCATCGAATTGATGAAAGAAAGTGGCGCATCAGTTGACATCGACAACGATTCTACAACGATTGCTCCTTGGACATCGAGTCCTCCAATCGAATGGGTTGTTCCGCCGGATGGTTCAATGATGGCGTTTCCAATCCTCGCTTGTGTCCTCACAAAGAAGGCGATTCATATTCAAAACCCAGTTGACAATGTTGATGCCTTGGGTCATGAAGTTCTTCTGGATCACCTTGATGCATTTGGAATTATTTTGGATCATTCAACGTTGAATCCTCGTGGTGAATGCAAGAGCATTGACATCAATCTTCGAGATGCCAACGATCTGCTGCCTCCGCTTGCTGCTACCCTTGCTTTATGCGGAGGAGGTCGCCTCCGAGGTGCAGCACACGCAAAACACAAGGAGAGCAATCGAATACAATCAACCAAAACACTCCTCGAATCGTTTGGAATCTCTTCGACCATTGAAGAAGATGGTCTTTCTATAGAAGGTGGCCAACGACTATCTAAGCCGGAAAATCTCATCGATACATTCGGAGATCATCGAATTCAGATGACTGCCATACTCCTTGCTTCACAGGTAGGAGGCGTCATTGAGGGGCCAAGATTGCATCGAATTGCTGATCCTGAATTCTTAGATCGTCTGTCAACCATGCCGACCGAAGTGCTTGTCAAGGGAGTCCAAAGATAGGCGAAGCGCTGTTGGTCGTCCGTGAACACAAGCCCACGGATTTGGAACATTTCGCATATCTTCGAGCAATCTTCGCATTTGAGCAATGGTCAACGTATCGTTGGCTTTTACTGCTCCACGACAGGCATTGAGGAAGGCGAGGTGATCTTTTCGACGCTCAATCGTTTCCAACGGCGCACCATCCTCTGAAATGTCTTGAAGCAAGTCGAGTAGGAATGGCTCAACCTCATCTCCATCCAACAATCGTGGTGCCTGCGTCACATTCCATTGACCATCGTCTTGTTTTTCGAGATGGAAACCGAGTTCCTCAAACCGATCTAAAAACGACTCAAGACGTGCTTGTTGAGCGAGCGTGAATTCAACCCTTGAAGGTACAAGACGAGGCTGTGGCGTCCAAAGGCTCTCATCATTGCGAAGTCGTTCGTAACGAATGCGTTCGTGCAAAGCGTGTTGATCGATGAGGAGTAATTCTTCACCTGCCTGAGCTAAGATGTAGGAATCAGCAAACTGCGAGAGTGGCTCCATCGCTGGAAGGTCGTTCTCAACGCCACCAAGTCGAGATTCTTCGGTAGGAGAAACGCTCCCCCCACATCCAGCATGTCGATGCAAATCACGCTCTTCATGAGACAATGCAGGTGCAATCGGTGCTGTTGACAAACCGGGTAATGATTTCTGTGCGGAGGCTGCAATCGATTGAGGGCGTGGTTTTTCAGTATGCTCAACTGTTTCATCAGCAACGTCTCCAACCAAATTGAGTTGTGTTCCGGCAGCAAGGGCCCACGGAGGCGCCGATGGAGGTTTGGAGCCTTGCTCCTCCTCTTCAATTGGCATGAGCAATTCTTGAATCGGCTGGTTCTGTTCTGATTGAGCTAAACCTTCCAACTCCTGAAGTTCACCACTG
>JAPOIF010000074.1:0-2461 GCA_029979085.1 Methanobacteriota archaeon | reverse complement strand
GAATCCGGTTGTGTCGGTGAGGTGGCAAGCGTATGCGCAATGGCACGCTCCAAACGTTCCAAGACGCGCCATGAATGGCGGAGGCGTACCTCTCGTTTTGTTGGATGGACGTTGACATCCACTTCATTAGCTGGAACACGGAGATGGAGAACGGCTACTGGATGTCTTCCTTGCATGAGACGTGTACGATAACCCCGGCGAATCGCTTGGTGAAACGGTGTTGAAGCAACGGGGCGGTCGTTCACAAAAATGTGGATTTCATCGCCCTTTCCTCGTGAAATATCTGGCGCACTAATGTATCCTGTCCACGACTCATCCCCGGGGACATCTGTGTCGTTAGCAGGAGGTGTGAGCGAAAGAAGATTGGAGGATTGACCTCCAAGGACATCGTAAAGGCGATCTTCAATCGAACTGCTTACAGGAAGGTTCAGTGTTGAACGACCATCGATGGTGCAGCGGAAAGCAACACCTGGATGGGCAATGGCATGAGCAACAACAACCTCGACAATGCGTGCATGTTCTGTTGCCGGACGACGTTGGAAACCGAGACGTACTGGAGTGTTTTGGAACAGGTGTTCAACAGTAACAATCGTTCCATTGGCCATGCCAATTGGTTCAATTGCCGCCTGAATACCATCTTCCATGGAGATGCTTCGTCCTTCTTGCCCATCAGGTCGCGACGCCACGGTCAAGCGAGAAACGACCCCGATGCTCGCCAGTGCTTCACCACGAAAACCCAGGGTGTGAATTTCGTTCAAATCCTCAGGTTGACGTAGTTTTGATGTTGCATGACGTGAAAGTGCCAACTGCAAGTCGTCTTCGTGAATTCCACTTCCATTGTCCTCAATACGAATCAAATCAAAGCCACCGCGTTCAATTTCGACATGAATTGATGTCGAGGAGGCATCAAGCGCATTCTCGAGTAGTTCCTTGACCACCTGAGCGGGACGTTCGACAACTTCTCCTGCTGCAATGTGACCGATGGTCAATTCATCGAGTTGTTGAATTCGACGTGGTTCAGTCAACTCTTCCCCTCCAAGCGATCCTGTAACCGTTCAATCAACGCAAAAGCGTCCCTTGGTGAAAGTTCATCAAGATTCAATTCTGATAATGTTGAGAGAACGTCTTTCTGTGCTTCAGTTAACGATGGAGTCTTTGGTTCATTGGACTGCATAGCAGCAGCCGCAAAGTAGCCAAGGAGAGAGGACTGACCATGTTCTCGGGTACTTGGTGCGCCATCTCGACCCGCCCTTGCACCTTGGGCTTGCTTCTCAAGGAAGGCGAGCAAATCGGTAGCTCGTTCAACGACATTACGAGGTAACCCTGCGAGTGCTGCAACCTGAACCCCATAGGATTCGTCACAGGATCCATCTGCAACGGTGTGCAAAAAGCGCAGGGTTCCATCGCTTTGAGCAACTTGAACATGCACATTCGCAAGTCCATCCACTTCGGATTCAAGACCCACCAATTGATGATAATGTGTTGCAAAGAGACTTCGTGCACCGATTCGATTGCAGACATCCTCTGTAACAGCCCATGCAATCGACAAGCCATCAAAGGTCGAGGTTCCTCTTCCGATTTCATCCAGTAAGAGAAGAGATTTCGACGAGGCGCGTCGCAAAATATGAGCGACTTCAATCATCTCCATCATGAACGTTGAGCGCCCTCGCCTAAGGTCATCACTGGCACCTACGCGAGTGAAAATGCGATCAATCAATCCCAACCGTGCCTTTTCTGCTGGAACAAAACTCCCTGCTTGGGCAAGAATACTTACAAGAGCAACGGTTCGAAGGTAGGTCGACTTACCACCCATGTTCGGTCCAGTGATCAGCAGGAAGCGGCGCTTGTCATCCATCACAACATCGTTTGGAACAAAACCCTGTTGGACTTCCAAGACAGGATGTCGCGCCTGACTGAGAACCATTTTCCGTCCATCGGTCAAAACAGGCTTCACCCAGGAGCGTTGACGAGCCGTTGATGCAAAACATTGCAATACATCGATTGCTGCAACCTTTGAAGCGATTTGAGCGAGTTGATTGGCATGTTGTCGAACACGATCTCGCAATGAACAAAACAAGGCATACTCAATGCTCTTTGATTTACTCTCAGCCGTCAACAAAAGGTCATCTTGTTCCCGAAGTTCATCGGTAACGTATCGATTCCCGTTGGTCATCTGTTGCTTTCTCGTCCATGCTTCCGGAACCTTCTCTTCATGGGTTGCAGTCACTTCGATAAACCAACCAATTTGCCGATTCATGCGTACTTTCAGACTTGGTATACTCAATTCGTTTCGTAGCGTTGTTTCCAGGTTGGAGAACCATCCATGCCCTTGATTGGAAGCACTCCTGTATCGGTCGAGTTCTTCGTCGATTCCTGTTCGAATCAACCCCCCTTCACGCAATCCAAGCGGCACCTCGTCAACCAGCGTCCGATGGATATCTTCTGCAACATCGGTTAACAG
>JAPOIF010000073.1 GCA_029979085.1 Methanobacteriota archaeon | reverse complement strand
ATTGTGAGCGGAATACCGACGAAGATACCGATAAGATCCCAGGCACCGAGGCCGATAGCAGTACCTGGAATGACGATTTCAAAACTGTCGATTGGTTTCGATTTTGAATTGAATGGATCGGTGCCAGCATCGATTTCAGCATCATCAAGATAGCCATCGTTGTCATCATCAGGATCTGTATTGTCTCCGATTCCATCGCCATCGTTGTCTCTGGATTCTTGTGGATTATCTCGGAATGCATCTTCTTCATCAGGCGTTCCATCGTTGTCAAGGTCGCCCGGTGAGGCGAGCTTTGGAAGGACGTCGATGCTGTCGTTGTAGCCATCGTTATCGAAATCGAAGAGGAATGGGTCAGGATTGTTCCCAGATTGGTTATCGCCATAGCCATCACCATCTGCATCGATGCACTGCGTTTCATCAAGTGGGAACAAATCTGGATTTCTCCCGTTTGGATTGTCACCACAGCCGTCACCATCAAGATCCGACCATTGGCTTGGTTCCGCAAGGAAGGCATCGTAGTTGTTCCCATCTGGATTGTCCCCATATCCATCGCCATCGATGTCGTACCATTGTGTGCCATCGAGTGGGAATCGGTCGGCGTTCGAGCCGAACAGATTGTCTCCAAATCCATCCTCATCTGTGTCGTTCCATTGCGTAGGATCGAATGGGAATGCATCAAAGGAATCCTCGTAACCATCATTGTCAGTGTCAATCCATCGGTCTTTATCCGTTGGGAATCCATCACCGGCGTCTGACCAACCATCGCCATCGGTGTCGAGGCAACCGTAGCGGTCGACGGTTGAATTGCCGAAGGTATCTGGGCATGAATCACCTCGTGTACCACCGATGTTGTCCCCATATCCATCGCCATCAGAATCGCTTTGTTGGGTTGGGTCGAACTTGAACAAATCGTAATTTTCTCCAAGGATGTTGTCCCCGAATCCATCTCCGTCTAAGTCATCCCATTGCGTTGCATCGAACGGTAAATCATCAACAATGTCTGCGTATCCATCCCCGTCTTGGTCGAGACATCCGAGGACACCGATGGTGCTGTTTCCGTATTGCTCTGGACAACTGTCTCCATTGAATCCGAGTGGATTATCGCCGAAATTGTCGCCATCGCTGTCTTCCCATTGTGTTGAGTCGTTGGGGTAACGGTCGTTGGTGTCACTGAATCCATCGAAATCACTGTCCAAGCATCCGAGTAGATCTCGGTTGGATGTTCCTGCCGTGTTTGGACAATCATCGCCGCGATTACCGTCCGTGTTGTCGCCAAATCCGTCTCCGTCTTCATCAGCCCACTGGGTGGAGTCGTGTGGGAAGACATCAGAATCGTCAGCCCATTGATCACCGTCGATATCTTTGCAACCTTGCCTTCCTAGTGTGGAGTTGCCTGGTGCGAACGGACAATCATCGCTGTTTGCGAAGCCTCCATTGTCTCCGTAACCATCTCCATCAAAGTCTGCCCATTGATTTGGATCAAGTGGAAAAGCATCTTCCGATGCTCCATAGCCGTCACCATCCTCATCCAGTCCGAAGAGGGTTACGGTGTAGAGGACGCCATCGTATTGAGCCATTGCAAATCCTCCGTCGCCAGCGGATATTCCAACTGGACATCCATTGATCATGTCGTGAACGGTTGCGTTGTGGATTGTACCTCCTGACCATGTTACGAACGTAATCATCTCGTCTTGATCGCCTGCAGATACGATTTGCAGTCCTTTCGTGAGTGTACCAGTATGACATACAGCTGCTAAACCATCATCTGTCGATGAGTCACCAATCACATCGATGATTTGTCGTGTTGATTTGATTGGCATTGAACTGCTAAAATCCGTTGTACCGAGTAAGACCATGTTGCTGTTTTTTCCTTTGAAACTGGTGATGGTGGATTCTGAGGTATGCGTATCCTCTTCGCTCAAAGCGCATTCAAGGTTGCCGTTTCCACCCGTCCATCCTGTAATTAGAAGCGAGGAGTGTTTGCCAAATGAGCCAACATAAGGATCGCTATCCATTGCACTTGGGCAATCTCTGAAAGCAATCAATCGATCTTCAAACGATTCAGTCTGCGTTGAGGAATCAAATTCGGAGAATGTAAGACCCATCCCTACCTTTCCGATGGATGGTGAAATGGTGCTCGTTGCACCAAAAACGGTTGAAAGATGAGCGGCATTGTCCTCTCGCCGGTCACCACAATGCGCGCTGGCCATACCGGAAACAACACCATTCTCAACATGGATGGCTTGTTCACAAACAGGATTTGGTCCAACGGTTCCGATTGCTCCTCCGTTTGCAGTCGATGCGTAGGAAACTCCACCAGTTGCTGATTCAAACCAATCCGTCCGACTGAGGGTCGTTGAAACGTTGGTTGCAGAGGACCAACTTGCCAAAACAAACGACTTCCGCCCGTTTGTTGTTGAACAATCCGATGAATCGTAAACCAGATCATCGGTTGTGGCTTCTTCACATGTGAACAAGACGTAAGCCGATTGGCCTTCTGCAGTCATGTCATAAAGTTGAAGTCCGGTTTCAAGAGACGTTTGGCTGTTTGTGGAATGGAAATGCATTGATTCCAAAGGTGAGAGTGTAAGATCAAACGCTTCAATCATGAATCCATTGGTCGTGTTCGTTGCGACAAAAATTGTGTTAGAGGTGATGGAAAGCATGCTCGGTGCATATTGGAGTTCGACATTGGATACGATGCCTCCGGTGTGGTTCACTTCGATGAGCATTCCACCCGATGCCAATCCGTTCCAAGAGTATGTACCAACAAGACCACTTCCACTGTGAGCGATGGCAAGGATGTAGGCTGAACCAGTGTATCCCAGACCGACAACGCTTGCACCAGAACTTACACTTAGTTCATATTCGGCGATGTAATCCGATTGAGGGATTGAGTTCGAGGGTTGAATGGCTTCTTCCAAGTATGTCGTTTGGTTCAGAGGTATAGCCATGAAGACAAGAAGCAGAACGACGATTGTACCATTCACTCTTGTTGTCATGGTACGTGATTACACTCTTCATTCATATAGTCCTGTCTTTGATGAGTCACATTCAAACTTGAGAGATTTCATCATCAGCCAGCGGAGGTAGCCCCTGTTTTGCTCGTATGTAATCGGTGTAATTTCCGTAGTAGACCTTGATCTTTCCACTGTCAATTTCCCAGATTCGATTCACGACTTGGTCGAGGAACCATCGGTCGTGGGAGACGGTGATGAGCGATCCTTCGTATCCAATGAGTGCCTCCTCTAGCGTCTCTTTGGATTCCATATCCAAGTGATTCGTTGGTTCGTCCATCAACAAGAGGTTGTTGTCCTCGAGCAGGAGTTTGAGAAGAGCAACTCGAGCACGCTCTCCACCTGAAAGTTGTTTGAGTTTGGTTCCGACTTGGTCACTTGAAAATTGAAAGCGACCAAGAGCAGCACGAATATCGCCATACTGGTAATCGGGTCGTAACTTCTGAATCTGTTCAACTGGGTTGAGGTCAAAGTCGAGTGTAGCGTGATCTTGATGGAAGTAACCGATGACTGTTCCAGGTGAGACATCGATTTTTCCGGAATCGAGTTTCAGTTCTTCATTGATGATTTTGAGCAACGTTGTCTTTCCTTGGCCGTTTCCACCGACGATTCCAATCCGATCACCCTTTCGAACTTCGAGCGTTTGATTGTCGAGGATTGGTCGCTCAAGACCCTCGAAGGTTTTGGTTGCATCAACGAGTTCCAACACATCCATGCTTGCCTTATCGATGGCATCGAGTTTGAGAATCAATGGCTTTCGCTTCTTCGGGACACGTGCTTTCAGTGCCTTCAGTTCCTGTTGCATACGCGTGATCATCTTGTGTTTTGCAGAGATTGATTTGTCGTATTTATTGGCTCGCTTCATTTGTTGAATAGCGCCCGTCGTGGATTGAATCTTCTTCTCAAGATTCGTTATGCGTTCTGAAAGGGCTTGTTCGCTTGCCACTTTTTGAACGATAAATTGACTGTAATTGCCTTTCCATGGCCATGCTCGAAGGTTATCGATTTCCACGATTCTGTTGCAGACTTGGTCGAGGAAATATCGGTCGTGTGAAACGATGAGCTGTGCACCTTTGAAATCCTTCAAGAAAGCCTCGAGCCACTCTGTTGTTTGAATATCAAGGTGGTTGGTCGGCTCGTCGAGAAAGATGACATCAATGCCTGACAACCCAACGAGTTGTCGAGCAAGAGCTAGTTTTGCTTTCTCTCCACCAGACAGTTGAGCGACCGGCATATCCATTGGATGTTGGTCTAGACCAAGTCGTTCGAGAATACCTTTGGCGATTCCTGCAACGTTTCCGCCACCGGATGAGGCAAGTGTTTGTTGGAGTTCCGAGTAGCGTTCCATGACCGGTTCCCAATCGCCCTCGTAAAATGAGGGATCGATCATTTGTGCTTCAATTGCAGCAATCTCATCTTCCAGCTCTTGGAATTGTCGTCCTTTTCGGCCAAGTTCCTCTTCAATGGTAGAATCGGATTCAATGTCTCGAATTTGCGTCAAGTACGCAATTCGGATTCCTGGAGCAAATTCAATTTCTCCAACGTCCTGTTTTTGGTCGCTTATTGTGTTGAGCAGTGTTGTCTTTCCAGCACCATTGTGCCCAACAATGCCAATTCTGTCGCCATCGTTCACGATGAGGTTGATGTCTTGCAAAACATCGGTTGGTCCGAAACTTCTGTCAACGCCTTCGACGGTAATGAGTTCACGAACCATGGTGGGTCACCAAACCAAGCCCATCGATGGGGCTTCAAAACCCAATCGGTTGAATTCGCATCACTTGATGGCAGCAATGGATTCCTCGTGGCGTGCCAGGAGGTTTCGCAACTTGACCTTCATCGATGGTGTCATGAGGTCGTTGTCCGTTGTCCATTCCTCGTGATCGAGGATGATGGTTGCTGGAATCTCATAGCCCTTCCATGTTGGAGCTTGCATTGCATTAGCCTTCAATTCGGAGAGCATCCAGTCACGGGTTGATTGTCGAGCACAAATCTCCTCGTTACTTCCCGATGCGTCAACGCCAGCAGAACTCAATGCAGCCTTCATGGCCTCAAGGTTCGGGTGAACGATGAGATACGTCTTGAGCATGTTTCGTCCATCGAGAGCAGCTTGCTCAACCAATGGTGAAAGTTTGACGTTCTCTTCAAGTGGAGCAGGTGAAACGTACTTTCCGTTCTCAAGTTTGAACTGGCTCTTGACACGGCCAGTGATGGAGAGGTAACCATCTGCGGAGAGCTTTCCTAGGTCACCAGTTCGGAAGGTACCTGGTTCCATGATGACTTCCTTGGTTGCTTCTTCGTTGTTCCAGTATCCAAGCATGACGTTCGGTCCAGTGACGATGATTTCACCTTCATCAGGTCGGTCAGGATCGTCCCACGCATCGGTATCGATGGTGACTTTGACCCCGTTGGCGACTCGACCAACGCATCGGAGTTTCGAGGTGCCCGGGCCTGACCAGCCGTTTGCAGCAACCAGTGGTGAGGTTTCGGTCAATCCATAGCCTTCGTAACAACTGAATCCGACCATTTGGATGAATTCAGCAACATCAGGGGACAATGCAGCAGCACCGGACATGCAGAAGCGGATGTTTCCACCGAATCGGGCACGAACCTTGCTCCAAACGAGTTTGTCGTAGAGTTTGTCGAAGAAACCGCTTGCAGGTACTGCGTCACACTCGACACCAGCCTTGGCGATTCGCTTGGCAGCGGATTTCTTGGCCTTACCAATGAGGATCTTCTTCAAACCGGTTGCAGCTTCGAACTGTGAGTTGACACGATCGTAGAACTTGTTCCATACACGAGGTACGGCGAGAAGAACTGCTGGTTTGATTTCGATACATTCGTCAGCAATCTTGGTCAAATCCGAAATGAGGTTGATGTGAACACCACAGCGAATCATCCAGTGAAGGTCAAAGGTGCTTCCAAACGAGTGCGCCCATGGTAGGAACGCAGCGTTCTTGTCACCGACATAGATCTTGAATGCGGACTGGACACAAAGAACGTTGGAAAGTGTGTTCCAATTTGTCAGCATGACACCCTTTGGGTTTCCAGTTGTTCCCGATGTGTAGATGAGCGTGTTGAGTGCAAATGGGTCGTCAGCAACTTCAATGGCTTCTTCGCTTGCTCGTCCAGCAGCAACGAACTCAGACCATTGATGGACGGTGACGCCTTCTGGAGGGAGCTGGTTTGCTGGTTCATCACCCAACAAGAGAACTCCGCAGCGTGGCCACTTCGATGCATCATCCGGTAGATTGGCAACGAGTTTGTCGAGAACCTCTGTATCAGCAACTGCGAGGAGAGCAGGCTCTGAATCACCAAGGATGTAAGCCCACTCAGCACCGTGTTGGTGTGTGTACATGGCAGTATATGCTGCGCCGAGAGCGTTTGCTCCATAGGAGATAGCAGCCCACTCAACAGAGTTGTTGAGAATCATGGCAACCCGATCGCCAGCGTTGACGCCAACATCACGAAGTTGCTTACCAACTGCAGTGGCAAGGTCTCCAAATTCTTGGTAGGTCAAGTGGACGCGAGACATACCAGGGGCAGGAATGTAGCCAAAGCAAGGATGGCTGCTGAATCGTTCTGCGCTCGTCATGAGCATTTGGTAGAGCGTCCGAGGGTCATCTCCCTCTGGCTTCTCCCATTGGCGGTCGTCTGGCTGTCGTTCCCACGCAAGTTGTTGTTGCATGGCGTGGGGTGTGCATTGCCACACTTAATTTCATCCCCGACTCTACATGGTTAGGGAATTTTCGAAATGGCGTTGGCTCGCCAATCAGCACCACCGTTTCGGTTTGCAAGTGGAGAGGCTGGGCTAGGGTGCCACATGGTATCGATGTGAACATCGTTGAGTACGGCTTCAGCACGCTTTTTTGCATAGTTTCCTACACCGATGACCGTTTCGATTCCCATAATGTCAACGACGGATTTGAGGTGGCTGTCACAGGCTTTCAAGACCGGTTCAATCGTTGATTTTGGAAGATCAACAGGTGTCACATTCCTCCCTGTCTCGCCAAGGATGAGAAGTGGACAATGATTGACAACGTAAATGTTGGAAAAAATAGTTTCAGTGGAACCATAATGGTCGGCCAACATCGACCAAAACCGAGTGCCTGATACCTCTTGACGCTCCATAGAGAGGCCTTCAATGGGGCGTTTTGGGTGTGCTCCTGATGGTGTTTCGATGTCTCGATGTTCGATGTGAAGAATGTCGCGTGCCATCGCTGTTGCTCCAAAAGGGACGCCAGTTTGCGCCATCCCGTACGGTCCAGGATTCATCCCAAGCAGGAGCGTTTTTGCACCAAATCCGCTCCATTTGTCGATGAATTGTTCGTGATAATCCCAAGCATAGTCGAGTGGATTCGTAACGTACGCAACCGATTTGTGTTTGAGGATTCGATTCCTACCTCGATTGCACGCCTCGGAGAGACGCAATGCTGCGTCTTTCAATTGCTCTGAAACGGACTCTACCATGGAAGTTCGTCCCCTGTGTATTCATAGAATCGTCCGGAGCGTTCCTGAGTTTGTTCATCGATCAACTCGATGAGTCCCTTAACGGAAACGGAAACAGGAACCGGAGCCCTCTCTCCTCCCATGTCGGTTTTTGCCCAACCCGGGTGATAGGATGTCACCGAGATGTTGTCATGTTGTCCTTCCACAGCCAGAATCTTTGTGATCATGTTCAATCCGGTTTTGCTCGTGCGATAGGCATAGGAGCGACCGCTCATGCAATCCTCAATCGAACCCATGAGGCTTGAAATGTTGGCGACCTTGGTTTGTTGTGCACCTTGAAGAAGCGGCCAAAGAGCTTTGGAGAGCCGCAAAGGCCCAATGGTGTTGACGTTCAGGACATCGAGCGAGATCTCAGGGTCGACCTCTTCCAAGGATTGCCAACGCCCATCCATTCTGCCCGCATTGTTCACGAGGACATCGATTGAATCTGTCGAGGACCGAACGTTCTTTGCAAACGCTTCGACGGATGCTGTTGAAGCAACATCGAGTTGATGAACAATCATATGCTCATGACGAAATTCCATGTCCTCAGGACGTCGCACACCGGCGATGATCGTATGTCCAGCAGCGAGCAGTTGTTTCGCAAATTCAAGTCCGAGACCTCTGTTCGCACCAGTGATGACCCATGTCGCCATGACTTGAGGTCATCGAGGAGATTCATTGAGGTTACTCGTCTGCAAAGACGGACAAAATAGTGGAATTGAGTTGAAGTTTGGCTGACTTGAATATCGATTCAATGGTTGGTTGTTCCTCTTTCCGTTTCAATTTAGCACGAGCAGAAACGAGGTTCCATGCGGCCTTCTTGCCGATTCCTGGAATTGCTTCAAGTTGTTTTTCGCTTGCAGTGTCGATGCTCAATCCAATCTCGACACCCGTAATCGAACGGGCTCCATGTCCTGTAATCATGATGTCAGAGGAGGTTTCCAATGGGATGTGATATGGGACGCCGATGAGAATAGGGTAGGCTCCAATCTGACGCCCGAAGGTCAGTCCTGCACGGCCATGCACATGTTCTCCGACGTGTTCATCTGTGAGATGAATGGGCAAACGCGTTCTTCCATCGTGTGTCTCCCAGTGAACATCTTTGAGAACGTGTCCAAGTGGAAAGAGTTCCTGAAGGAGAGGAGAATCGATTGTATCTCGGACTGCCGATTTGAACTTCTTAAATTCAAGTTCTGGAATCTCCTGGAAACCCTCTCCTTCGACCTGTCGAATGTTGATTCTTCTCAACAGTAGACCTTCGTTTCTCAATTCTTGAAGCAGGTTAAGATTCATCGAATACGTTTCGGTTCGTTCTCCATTCAAACCTGCGATGAAATTCAAGCCCGGGAGTAGTTTT
>JAPOIF010000072.1 GCA_029979085.1 Methanobacteriota archaeon | reverse complement strand
CGACATCGCCGAGCAATTTTCGATTGAAGAGAAGGAATTGTCGCGACTTATTCGTCAAGTATCGCGAATGCTCAACATGCATTCGATCAGTTCTCCCGACCAGTACTTTGACCCATTCATGTCCAAGCTCGAACTTGCGCCATCGATGCGAAGTCAAGTTCAACATCTTTGGTCTGTGATTAAACCACACGAGGATGTTTGGCAAGGAAAGAAACCTATGGGTGTTGCAGCGGCATTGATCTACAAGGCTTGCAACGAATCGGGTTCTCCAAGGACACAATCCGAGATTTGTTCCATCGCCAATGTCTCTGAAGTGACACTACGAGGTCTACTCCGTCTCATTGAAGGATTGATGGCGCAACTTGGAGAAGGCTCACAACAATGAGACCCTAAGTTTCTTGAGGCAGTTCGCTTTCGGGCAACTATGGGATTCAAAGCGAAGGCTCGCAAGAACAAATCCAAAGCCTCTGAAGACGGTTCTGAAGAGAAGAAATCAAGTTCAGGAGAACTCCCTTGTGCAGTCAAGTCCTGTGAACGATTCGCTGATAAGAAACTCGGTGGACGATCGCTTTCGTTCGATGACTCTACAGAGATGTGGGGGTCTGGAAACTTTGTATCGGCAAAAGGAAGAGTTCGTGTGTGCAAATCCTGTTACCGCGCTTGGAAGAAAGAGAACAAGAATGATGACATGTATTGATTCACTTTCACTTTCATTTTCCACCCAAGAGAAATCAGGTATACCGACTGCACTCAGCAACAAGGTATGCGTAACAACCGAACCACTGTTCGTAGCCTCGTAACATCCCATGGAACTTGTCTTGCGATGAGTGATGGGTTGATCGTCTGGGAAACCCCAACAGCCCGTAAAACACTGCACCTGAGAACCTCAGCAACAGCCATTCTCGGCGTAAAGGAAGATGATGTAGCCCTCTCCAAACTTTATGTTGGAGACAAACTTGGTCAACTGCATATAGTGCAACTTCCTGAGTTTTCGCTTACCGCCACACTAACCGTTAGCCATGTTCCATTGCGAGCGATGTGCATGAACGATCAGTCCGAACTTCTCATCGCAGATGCTGAAGGGCGGGTCTGGAATCTGACCAAAGATGGAACGTCCGAACTCCTCTTCGAGACAAACCGCTCAATATCATCCATCCGTTCTGACGGAACCAAGATTCGGGTTCAATCCGGATGGGAACAATGCGTCTACCACCGTAGTGGTTCACTCTCGAATTTGGAAGATGCCTCGACCGCTTTTGGAGACAATCTCATGCTTCGCAGGATGCGAGAGCGAAAAGCAATCGAAGCTCAGCGTAGAGAGGCTGAAGCTCAATTGAGGCTGTTACCCTCTGCTTGATTCGTTTCCTGTTCCTTTCTCGGCCATGATGGAACTGGTTCATGCCAGAGGGATGTGTGTGCAGGTTTCGGCCAAGATCGTGGCAAAACCCCTTGATTCTCAATGATATCCTGAAGGGCTGTGATGTGTCGATCGATCGTCTCAGATATGTGTTCAACACCTTTGATGCTTGGGCCATGCATGGGAATAAGCTTCTCAGCACCAAGAGTTTTGACATACTCAAGACTTGACTTTCCATCGATGAGATTGCCTGTCGGCACATCCCAACGCATTGGGCGATCTGCCCTCGGCAACAGTGCTCCAGCGATAACGGTCTTAGCAGATGGAATGTGAACGAGAAGATTGCAACTACTCGGCCCTGGTGCTTCAACAATCTCAATCGATTGGTCTCCAAGTTCTATCTTTTGTCCGAATTCCAGTTCGACTGCATTGATGACTGGCATGTCGGAGTCGTACCTGTTGGCCCATGTGGTGAAAAAATCACCAGTTGCTAATGAAGATGTGGCTGATGGATGAACCTTAATCGGAACATCGTCAAATCGTTCTGCGATGGATGCACTACCACCACTGAAAGGGTAACGTCGAGATGTGAGAATAATTTCTCGGAGGTTGACTTCATCTCCGAGTTGACCTACGATGCGCTCTTGTTGAAGCAATTGATACCATGCTGTTCCTGAATCAATCAGAATAGCTTCACGCTCTCCCATCAGAAGAACTGCATTCGCATCGTGATGAATCCCGGGGAGACGGACGATGCGCATGCAGCATGCTACTCTCTCAAGTGTTTGAACCATGGCATCGGGATATCTCGATTCTGGTGGTTGCGGTTAAATAGAGGAAGTTGGTCGCAAGGCCATGGCACGATTCCCTGAGGCTGAGGCTCGTATGCTTCAACGCAAAATCTGCATGAAGTGCAACGCTCGAAACGCTGTTCGCGCTGCACGTTGCCGAAAGTGTGGCTACAAAGGCCTCCGCCCAAAGAACATTGAGCGAAAGGGTAGCTGATCATCAAGGTAGCACCAATGGCAACAAAGACGCCATTGGATCCCCAATCAACCATAGTGGGATGATTGCTGGGAACAAGAACAACAGTAGTGGTAGTTTCAAACTGACCCATACTCGTTCTGCACCGTATGCTTCCAATCGTTCGATGTGCTCATTTAGTTCAGTTTCTGTTGGCGTTTTGCGTGGTGCACGTTTTCTGTGATTCAGAACTGACTCACCACTCGGCAATTCCATGATTTCGGTGAGAATCCAAACATGGCGCTGGCGAACAGACGCTAACGGTACGGAAAGTGCCATCCAAGACATCATCAAATCGGATACATTTCGAACCGAACCATTGGCAATGTTTCGAACAATCAAAACGAATGGAATGAGAAGAAACAAAAATCCGCCCCAAATCAACAAACTTAGAGATGGTGGTAAGTGCAGTACAATCTCTTCCATGGAAGAGACATTGTGCACCGGAACTTCTGTCCAGGATGGGAAAAGAAGCGTTACCCACATCAGAGCTTTGGCATCGGCTCCGCCATGAATGAATCTCAGTCTCCATGCTAAATCAATGACAAAGAGTGTGAACAATGCTCCAATGTACGACCACCAAAGCGTAGCATCAAGTGTAGCATCACCGATGAGAACGTCAAGAGGTGAGACCTGCATGAAACGTACAGCTCCTGCAACCAATCCTACCGCAGAGAGAACATACCAGAAAAGGACGATTTGATCGATTCGATTCCCTTCACGTGCATCTCGAACCGTTGGTCGCCCTATGACCGAACCACTCGCATAAGCAAGAAGTGCTGAGGCTGTTAACCAAACAGACCAATGTGGTGACTGCATCAATAAATCGAGCGCCCAAATGAAAACAATCGGCTTTGTCCAGACAATCCAATGTTCGTTTGAAACTCGACGCTCTTTATGGTCAAACCACGCAGCCCACCCCATACAGAGTAGAAGAACACCCATTCGAGCCCATCCAAGTATGAGGTCTGAATCGACATCCATTGAGGTGTCCATGTCGCCAATGAACTTAAAGACGGTCCACAACAAGGGAACATTACAGGGCATTCCTGGGGGCTATTATGATGGACGTTGAAACAAGACTACAGCAGGTTGCTACAGTCATCAATCAAATCGATGACCCTAAAGTTCCTCGAAACATTCGAAAACAAGCAAAAGAAACCTGTGAAAATTGGTTGCTGAACAAGGGCAAAAAACTCGACGTTCGCATCGCAATGTCGCAATCAAAACTTGAGGAACTCTATGAAGATCCGAACATTCCACCAGAATTCGGAACCCTGATTCTCATGATCAATACCGAACTGGAAAAGATTCTCACCGATATTCTGTGATTATTCTTCCTCTTCCAGTCGCTCGTAAATGGATTCTAAGACGATACGATTTGATTTCTTGAGTCGACCAGATTCAACATCAATGTTGTTCAATTGCAAGATATAGGCGTCATTGTCGTACAATGTTGCAGCTTCTTGAATGTATTCCATTTGTTCTGGAGTAACACGATTTCGTTTGAGTGAACGTTCAATCGCATGTTTCGCAGCTACCTTTGTCATCTGACGATCGGTCAATCCGAGAATACGTTGGATTTCTTCCAACGACCGACTCTCGTGACTTGAGATTCGACCATCTTTCATGGCTTCTTTCCATGCCTCGTCAATGGATGGGGCACGTTCAGCAAGGAGAATGGCGATTGGTCGAGTTGGCTCGATGTTTTCAAGAACGATCTTGAAGATGACTGTAAATGGAACAACAAGAACCATTCCGAGGATACCCCATACCCAGTAGGAATATGCGGTTGTCAGAAGAAGCAAAACTGGTGAAATGTCGAGGGCTCGTCCAGCCCACTTCGTTTCAATGATGCTTCCCCAAAGTTGTTGATTTGATACGAGTAAAATCAACATAACAAACCACCCAACAGGAGAGAGGGTCACAAATCCGAGGATCAACGGTGGAATCGTTGCAATCAATGAACCAATGTAAGGAACGTAGTTGAGGATGAAGGTGAGCAAAGCCCACGTAAACCATAGATCGATTCCAAAGATGAAGAGGATGATTGCTGTAATTCCTGCAGTACCCAAGCCAACGCCCGTTTTGACAACAACATACGTATTGATGCTCTCCTGAATTTGGATCTGCATATCTTGAACTCGACCTGATACACCACCCGGCCAGGCTCTCTCGATTCGACCTGGCAAAAAGTTCGCTTCAAAGATGATGAAAATGAGGAAAAAGGTCACTGTCAAACCCATACCTAACAAGCTGCCTACACTTGATACCACTCCACCAACAAGATCAGCAATGCCAGAATCACTCGACAAAAGACCCATCTCTGCGAGATCTTCAGTAAACGTTCCATTGGTTGAATTCAATGATTCAGTTATCGAAGAGCCGACTACAGGGGTTCCTTTCAGTTGGTCCCAACGCTTGTCCAGTTTCTGATTGTACTGCTTGATTCGATCCTCATCATCTGCAAGATCGCTCACTTGGTCAAAGGCAAGATAACCCGCAGCGACGATGATCAAAAATGCTGAGAGAATCATCGTCACGTAGGAGAGGCCAATCGGGAAGCCGTTCTTTGACAGATAATCCGCACCGGGTTTCAGTACAAAATAAATCCCTAATGCAATAAAAAACGGCTGGAAAATGCCTTTCAGTTGAATCATCCAAATAGTGAGCAATGTCAAGAGGATAGCAGCGAATGCAAGATTACCGAGTCGCTTGTGAAACGTCTCATTGTCAAACACAGACTCTTGGCCGTCCATGCGTCGCTCTCATATCCTTCACGTTTGAATTTATTGTGATGTTTGTTCTGGGGCTACAAATTCAACTTTGAAAGACAGAATAAATGCCAACATCATCAACAAACCGCAGACATGGAATGCTGTGTGGTAATCGAAAAATCCTGTACGTTCCACGGTTATTGTCCATACATATCCACCTGTTAATGGACCTAAAATTCTGGCAAATGAAGAGAGCGATTCTTGAGATCCCATCACAGCACCCAACTCATAGTCATCCTGCCGGGCGAGTGACGTGAGAACCGTACTTGACGATGGTTGGAATAAACCGTTACCAATTGCAATACATCCAGTGATGAGGAGCATCCAGGCCCATACGAAATCCAGAGTTGAATAAGGAACCAACACAAGTCCAAATCCTGACAAAACCGTTCCGAATCGAAGGATAAACAGTGAGCCATACTTGCGAGTTAACGGACCGATAAGCCCCCCTTGCGTAACAATCCCAAGGATACCAATCAATGCGAAAATTCGTCCATTGTCTGCCTCACTGAAACCAAGTCCGCCCTGAGAGGGATCCATTTGCGTGTAGAGAATGAAGACTGCGTGCATGACGGTAAATCCGAACATGTAGAGAAATGTGACCCACATGAGAGAACCGATGTTCTTCGTTCCAAGCATTCGCTTCACATTGGAAGCAGTTCGCTTCATCGTAGCCCCCCAAGTCTGGGTTGTACGGCTTGATCGAGATTCTGGTGCAAGGGACTCTGGCAGATATTTGAAGGCAAGAAGAAGTGAAAAAATGGAGAGAACACTTGCTAATATGCAAGGAAGGAGGTAGGGATACGTTTCAAAAATCGTATCTGTAAAAAGACTCCAGCGTTCAGCAGGCGATGATAACTCTCCGCCCAAGAATGGTCCAATGGTAAATCCTAATCCAAAGGCTGCGCCAATGAGACCCATTCTCGTTGCAAGTTGTTTGGGTGAGCTAACATCTCCGATGTACGCTCGAGCAACAGCGATGTTACCGTTAAACACGCCTGCAAGAAATCGTGCTGCAAGAGCCATCATGAGCGTGTTTGCGAGACCAAACATGGTGAAGAAGACTGTATTACCAACCAATCCAATCATTAAGACTGGGCGGCGTCCAATACGGTCGCTCAATCCACCCCAAATGGGTGAAAACAGAAACTGTGCAGCCGAATAGGATGTCATGAGAAGACCAACCCATATTCCGATGGAGGTAATGTTCTGATCTGCGGCCAAATCCTCCACAAGATACGTGAGGAATGGAATAACAATTCCAAAGCCAATCATATCGATCATGGTGACGAGAAAGAGCACAACCAAAGCACCCTTACCGGCATCGATGCCGGTTGAAGGTTTGGCCTCTTCATCCATACATCGCTGGAGTAGGTCCACTCTTTGAAGTCATGCTTCAGAATGGTGTTCAAATCGAGGTTGTTGGACCTGAGAGGTCTGGCGTCAAACGGTCGATAACAGAACCAAGGCGCTCAACAAGACTTTGCTTTTGTTCATGAGTAATGAGCGCATGCTCCATGACTTCATCGAGAGTATCAACGGCGATAACCTCAATCTGTCCTTCGAACTGCTCATCGAGCAGGACATCCTGCATGTTTGAACGAGGAATGACGACTGTCTTGACGCCTGCTCGGGCAGCAGCTTCAATCTTGGCTGTGACACCACCAATTGGGAGTACTTCTCCTCGAACTGAAAGCGATCCTGTCATTGCAAGGTCTTGGCGGATTGGGATGTTCTCAAGTGCTGAGATGATTGCCGTTGCGATGGTAATCGACGCAGAATCGCCATCGACACCGTGTGTGTCAACGAACTGAATGTGAATATCGTAATCGGATACATCTTTTCCAGTAAGTTTCTTGATGACTGCACTGACGTTGGTAACACTTTCTTTGGCAAGATCGCTCAAGCCACCCGTTGCGTGAATCTTTCCTCCACCACCCTGTGATGGAGTCACGAGTGCTTCGACAGGAAGCATGATTCCGGAGAAATCAGAGAGACCGGAGTTTGCACCCAAGACTGCAAGGCCATTCACGCGGCCGACTCGGTTTCCAGAGTTGACGATGAGGGCGTAATCCAAGCGACGTTCAATCATACGGTCTGCCACTTGTTGTTCGAGTGGCTTTGCAATGGAGCGTGCACCAAGAACATGGGCATCCGTGACGTAGGGAGCGCCGTCCTCTGCGGCAAGATCTCCAGCGATTCGAACCAATCCACCCAATTCACGAAGTCGGAGTGAAAGTTTGCCTCGACGACCAGCACGTCGCTGTGCTTCACGAAGAATCAATGAGACACCAGACTTATCGAAATGAGGAATCTCTCGAGTCGTGCCAATGTCCCGACGTACTTCTTGGGCGATGAAGCGAATCAGACGCTTACGGTTTCGGTTGGTGTCAGGCATCTCGGAGTTGACATAGACCTCGTATCCATATCCACGGATACGACTTCGCAATGCAGGGTGCATGCCTTGGATAGCATCGAGATTGCCCGCTGCAATCAGAATGAAGTCGCATGGTACGGGCTCGGTCTTTGTCAACGCACCTGAGGAGCGCTCTGAGCGACCCGAGATCGGGAAAGCTCGCTCTTGCATAGCAGTGAGCAGTGCCTGTTGCTCTTCAAGACGAAGAAGGTTGATTTCATCGATGTAAAGAACGCCTTTGTTGGCACGGTGAATGGCACCAGGTTCGACTCGGTCGTGTGCAGGTGTTTCCATACCACCAGATTGGAACGGGTCGTGACGAACATCACCCAGGAGAGACCCGGAAAGTGTTGCAGTTGCATCAACAAAGGGCGGGCGGTCATCAAGTTCATGCTTAACCAGTACTTTTGGAATACGACCTTCATCACCTGAACCAAGACGGCTACGGATGAACATGTATCCGAACATGAGGAGGAACATACCAAACAACAAGGTGAGGATGTCCCCACTTGGAATTGCAACGATGACAAGCAAAAACGCAACCGCACCGAATCCAATCAGCAACATTCGCTGAGCCTTCTCTTTTTGCTCACGAATGGCTTCCTTCTGAATACGTACAATGCGTTCTGCACGTCCTGCAGGTACCGAGCGAACACGAGGTTCATTCTCATCATCTTCGTTTGGATAGACGAGTACATCCTCGAGTGCATCTTGGGGTAGGAGGTCGGTCATCGAGCGAGCAAGCATGGATTTACCAGTACCTGGGTCACCAATCATCAGCATGTGACGGCGTTGCTCGGCCGCTTTACGAATCACGACAGATCCTGCTTCCTGTCCAATCACTTGGTCAACAAGACGTTCAGGAATTGGAACATCCTCTGTTGTTTCAAATTTGACGTCATTGATCCATTTATCAATACTCGATGAGAGGAGTTCATCGCTGTCATTTGAGGGCTCAGGAGCCCATACAGTGACCATCTCAGTGTCATCTTCGATGATGACATCCTCCATGGGGTCGCCCTCTGACATGATGTTTCCTCGCTCTCCTCCCCTTTAGGACTTTAGCATAAGCCATGGGGATGCAACGATTGCTCTATTGCTGCATTTGGTCGAGATATTGCTGACCGTAGTATTGCCACTGCTCCATGGTCCATCCTGCTGGAAGTCCACTTGGTGGTAGTGGTGGTCCTGCGACGACCGGTTGAACTGGAGCAACTGGTTGAGGCATTTGTTGTTGGAAGATCGGTGCAGCACCACCGTACATTGAGTTTGCAACGGTGTCGTGGATTGGCAGCGTACCCTCAGACTATTGTGCTTCTGAATCGTAGAGTTTGGTCTCTTCTCCACGGC
>JAPOIF010000071.1 GCA_029979085.1 Methanobacteriota archaeon | reverse complement strand
TAGCAACTTCAAATTGTATCTCCATGTCTTCACCAGCAATTCTGAATCCTTTTACACATTCTTCACTAGTCGAATCATCTGCTAGACCACTGACGGATTGCACCTCAAACTCTTGGAATATGCAGTAATTAACCTGTAAATTGTTTACTATTGCAGCATCTGTGGTATTGAAGAGAAGTACATATTTGTCGCTTGGCTCAGTATCAAATGAGAACTTTCCTTCGTATGAAATAGTCACTAGTTCAGTATCAAGACAGTTTCCATGTTCAAAACTTAGGTCAATAGCATACTCTTCGAGGATTGCTACTACTCCGTTTAAGTAATGATTTACTTCAGTTCCAACCATCTCTTGAGCAGATGCTTCATAATTTTCTTCTTCGTTTTCAGATGTTATTCCATCATTGTTGCCATGATTCTCATCAATCCAACAAAGAAGATCGGAGGCGTCATCATTTGTCCAAGATTCGTCTCCATTCAACTTGATATCAAAAATTGAGTCTCCAATTGAGTACTCAACTTCTCCAGAGTATTCAGCAGAAACAACAGGAATTGAAACCATAAATATCAACATGAGTGTTGAACATAATATTCCTTTGCGCATGTGTGGGCTATTTTCTCGCAAACAATAAACCAATCCCTTTTCAAATTAAATCCGGATAGTTTCAGAGAGCTCATCTGAATACCCATTGCTCAGGCATTAGCAAATCAATGGGGTTGCAGTCGGTCGTTGCAAACGCTACCCTCTGCGTGTATGGTATATCGGAGGATGCTTCGATGCAATATCCAAATCTGAATATGTTTTTAGTGTCAAGCGAAGGATAATCATGTCGAGGGCGATATCAATGCTTGAATCCTATTCGAACCATTTGCAGTTCTATGAACAAAGGGCAACAAGAAAAGAAGATTTCTTGGTTAGTTTATTTCTTGTTATTCCCGAATTGATGCTATTTTTTATTCTTCTGATTCCTGATTCTGATGGTTCTCATTCGAATGATATACTTGGATACTTCTACCAAAATTTTCTCATACTACCCATTCTGTGTGTTACAATCAATCTCCTTCTTATGTTCGTGTTTACGCGAAAAAGAGTCATAACTGCAAAACAGGCACTCAGCGGAAGTCTGATTGACATTAAGCCAAGATATGTTTCCTCTGGAGGAATAGGTATACTTGCTAAGGTCCACCCAAGGGATACCGAAATCGGAAAGCCAATTTATGAGAGCTTCAATGATGATCTTAAATCAGGTGACATCCTCTTTTTGAATGGAGCTCGAGTTACTGAAGTAAAGAAAGAAAAATACACTTGGACTGAGACTATTCGACCATATTCCAGTTATGATGAAGGCGAACGTTATGGCTATGGCAGTGGCGGTGGCGGTGCTTCGCAAGTAGTAAGTGGAACCTCGGTGAGAATACACACGACTCTAGTTCATGATGGAGTTACCTATTCAGGGAATAGATTCAATTCTAAAAAAGAAGACATCGTTGATGTCATCGTGAAAATCTGGAGTACTGATGAGTCGAAAATTAGTGTGAATCTTATCAAAAATCTCAGTTCAATCCCCAATGATACCGAAGATGAATAATTCGTAGGGCCACAATGTAAACATGGGCTCCATTGGACATCCCAATAGTCCGTTATTAGAGTCCCGACTCATATTCTCAGTATGAGAATCTTAGCGAGCATGTTCTGTGGCTGGATGGTATGGGCGAGTTTTGTAACATGGCGTTTAGCGCATCCTGAAGTTGCTGTATTGGCGGGGATTGTCAGCGTCTTCGTTTGTGAGGCAACAATCCATCGTGCGGAGCGAAAGGGACTACAACGTGAACGAATGCAACTACGACAGCAATTGAATCTCTCTGCTCATAGTATAAGCCAACTCCAGGAGTCGCTGTCCAATGTGCAAGCTGAGCTGCATCGAAGGGACATTATTGGCACGCCTGCTGCTCGTGAATTGCTCAAGCGTCAAGAAGAGGCAATGAATGCCCAATCGTCTGCATTGGAGGATCGAACCAGTCGACAAGATCGGATGTTTGTCGCCATGGAACGGCTTCTTGCTTTTCAGACCGAACAGACGGCTGCGATTCAACAAAACCTTGCTGAATTGCTCACACAACTTGCTTCAGAACCGCGTCAACATGTTACCATGACCGACAGCGTCCTTGTCCAAAACCGGGAAGAGGAGCGTATGCGAAGACAATTTCGAAGAATGAGCGACGAATTTATTGCTGAATTGTTTGAATAGCGGTATCTTGAGAACCTTGGATTCCTTGGGTGATGCATGGCCACCAAGCGAGAACATGCTGTTGCTATTCTCGATGCGCTCGATTCGAAGGCTCGATTGACATCAAGAACGCTACTTGGAGCAGGTATTGCTGCTGTCTTTCTTCTCGCAGTTGCCTATTTTACGATATGGCAGTATGCAATTGGTGCAGGATTGCTCATTGCCCTTCTCTTGCAAATGACACATGAGCGATTGACCGTTGCTGCTGATGCCATGATTGCAAGCAACATGGAAAAACTCGGCTGGGAACTTGAAGCGCTTGATGATGAGGTATCCATGGCCAAACTGAGGGAACTTGCTAAACGAGCCGAGGGATGAGAATGGGTACCATTCCTCGTGGCATCTATTCGTATCAAGAACTACGAAAACGATGGATGATTTCAGTTCTCTTTCTTGGAGGGTTAAGCACTGTTGTTGCCTTTTTCTTGACTGCATCATGGTTGATTGCGATGATGTGCTTTCTGCTTGGGCAAACGATTTCCCTCGCTGATTTTTTCAGACTCCGAAAAGCAACGGACGTTTGGATTGAGGAAATGCTCAGTGATCTGCACATCGATATCGATGATCTCGGTTCTCAAATTACGCCAGCATTGGTCTTGGAACAATGGGAATTGCAGATGAAAAAAGAACGAACAAACCCTCTCATGACGCGAGGAAAAGATGAGCGAGGATTCACACCTGGTATTCTCGAATCCGATTTGGATTCACAAAAAGAGTTGACACCGGCTCAAGAACATGAAGAGTATCAAGGCCTTGAAGATGAATTGACCGTTGCTCAACAAGTCAAAGCCGAAGCCGACCAACGTTACGCAGAGCATGCACAGCAACGATGGGAGGAGGCTGAACGAAATGATCCTGACTTAATCGAAGCAGGCGTGAAACGGCTAGGCGACCTTGTTGCTACGGATTACTTCGAAAAGAATCACGATCCAAATGCAGTATCAAAATTGATGGAAGATCAGTCTTCCAACGATGACAATTGAACTAGTAATTCATCGACTGCGTCGCGAAGTCCTCGCATGCTATCGGATTCAACAACAATTTCGAGTTGGGTTGTATCCTCAGTTTTCACCGTGAATGGGTAGCCCAAACGATTGAGAATCTCGATGAGGGGTTTGGATTCATCATCGCTACCCGACCAAGATACGAGGACATGATGCTCGGACGACATAGTTCTGCCTTCAACCGTACCCATATGAGGATAATGCATGAAATCAAATGTAGTGCATTCAAGCCATGTGTATGGCGGATTCCAAGGCAGACCTTCTTGCTGGTGCAGGAGGTTTGGTCACGGATGAAGCACAATCCGACCACCAAGGTCGTAAGGCGCTACTGCTCGTTCGGAACAATGAGGATTGTGAGGAGTTCATTGCTCTAGCGAAAACAATGGGAATCAACATTGTTGACAGAATCGACCAACGTGGTCGGAGTGATGCGAAGTGGTTCATGGGTCAAGGGAAACTTCAGGATGTAACTGAAGAACTTCGCTCAGCAGCCCGAGGACATCCCTGGAATGGTGTGGACTTACTTCTGCTTCACACCAATGCAACCCCCCGTCAACTCGTAGGCGTAAACGATGCTGTTGGAATTGAGGTGTGGGATCGAGTGCGATTGCTTCTCTCCCTTTTTACCGCTCATGCCTCAAGTGTTGAGGCTCGAACACAAGTTCGAATCGCCCGATTGCAATCGGATCGAACCGTTCTCAGGGAAGTTGTGAAACAACAGACGACTGGTGAACGAGCAGGATATGGTGGTGCTGGACAGACTGCAGCAGGTTCTGTCCTTACCAACGTGAATCGTGAATTAGCGGCCTTGCGTAAACGCCAGCGTAAACAAGTCAAATCGGCTGCAGAACGAAGGAGACAGCGAAAAGAACATGCCAAGACCGTCGGCCTTGCAGGATATACAAACGCTGGAAAATCCAGTCTTTTCCGGCGTTTATCTGGGAAAGAAGTTCTTGTCGAGGATCGGTTGTTTTCAACGCTTGAATCGACGTTAGGGCGACTTGAGTCAAGCCCACGAGTTCTCCTTGCAGATACAATCGGATTCATCGATGGCTTGCCAAACGCAACACTTGAAGCGTTCAGAGCAACACTTTCAGAAGCGATTGAATGCGACCTTCTGCTTCTTCTTGTCGATGCTGGTGACCCAATCGATGAAATGGAAAGGAAGCTCTTGACGTCCGTTCGTGAATTGACTGAACGTGCATTGGAGGTTGATGAAACCTCAATTATGGAGCGCATTCAACTCGTCCTTACAAAACGAGATACGGTTGATGAGGCGACAATCGAATCGAAACAAGCCATGATATCTGAGCATGGATTCTCAAACGCACTGTTCATTTCTTCTCATTCTGGCGAAGGAGTCGAAGCGTTGCAGGCTGTTGTTCTCAACACACTGTTCGGGCCAAAACGGACCCTATTCATTCACAATCCTGAGCCGAATCAAATGGCATCGGAAGCGATCCTATCTCGCATTTTCGATGCCGTGTACGTCCACGAGCATAAGAAAAACGAGAATGGAATTGAGGTTCGTATCAGTGCATCTGATGAGACAATTGCTATCCTTGTTTCCAACTACGGTCAACGCATTGAACTCAAGTAGAGCAAAGGGCTGGGGAAACCATGAGCGAAGACGATGGTTCAGACTGGGTGGGCATTGAAGGCTTACCAGAATCCGAACCGTCAACGATGTTCGCTACATCCAACGCAAGCTTCACCATTCCCGATACAACATTGCATCCGATAACAAAGTCGATTGCTATCTTCGTCTTGTTCATCGCAGCATCGGGATTCCTCAACGGGCTCGATTACGCATCACCTGATTCTGGATTGGTTCAGCCTGATGAGTTTGTATACCAATTGTCACAGACTGCGCCGCCAAATTCAGCGATGTTCGATGGGATGGTGTACGATCATCAAGGAGAACCAATCGAGGGCGCAGAGATTGTTCTTGAATGGGAAGAAAGGCCAGGATGGTTCAATTCAAGCGTTACAACAACGGATGCAAATGGTTCTTTTTCTTACGAGTATGTTAAGCCGGGTCTTGCAAGAATTGACATCATTGTTGAGCGAGGAAATTACACCGATACATTGGTCGAACGTTTGCTGTTATCGCCTCCTGCACTGATTGAACCGTATGGGTTTACACGTCTCGATTTCAACGTCCCCTCGGCCGAAGATTTTGCGAATGAGCCGTGCCCATTTGAACAAGAAACATGCACAAAGCGACTTATTGATCGAAATGAGGAGCAAAAGGAAAATCCTCGAATGGATCCGAGTGCAGCAGGCATTTACATTATGATTGGATACGGTTTCATGGGCGTTTCAGTTATAGCAATCGGCTTTGTTGTATGGTCTCTACGGACGGGCTCAGTCGCTGTTCTTCGCATGAGTACCATCTTCGCATTCTTTGGAATGGGTCACTATTACGCTGCCTGTATTCTCGGCTTGACTGCATTTTTACTCACGTTTGCGATTCCAAAACGGAATAAAATTCTGAATACAGACATGTTTGATGCAAATACGCAAACTCCCTTATGAGGCGAAATGCATCGGAAGTCATGGACCTGAGCAGTTGTACGTGGATGGTTCGCGAGTTGGGAGAGGCGGTGAGTTGCACTGTCCTGCTCGATGATGACGCGCTCCTCGTTGGTGGATGGGATGGTACCATCAAGCACTGGTCGGAAGCAGGTGATTTAATTTGGGAGGCAAAGACGCCAAACCGCATCTCATCCATGGTCGTTCAGGATGGTGCCATCTATGCTACATCTGGATTGCACATTGTGTGCCTTGCAGCATCAACAGGAGAGATTCAATGGGATATTGCATTGGAGGGATCTGCGGATGCAGTTATGTCGACAAACAAGTGCGTACTAGCTGTATCTTCCGTGTACGATATCGAACACAACGATTTCATTGAATCCGCCATTTGGTCGATTTCATTCAACGGAGATGTGCTTGCTACGCATCGAATGGATGAGCGACCGTGGACGCTCCACCCTTACAATGATGGAGCAGTCGCAGGATTGGGTCGGCCATTGAACGGCTACCTCATTCTCGATGCGAACGGGGGTATTCTCGATCAAAACAAAGACTGGGAGAGCCCGACGATTTGTGCAACAAATGGAGAGAAACCAGTGTTCGGACTGGCTGATGGTTCGATTCGTTCAATGGACGGAGCGCTGGTAGGTTCGATGAAATCTGCCATTAGCAATGTGGTTCAACATGAAGGTGGGTACCTTCTTGCAGACGATGAGGGGAACATCGAATTCGTTGAGGACGACACTCGATGGAACGCCAATGGGAACGAAGTTGTCGCCTTATCACTTGGATTTGACATCTCCGAGACGGGATCCTGTTGGGTTGCTCGATGGAACGGATCGCAAGGCGAAGTCATTGTTCATTCAATCAATGATGGCGAACGAATCGCCTCACTTAGCGGTCAGCGCGTCCATGACATGGCATTCAACGGCCAGCGTGTCGCAGTAGGATGTGAAAATGGCCAAGTCTTCGTGTGGGAAAAGGAACTGTTCCAAAGAAGATTGGAGCAACCGCCTCAACAACAAAACGATGCTTCGAGAAGTGCTATGTTTGAGAAACTTCGGTCGCTCCGAAAATGAAGGTTCATGATTGACATCGTCCTCCTGAATCCTTCGAATCAAGAGCCATTATGGGCAAAGAACTTGAATAGAAACAGGTTGAGTCCATTTGATGAAGACGAAAGCTATTCTTGTTGCTGGCGGAAAAGGCTCCCGTTTGTATCCATTTACTCGTTACACTCAAAAGACTCTGTTACCCCTTTACGACCGACCAGTCATTGATTATGCGCTAGGAACAATTCGGCGAGGGGGAATCGGCCGAACAACCATCATCTCCAACGAGCACATCGGCCAAATTGCAAAACATGTTGGCCAGAGTTTGGATGGTGAGCAAATACACTATGTTCTCGAAGAAGAACCTGAAGGCGTTGCTCAAGCGCTTCTTCTCGCACGCCCACACAACGAGAATTGTCGCCTCATGATTTATTTCTCTGACAATATAACCACGGTGGAATTTGATGAAATCGTTCGGGAATTTTCTGAATCTCAAGAACCCCCTGGTTGTTTGTTGTTAGCCCGTGAAGAAGAACATCCAGAAGCATTTGGTGTTGCCGTTCTCGATGATGACGGAAACATCATTGATGTCGTCGAGAAGCCTACAAACCCTCCATCAAATCTTGCCATAGGTGGAATCTACCTCTTCGATGAAACCTTTTGGGACAAGCTCGATCGTGCTGTTGAAGAAAAGGGCGATTCCTTCTCAATTTCCGACATCAATCGTGCCTACATTGCTGAAGGTAAGGCAAAGTTCGTTTCCGTAGGTGCTGAAACATGGGTCGATTGTGGTACGCCAGAGACCCTTCTCCAAGCCAGCATTATGGCAAGAGAAGGCAAACTCAATCCTCGTCCATACCGGGAGAGATGATTCTATGAAGATCGGAATAATTGGAGCCGGAATGGTCGGTGGAGCCATTGAACATTGTTTTGGGCATGCGCATGAATTGTTTATTCACGATCCTGCCCGAGGAACGGAGTTATCCATTGTAACGAACAATGTCGATTTCGCTTACATCGCTGTACCAACACCGCCTCATCCAGAGACAGGGGCATGCGATACAAGCATCGTTGAAGCAACGCTTGATGCCTTGCCTGATGGATTTACTGCTGTCATCAAGAGCACTGTCGTACCGGGAACAACACAACGCTATCACGAGGAATACCCGCATCTCAAAATCGCATATTCACCAGAATTTCTGGTTGAACGGCAGCGACTGGAGGATTTTGCAAATCAGGACATTTTGGTATGCGGCACGCATCATGCAGATGTTGCAGAGCGAGTCTTTGAACAACATCGCCAAGCAGGTGTTCTACGACGTGACCAAACCTTCCACGTCACTCCCACGCAAGCAGAATTGGTCAAATACACCAAAAACACATTTTACGCCATGAAAGTCACATTTGCAAATCAACTGTATGACATCTGCGACGGTTTGGGCGAGGATTGGTACAAAATTCGTGAAATCATCACCGCAGAGCAAGCACAACCTATTGGCCCATCACATCTCGACCCGATCTTTGGGTTAAACCGTGGATTTGGAGGCAAATGCTTGCCGAAAGATTCCTTGGCATTAGGCGTCCTTGCAGAACAACTTGGCGTGAAGTATGAATGGATGGATGCTATGCAAAACGACAACAATCGTTTGCGAACCATCCTAACTGGAAAGCCAAGTGATGTGGTGACCAATGACGACTAATCTGTCACAGATCTACAATCGATTAGCTCCTCGTGGCTCACTGGGGCGCTTTGGTCTCGCGGGCGCCTTCAACAGCGCTGTTTTTTTTATCGCATGGACCGGTTCGATGTTTCTCTTTCCAAATGTCGATGTTCGAATTCTCTGGGGTACATTCTGGGGACTAACTGGAGTGATGGCTCATTTTGTTCATCGATGGTATACCTTTGACAATCACAAATCGCTTGCTTGGACACTGCCTGCTGCGATTCCTGTATACATCGGAAGTTTAGTCGGCTCGAGTTTGACCATCGGTTGGTTATCGGATCGTTATCCAGATCAAGTCGAATGGTTTGGGATTCCAAACTTGTTGTTATGGGGGGTTCTCATTTGGTTGACAATGAGGATTTT